>NZ_JAHDTH010000013.1 GCF_018531445.1 Pseudonocardia lacus
GGCGGCGCGCTCGGCAGCCGCAGGTTGCGCCCGGCCGCCGCGGCGCCCGGCGCCCCGACCCCGGACAGACCGGCGGTGCCGGTGCCGTCCTCGTCGGCGGCCAGCCGGGCCCTGGCCGTGGCCAGCTGCGACTCGGCCGCCGCCACCCCGGCGTCCAGGGCGGTGGTGTCCAGGCGGGCCAGCACCGTGCCCGCGCTCACCTGCTGCCCGACCGCCACGTCGACGACGGCGATGCTGCCCCCGACCGGGAAGGCCAGGTCGGCGCGGTCGACCGGCTGGATGGAGCCGGCGGCGTCCAGGGTGACGGTCACGTCGCCCGGTCCGGCCGCGGCGGTGCGGTACCGGGGCGCGGCCGAGCCGGCGGTGGCGGCGAAGACCGCCAGCGCGGCCAGCAGCACCACGACCACCAGGGCGATGATCCAGAGGCGGCGGCGGCGCGGGGCACCGGTCATGGCTGTCATCAGCTGGTCTCCACTCACTCGCTGCGCAGCGCGTCGATGGGGGCCAGCCGGGCGGCCCGGCTGGCCGGGTAGACGCCGAACAGCAGGCCGATGCCGATCGAGACCGCCAGCGCCAGCAGCGTGGCCGACGGCGAGACGACGATCGGCTGGCCCAGCGCGTTCGACAGCGCCGCCGACCCGGCGATGCCGACGACCACCCCGGCGATGCCGCCGGCCAGCCCGAGCACCGCGGCCTCGACCAGGAACTGGCGGCGGATGACCGTGGGCGTGGCGCCCAGCGCCTTGCGCAGGCCGATCTCGCGGATCCGCTCGGTCACCGAGACCAGCATGATGTTCATGACGCCGATGCCGCCGACCAGCAGCGAGATCCCGGCGATGCCGCTGAGCACCGCGGTGAGCGCCCCGGTGATCGAGTTGGCGATGTCGAGGATGGACTGCTGGGTGGTGATGGTGAAGTCGGGCGCCGTCGGGTCGGTGATGCGGTGCATCGCCAGCAGCAACTGGCTGACCTCCTGGTGGGCCGCCGAGAGCGCCTCGGTGCTCTGCGCCTGCACGAAGATCGTCTGCACGGTGGTGCGGGCGGCGCCGCCGAAGATCCGCTCGGCGGCCACGCTGATCGGGACGACGGCCTGGTCGTCCTGGTCGCCCAGTGGGGAGCTGCCGCCGGGGTCGAGGATGCCGACCACGGTCATCGGCACCCCGGACACGGTCACCGTCCGCCCGACCGCGTTCTCCTCGCCGAACAGCTCGCTCGCCGTCGTCGAGCCCAGGACGACGACCGCCGCCTTGCCGCTGACGTCCTCGGCGGTGAGGAACCGGCCGTTGCTGACGGTGCGGGCCCGCACCTGCGACCAGTCCTCGGTGGTGCCGACGACGCTGGTCGTCCAGTTGGTGCCGGCGACGGCCAGCGGGCCGGGGCGTTGCACCGTCGGGGCGACGCCCGCCACGTCCGGGGCGACCTGCGGGTCGGCCAGCGCGGTGGCGTCGGCGAGGGTGAGGGTGGCCGCGCTGCCCTGCCCGCCGCGCACGCCGTTGGTGGTCGCGCTGCCGGGGGTGACGACGAGCAGGTTGCTGCCCAGCGAGTTGATCTGGGCGCCGATGGTGGCCTGGGCGCCGAGGCCGAGCCCGACGGTGAGCATCACCGCGGCGATGCCGATCAGGATGCCCAGCATGGTCAGCGCGGAGCGCAGCCGGTGCGCGCGGACGGCGTCGTAGCCGGTCCGGATGGTCTCCCACCAGTTCACGACAGGACCTTCCGCGCCCGGTGCGCGCCGGGCCGGTTCGGCTCGTCGGAGACGACCGTGCCGTCGTGCAGCCGCACGACCCGCCCGGCCGCGGCGGCGACGTCGTCCTCGTGGGTGATGAGGACGACCGTGCGGCCGGTGGCGTGCAACTCGGTCAGCAGGCCGAGCACGTCGGCGGTGGCGGTCGAGTCGAGGTTGCCGGTGGGCTCGTCGGCCAGCAGCAGCGCGGGCTCGGTGACCAGCGCGCGGGCCACCGCCACCCGCTGCTGCTGCCCGCCGGACAGCTCCCCGGGGCGGTGGTCGCTGCGGTCGGCCAGCCCGACGCGGTCGAGCGCGGCCAGCGCGCGCTCGCGGCGCTCGGCCCGCGCCACGCCCGCGTAGCAGAGCGGCAGCTCGACGTTGCGCCACGCCGGCATCGAGGCGAGCAGGTTGAACTGCTGGAACACGAAGCCGATCCGCCGGTTGCGGATCTCGGCGAGCTCGACCTCCGACAGCGCCCCGACGTCGGCCCCGGCCAACCGGTACGTGCCGGCGGTGGCGACGTCCAGGCAGCCCAGCACGTTCATCAGCGTCGACTTGCCGGAGCCGGACGGCCCCATGATCGCGACGAACTCGCCGCTGTCGATGCGCAGCGTGGTCGGGCGCAGCGCGGCGACCTCGATCTCGCCGCTGCGGTAGGTCTTGCTGGTGCCGTCGAGCTCGATGAGCGGCTCGCCGGTCGCCGGGGCCGCGGGAGAGCTCACGAGCCGCCCCCGGACCGGCCGCTCGGCGGCGTGCTACCGCCGCCGCCGTTCCCGTCGCCGCCGTTCCCGTCGCCGCTGTTCCCGTCGCCGCCGTTCCCGTCGCCGCCGCCACCGCCGTTGCGGTTGCCACCGAAGCTGCCGAACCCGGACGCCGGGGGCGCCTCGCCCGCCGCGGGCAGCACGACCTGCTCGCCGGAGGCCAGGCCGCGCAGGACCTGCGTGCGCCCGCCGGAGGTCGCGCCGACCTCCACCGGGCGGGTCACGTCCTGCTCCCCGTCGCGGACGACGACCGTGGTCTCGTCGCCGGTGCCGCGCACGGCCGCGCTCGGCACCAGCACGGCGTCGGTGATGCGCTCGGTGACGATCTCGACCTGGGCGGTCGAGCCGATGTGCAGGCCGGGCGGGCTGCCGGTCACGGCGATGGTGACCGGGTAGCCGGCGACGCCGGAGGTCGAGGTGGCCACCAGCGCGACCGACTCGACGGTGCCGGGGACCGGGTCGACGGCGCCGTTGGGGGTGATGTTCGCGGTCAGGCCGGCGCGCAGCTCGCCGACCTGGGTGTCGTCCACGGTGGCGTCGACGATGTAGGAGCCGGTGCTGACCACGACGACGTCGGCCGTGCCGGGGGCGGCCGTGGCCGCCGTCGACCCCGAGGACACCGCCGCCCCGCCGCTGGCGCTGATGCCGCCACCACCCGCGCCGCCCTGGCCCGCCCCACCGGCCGCGGCCGCGGCGGCGGACGCCGCGGACGAGCCGCCGACGCCCCCGGTCACCTGCTCGCCGACCGTCACGTTGACGGCGGCGACCGTGCCGGCGAAGGGGGCGGTGAGCGTCGCGTTGGACTCGTTGCGCCGGGCGACGTCGAGCTGGGCCCGCGCGGAGTCGACCGCGGCCCGGTCGGCGGCGATCTGCTCGGCGGAGGCGTCGGCGGAGCGGTCGGCGGCCAGTCGCGCCTCGGCCGAGGCCAGCGCCGAGCGCGCCTGGGCGACCTGGCCCGACAGCGACGCCGAGTCGACGGCGGCCAGCTCCTGCCCGGCGGCGACCTGCTGGCCGACCACCGCGGTGACCGAGACGACCTCCCCGCCGGCCGGGAAGTCGAGGTCGGCGCGCTGGGTGGGCTCCACCGTCCCGGTCACCACGACGGTGCGGTCGAGCTGGCCCGTCCGCGCGGTGGCCACCTCCGGTTCCACGGCCCCGGCCGACCGGCCGACGAGCCAGATCGTGGCCGCGACCGCCAGCACGAGCACGACCAGGAGGGCCGTGTAGCGCCGGGGGTGCCGGCGGATCGATCGGGCGATGACGGTCATCGGGACAACCTGCCTGTCGGACGCGCGAGTGCCGCCACCGGGGTCCGCAGCCGGACGGGTGACGCCCTTGACACGCTAGGGGCAGCCGCCGGGGCGCCGTGACCGCATGCTGAGCGATCGCTGAGATCCGCCCCGGCCCCTATGGTGGGCTGGTGGTGACCGTCGAGGACGTGCGCCGGGTGGCCGGACCGCTGCCCCGCTCCACCGAGCACCTGATCCGCGACCGGGTGAAGTTCCGCGTCGGCCAGATCGTCTACGTCGCCTTCTCCCGCGACGAGACCGTCATGGGGTTCGCGTTCCCCAAGGAGGAGCGCGCCGACCTCGTCGCCGCCGAGCCGACCGTGTTCCACCTGCCGGGCGAGTCCGACATGCGGTTCAACTGGGTGCACGCCTGGACGGCCGAGCTCGACGAGGAGCGCATGCGCGAGCTCGTGCTGGACGCCTGGCGGATGGTGGTGCCGAAGAAGGTCGCCGCGGCGCACCTGGGCGGCTGAGGCTGCCACGATCGGTGGCGATGGACGAGACGACCGCTTCCGACACCGCTTCCGACACAGCCGCCGACACAGCCGCCGACACAGCCGCCGACACAGCCGTCGCCCGCCTGACCGAGCTGGCGCTGGGCCACGTCCTGGTCAGCCTGATCGGCCTGGGCCACCGACTCGGCCTGCTCGACGCGCTCGCCGCCGGCCCGGCCACCTCCGACGAGCTCGCCGCCCGCGCCGGCGCCGCTCCCCGCTACGTCCGGGAGTGGCTGGGCGGGCTGGTCGGTGGCGGCATCGTGGAGTGGGACTCCGGGACCGGGCGGTACCGGTTCGCCCCCGGCTACGCCCGCCTGCTCAGCGGCGCCACCGCGGCCAACACCGCCCCGGGCGCGGAGATGCTCACCCGGCTCACCGCGATGGTCCCCGAGGTGGCCGACCGGTTCCGCGACGGCGCCGGCATCCCCGCCGCGACCTACGCCCAGCGTGCCGGCGCTTCGCTGGGCGGGTCGCGCCGCTACCTCTACGAGGAGCAGTTGGTACCCGGCTTCCTCGGCGCCGTGCCGGGCCTGCACGAGCGCCTGCGCGCCGGCGCCGAGGTCCTCGACGTCGGCTGCGGCCCCGGCCAGGTCGCCCGGCTGATCGCCGACGCCTTCCCCGCCTCCCGGGTGACCGGCCTCGACGTCGTCCCCGAGGCGATCGAGCGGGCCCGCGCCGGGCTCGGCGACCGGCCCAACCTCGACTTCCGCGTCGGCGACGCCGCCCGGCTCGACGAGGACGGCCGCTACGACGTCGTGCTCGCGCTCGACGTCGTGCACGACCTCGGCCGTCCCCGGGAGGCGCTGCGGGGAGTGCACCGCGCCCTGGCCCCCGGCGGGGTCCTGGTCATGGTCGACATCGCGTTCTCCGCCGACCTGGACGAGGTCGCCGGCAACCCCGGCGCCGCGCAGGCCTTCGGCGTGAGCGTGCTGCACTGCCTGCCGATCTCGCTGCACGGCGGCGGCGAGGGCCTGGGCGCCATGTGGGGGCGCGAGGCGGCGCGGGAGATGCTCACCGAGGTCGGGTTCACCGATGTGCGCGTGCACCCGAGCCCGCGGCCGCAGAACGCGGTGTACGTGGCGACCCGGTAGCGGCGCTCACCCGGCGACGGCGGCGTGGGCGGCGGTCAGGAAGTCGCGCGCGACGTCGGGTGGGCGCGGGGACGTCCAGGCCGCGTTGGTGAGCAGCACGGCCGTCAGGTCGTCGGCGGGGTCGTTGCGCCAGATCGTGCCCAGCCCGCCGTCCCACCCGTACTGGCCCACCGGCTCGGCCGGGTTGTCGTGGCGGGTGACCACCGAGACGCCGAAGCCCCAGCCGCGCCCGTCGAAGTCGTCGGGGAACAACCCGCCGAGCGCCTTCTGCGCCGGGGTGAGGTGGTCGGTCGTCATCACCCGCACCGAGGACCGCGACAGCACCGGCGCGCCACCGCGGCGCAGCATCGCGGCGAAGGCCAGGTAGTCGGCCGCGGTGCTCACCAGGCCGCCCGCGCCGGACGGGAACGCCGGGGCGGTGAGCCACTGCGCGGCGGCCGGGTAGGGCCGCAGCGCGCCGGTGTCCGGGTCGGTGGCACAGGCGCCGACGAGTCGGTCGGCGGCCCCGGGCCCGACGGCGAATCCGGTGTCGGGCATGCCGAGCGGGTCGAAGATCCGCTCGCGCAGGAAGTCCGGCAGGCTCCGCCCGGACGCCCTGGCGATCAGCACGCCGAGCACGTCGGAGCCGGTGTTGTAGAGCCAGCGCTCCCCCGGCTGGGCCATCAGCGGGAGGGTGGCGAAGCGCCGCATCCACTCGTCCGGCCCGGGCGGCACGGCCGGCTGCGGCGGTCCGACGAACAGCTCCAGCGGGGCCGCCGCCTCCGCGACCGGGCAGGGCCGGAGGTGGATGCCGCTGCCCATGCGGAACGTGAGGAGGTCGCGCAGGGTGATCGGCCGGCGGGCCGGCACGGTGTCGTCGACCGGACCGTCGATGCGCCGCACGACCCGCCGGTCGGCGAGCTCGGGAAGGAACCGCTCCACCGGGTCGTCCAGGCGCAGCACGCACTCCTCGACCAGGACGAGGGCGGCCACCGCGATGATCGGCTTGGTCATCGAGCTGATCCGGAAGACGGCGTCGGACCGCATGGGACGCGGATCGTCGACCCCGGCGGCACCGATGACGTCGACGTGGGTCTCGCCGTGGCGGGAGACCAGGGACACGAGACCGGGCGCCGCACCGCGCTCGACGTGACCGGCGAGGACGTCGTGCAGGCGGGCGAGGCGGGCGGGAACGAACGCGGGAGTCGTCACGCGGCTGGGACCGCGCCGGCGGCGCCGACTCATCGGTGGAGGCGGAACCGCTGCCATTCTCCTACCCAACGCCGTGGCGGAGGGTGGGCATCGCTCGCGGAGCTGGATCAGAACGGTGGCCCGGTGTCCGCGGTCGGCGGTGGCCGGTCCGGTGGTCGGGCCCGCCGCCGCTCAACCTCGGCGACGACGTGGGCGGTGAGGTCGGGTCCGTTCTCGACGCGGTAGTCGTGCGGATCGCTGGAGTAGGACCGCCATGGCAAGCCGACCCGCACCGCAGGCGCGCCAGCGCCGAGGAGCGGAAGCGGCGCGGCAGCACTGGTCGGGCCCGCGGGATACGCGTCACCACCCACTCGGCACCCCGGGGCCGGGGTCCTGGGCGCACCTCGCAGCCCTGAACATGGTCTCGCAGCCCGCCGGCGGGCTGCGAGGACCCACCTGACGCTGCGCTGCCGCCACCACCTCTGCGAGCCACCGCAGGCGCGCAGCGCCGAGGAGCGGAAGCGGCGCGGCAGCACTGGTCGGGCTCGCGGGACGCGCGTCACCAACCACTCGGCACGGCCCCGGGGCCGACGGTCCTGGCCGCACCTCGCAGCCCAGGACATGGTCTCGCAACCCGCCGGCGGGCTGCGCCAACCCACCCGACGCTGCACAGACACCACCACCTCTGCGAGCCACCGCAGGCGCGCCGCGCCGGGAGCGGAAGCGGCGCGGCAGCAACGGTCGGGCTCGCGGGACGCGCGTCACCAGCCACTCGGCACGCCCTGGGGCCGGCGGTTCTGGGCACCTCGCAGCCCAGGACGTGGTCCCGCAGCCCGCCGGCGGGCTGCGACAACCCACCTGATGCTGCGCGGACGCCACCACCCCTGCGAGCCACCGCGTGCACAACGCCGGCCGGTCACGGGCCCGCCCCGGGCCGGCACCGGGGCCGAACCGAAGAGCAGACTCGACGCGCTGACCTGTGGCCGAACGACCAGGGTGCCCGTTCAGCCCCCAACTTCACGGCTTGCCGCATACCCCGGACCCGGCCGAGTAGCCGCCCCGCGGCCCCGAGCGCACCTCGCAGCCCAGGACGTGGTCTCGCAACCCGCCGGCGGGCTGCGAGAACCCACCCGACGCTGTGCAGACACCACCACCTCTGCGAGCCACCGCAGCCGCGCCGCGCCGAGGAGCGAAAGCGGCGCGGCAGCACTGGTCGGGCTTGCGGGATGCGCCTCACCAACCATGCCCGGCGGGCGGTCCTGGGCGCGCCTCGCAGCCCGGGACGTGTGCTCGCAGCCCGCCGGCGGGCTGCGCCAACCCACCCGACGCTGCGCAGACGCCACCACCCTCTGCGAGCCGTCGCAGGCGCGCCGGCGCCGAGGAGCGGAGGCGGCGGCGCGGCAGCAACAGACGGCAGCAGTAGGTCGCTCAGCCCTCGCCGAGGCTCGCCTCGAACGCGCGCAGCCGCCCCAGGAACCGCTCCGGCTCGACCAGGTGCGGGTAGTGCCCCAACCCGTCCCACACCTCCAGTTGGGCCTGCGGGATGCGCTTGGCCAGCCACCCGGCATGCCCCGGGCCGGGGTCGACGCCGTCGAGGGCCAGGTAGGGCGCGGTGATCCCGTCGACCATCGCGTCCACGGCCGCCTCCAGCTCGACCGGGCCGGTGTCGAGCAGCAGCCCCCAGATGGCCAGCACGACCGCCTGGTCGGGTCGGCGCAGCGCCTCCAGCCGCGCCCACTCGTCGTCGGACAGCGGGCCGCGCATCGACGTGAACAGGGCCGAGACGACGGCCGGGAACGCCTCCCCCCGCAGGTTGTCGGCCTGCGCCTGCACGCCGGCCTGCAGCGGCGCCAGGTCGAGGCTCTGGTCGACGTTCACCACCCCGCGGGCCTCGTGCGCGGCCGCGTAGGCCGTCACGACCATCCCGCCCAGCGAGTGCCCGACCAGCAGCGGCGCCGGCCCGTCCGGGGCGGCCTGGGCCACGACGGCGGCGACGTCGTCGGCGAGCGCGGCGACGCCGTAGTCGTCGCCGCCGGGCGACTCCCCGTGCCCGCGCAGGTCGACGCGCAGGACCCGATGGTCGCGGGCGAGGTCGTCGGTGAGCGGGTCCCACGAGCGGCGGTTCTCGGTGATGCCGTGCACGAGGACGAGCAGCGGCCCGTCCCCCCGCAGGTCGTGGGCCAGGGGGACGGTCATGGCGCGACCCTAACGCGGCGCCCCGCAGCCCCGGCATCGTGATCACTCGAACGGCCCCGGGCCCGGGGACGTGGCCGGTTCCCGCCGCCGCGCCGCCCCGCCGCGCGGCTACGCTCGCCGGGTACGTCCGGCGCCGGTGGGAGGCCTCGAAGTGTCTGGGCCCGGCAACCGCGCCGCGACCGTCCTGGCGCTCGCCCTGGTCGCCCTGTCCGGGTGCGCGGCCGCCACCGCGACAGGCCCCAGCGCGGCCACCGCCGCGGCGCCCGCTCCGACCACGGCTCCCGCGACGCCCGCCGCCGCGCCCCCCGAGCTGCGGGTGATGACCTGGAACGTGCGCACCAACACCTACGACGCCCCCGACTGGGCCCCGGTCGTCGCCGAGCAGCGCCCCGATGTCGTCGCCTTCCAGGAGATCTGCGTCGGCGACGCCGAGGACCTCGTCGACCTGCTCCGCGAGGAGCACGGCCTGACCTACGAGCTCGCCCCGGGACCGGCCCGGGAGGCGCTCTACGAGACCTGCCGCGACACCGCGGCCGGACCGGTCGTGTTCGGGCAGGCCGTGCTGTCGCGGGTGCCGCTCGTGGACCCCGTGACGACGATCCTGCCCGACGGCGACGACCTCGACGAGCCCCGGTCGGTCCTGGCCGTCACCCTCGACGTGCCCGGCGCCCCGGTCCGGCTGCTGACCACGCACATCACCATCGGCCCCGAGCGCGGCGACAGCGAGGAGAAGGGGCAGCGGCGCCTGGACCTGCAGGCCGCGCAGGTCGACGTCGTGGGGCGGGCGGCCGCCGGCAGCGGGGAGCGGGTGCTGGTCATGGGCGACTTCAACATGGCGCCCCAGGACGGTCGCCTGGACGTCTTCGAGGAGTCCGGCCTGCTCGACGTCGACCGCGACCGCAACGCCCCCACCGGCGGCAACGACGCCGAGAAGCCCGGCTCGCCGGCCGTACACAAGATCGACTACATGTTCGTGAAGGGATTGGAGCGGATCGGCGAGCCGGAGACGTTCTGGGTCCCCAGCTCCGACCACCGGCCGCTGGTGGCGACCCTGCGCCCCTGACGGGGGCTACGCCGCCATGACCCAGCGGATGCCGTGGGTGACGACCTGCCCGCCGGCCCGCACCAGGGTGTGCTCGACGACGGGCAGGTAGGGCAGCCGCAGCGGGCCGCGGGCCCAGCGCGGGAGCAGTTCGACCGCGGCCGCGGCCAGCAGCGCGTAGGGCGCCCGGGCCGCGACCGCCAGCGGCGGGTTGAGCAGCAGGAACCGCGTGGTCGACCGGGCCTGCGGGGTGCCGGCCAGCTCGGGGCGGAAGGCCGCGATCCGGTCGGCCAGCTCGGCTTCGGTCTCCGGTGGGTCGGGGACGCCGAGCTCCCGGGCGACCCGGGCGGTGTCGGCGACGTAGCCGTCGCGCCCCGCCCGGTCGAGCGGGCGCGACCCGTAGCGCTGGTGGGCGCGCAGGAAGCTGTCGATCTCGGCGATGTGCACCCACTCCAGCAGGTGCGGGTCGCCCGCGGAGTACGGGCGGCCGTCCGGGGCCCGCCCGCGCACCCGCTCGTGCACGGCCTTGATCCTCTCGACCACGGCGCGCGCCTCCGCGTCCGGTCCGAACGTCGTGGCGGCCAGGAAGTAGCTGGTGCGCGCGAGCCTGCCCCACGGGTCGCCGCGGTAGCCGGAGTGGCCGGCGACCCCGGCCATCGCCAGCGGGTGCAGCGACTGCAGCAGCAGGGCGCGCAGCCCGCCGACGAACATCGACGCGTCGCCGTGGACCCGCCGGATGGGGCGGTCCTCGGCGAACCAGCGCGGGCCGGGCGCGTTGTGGATGCGTTCCCGCCGGCCCGGCCCCTCGTCACCGGCGACCTTCTGGAAGACGTCGGCACCCAGCCGCGCCCGCAGCGCCGTCACGCGGTCGGTGAGCGAGCCGACCCCTCCAACCCGCAGATCAACCACACCACCATCATCCGTGCCGGGCGCGCTCCCGGCCACCGGACGAGATCGTGGTGGGCTGCCCGTAGAGCCAGTCGACGTCCGGGGAGATCCCGAACGACGACGCCATCGCCTCGTCGCGGGCCAGCTGGTCGGGCCCGTCGGGGAGGTGGAAGCGGGTGCCGTTGTCGCGGGACATGGCCTGGACCCGGGCCGTGCGGGGCCTGCGCAGCTCCGCGTAGCGGACGAGCGCGCCCGGGACGTCCGCGGCGCCGTCCAGGCAGCCGGCGAGGGCGGCGGCGTCCTCGATGGCCTGGCCGGCGCCCTGCGCGGCGTAGGGCGGCATCGGGTGGCAGGCGTCGCCGAGCAGGGTGACCGCGCCCGCGCCCCAGCGCGGCAGCGGGTCGCGGTCGAACACGGCCCACTTGAGCGGGCGGTCGAGTGCCTCGATGACCGCGCGCACGGTCGGGTGCCACCCGGCGAAGGCCGCCCGCAGCTGGCGCGGGTCGCCCGTGTCGGTCCACGACTCGCGCGTCCACGAGCCCTCCTCGACGACGCACACGACGTTGAGCAGGCGGCCCCCGGCGACGTAGTAGTGCACGAGGTGCGCTCCGGGTCCGACGTTGACCGTGGCCCGCCGGCCCGGCCCCAGCCCGGCCACCCGCTCGGCGGGCACCAGGCCCCGGTACGCGGCGTGCCCGGTGAACCGGGCGGCCCGCGGCCCGAACAGCGACTCGCGCACCGCCGAGTGGATGCCGTCGGCGCCCACCACGAGGTCGACGTCGGCGCCCGAGCCGTCGGTGAACCCGAGCCACGCCCCGCCGGGCCGCTGCGCCACGCCCGCGCAGCGGCGTCCGGTCTCGACCCGGCCGGCCGGGAGGGCGTCGGCCAGCACCCGCACCAGGTCGGCCCGGTGCACGTGCAGGTACGGCGCCCCGTAGGTCCGCTCGATCGACGCGCCGAGCGGGGTCGAGGACAACAGCCGCCCGTCGTCCCAGCGGCGGAACTCGAACGCCTCCGGGCGCACCGCGACCCGCTCGATGGCCTCCAGCACGCCCAGCTCGCGCAGCACGCGGGTCGCGTTGGGCGCCAGCTGGATGCCGGCCCCCACCTCGGTCGCACCCGCCGCCTGCTCGACGACCCGCACGTCGTGGCCGGCCCGCGAGAGCGCGAGCGCCGCGGTCAGCCCCCCGATCCCCCCGCCGACGACGACCACGGACAACGATCCGGACATGGCGCTCTCCCCCGTGCGCCGCCCCACGGCGCTCCACGAGGAGGAGAGCACGCCCGTCAACCGATACCGCCGCAGATCCGGCGCGGCAGCTGATCGGCCCGGGCGAGCACTACGGTCGACACCCGGCGAGAGGAGCCAGATGCGCGCGTACGGGTTCAGCGAGACCGGCGGGCCGGAGAAGCAGACCTTCCTGGACGTCCCGGTGCCCACCCCGGGCCCGGACGAACTGCTGGTCAGGGTCAGGGTGGCCGGGGTCAACCCGGGTGACTGGCGGGTCCGCGACGGCTCCTACGGCACCACGGGCCCCGCGGTGCTGGGCCGTGAGGTCGCCGGCACGGTCACCGCGCTCGGGCCGGGGGTGAGCGGGTTCGCCGTCGGCGACGAGGTGTTCGGCGGCTGCCCGGGGATGGTCGGCGGCTGGGCGGAGCAGGCGCTGGTCACCGCGTCGTTCGCGGCGCACCGGCCGGCCGGGGTCGCGCCGGAGGCGGCCGCGGCCCTGCCGGTCGCCGCCGGCACCGCCCACGACATGCTGGAGCAGATCGGTCTCGGTCCGGGCGCCACCCTGCTGGTGAACGGGGCGGGCGGCGGCGTCGGGGTGCCGGCGGTGCAGCTGGCGCGGGCGCGGGGGCTGGCGGTGATCGGGGTCGCGAGCCCGGCCAAGCACGAGCTGGTCGCCGGGTTCGGGGCGGTCCCGGTGGCCTACGGCCCGGGCGTCCTGGACCGCGTGCGCGACGCCGCACCGGCGGGCGTCGACGGCGTCTTCGACCTGGCCGGTGGCGACGCCCTGCGCACCGTGGCCCAGCTCGTCGGGGACCGGTCCAAGCTGTTCTCGGTGGCGGACCGCGCAGTGATCGCCGAGGTCGGCGGGCGGGTCGTCGAGCGCGACCGCAGCACCGCCGTGCTGGACGAGCTGGCCCGCCTGGTGGCCGCAGGCGAGCTCGACCCGCACGTCACCGAGGTCCGCCCGCTCGACGAGGCCGGGGAGGCGCTGGCGCTCGTCGAGAGCGGGCACGCCACGGGCAAGGTCGTGCTGCGGATCGCGGCCGACTGACCGGCCGTTCCGGGCCCGGCCGGGCCCGGAACGCCGGCGCGGCTCACACGGCGGCGTCCATCCCCCGCTCCCGCAGCCGCTCGCGGGTGTTCGGGTTGACCGACGGCCGGAACGGGACCTCGACGACCTCGGCGGCCACCGGGGTGCCCGGGACGTCGGCGTACTCGTCGGGGAGGTCGACGGCCAGCGCGGTGCCGATCGCCGAGAGCCCCACGGGCACGTAGCCGAGCGCGATGTTGGTGCCGAGCTCGGGCGACCACCACGGCGAGGTCAGGTAGCCGATGGGCTCGCTGCCGCTGCTCTCGCGGACCAACCAGAAGTCCGGGGCGTACTCGCCGATCGGCCTGCCGGCGACCCGCATCCCCACCATGACCATCCGGAACGGCGGCTCCCCCGCCTCGATGAGCCCGCGGGCGCGCTCGAGCGCGGCCCTGCCGATGTAGTCGGCCTGCTTGGTGCGCGGCACCTGGTAGCCCAGGTTGACCTGGAACGGCAGCGTCTCGGCGTCCATGTCCTGGCCCCAGGACAGGATCCCGGCGGCCACCCGCCGGTGGTGGGCCGGGGCGATGACGCGCAGGTTGTGCGCCTTGCCGGCCTCCAGCACGGCGTTCCACATCTCCTCGGCGTGCAGCGTGGCGTCGCGCAGGTAGATCTCGTAGCCCTTCTCGCCGGTGAACCCGGTCTGCGAGACGACCACGGAGTGCCCGGCCACCTCCCCCTCCATCAGGCCGTAGGAGGGGATGTCGGCGATGCCGGGGCCGAACAGGTCGGTCATCAGGTCGACCGAACGCGGACCCTGGATCTGGACCGGGGCGACGTCGATCTCGTCGATCTCGACGTCGTAGGGCCGGCCGACCTTCACGCCCTGCAGCCACAGCATGAGATCGGAATCGGAGAGGCTGAACCAGAATTCGTCCTCGGCGATGCGCAACAGGACGGGGTCGTTCAGGATCCCGCCCTTCTCGTTGCACAGGATGACGTAGCGGGCGCGCATCACCGGGATCTTCGTGGCGTCGCGGGTGATCACCAGGTTGACGAAGGACTCCGCGTCGGGGCCCTTCACCCGGATCTGCCGCTCGACCGCGACGTTCCACAGCGTGACGTCGTTGACCAGCGAGTCGTACTCGGCCATCGCGCCGCCGTCCTCCGGGCGGACGTAGCCGCGCGGGTGGTAGACGCGGTTGTAGACCTCGGCCCGCCAGCAGCCGGCCGCCATCGACAGGTGCCAGTAGGGCGACTTGCGGATGCGCGTGGAGATCAGCATTTCGACGGGTGTCGGGCCCGTCTGCCGCAGGTTTATCGGGACGATCCGGTCGGATTGATCGACCGACGGCTGGTTGTGGTGAGACAGGGCATCACGGGTAGCGATCGACATTGACGGCTCCACCATTTCCGGATCAGATCCACGACCACGGGCGGCATGCGACGTGCGTACTTCCGGGAGAGTGCGCGAATGCTGCCGGATTTCTCGCGGCGAGCCGGAGGCTACTCGCGGCGTGCCGCATTGGTCAACGGGCCGCACGATACGCAACGACCCCGGCGCACAGCCGTCCCCCGTCCGGGCCAGTGACGGGCCGGACGGGGGACGACCGGAGGTGGATCGCCGGTGGTCAGAGCCGCCAGGAACGCAGCCACACGGTCTGCGGTGAGCCGCCCAGCACCGACAGCGCGGCCTCGGTCAGTTCCGCGTCCGTATCGGTGATGGCGTACCCGCGCTCACCCTTGGTCGACAGAGACTGGCCGGTGACGCTCACCCCGGCGTCGGCCAGCAACCGGGTGATGTCGGCCAGCACGCCGGGGGTGTTGGCGTGCAGGTAGCCCAGCCGGAACGCGCCGGCGGGCTGCGGCGGGGCCACCTGGGGCAGGTTCACCGACAGCGCGGTGGCGCCCGCGGTGACGAACCCGAGCAGCTTGCCCGACACGAAGTGCCCGATCTCCTCCTGCGCCTCCTGCGTCGACCCCCCGACGTGCGGGGTCAGGATGACGTTGTCCAGGCCGCGCAGCGGGGACTCGAAGGCGTCGCCCTGCGCCTTGGGCTCGATCGGGAAGACGTCGATCGCGGCGCCGGACAGGTGCCCGGACAGGATGTTCTCGCGCAGCGCCGCGTCGTCGACGACCATCCCCCGGGAGGCGTTGATGAACACCGCGCCCGGCTTCATCAGCGCGAACTGCTCGGCGCCGAACAGCCCGGCGTTCCCGGGGCGCCCGTCGACGTGCAGGCTCACGAAGTCCGACGCGGCCAGCAGCTCGGGCAGCGACCCGACCCGCCGGGCGTTGCCGTGGGCCAACCGGTCGGCGGTGTCGAAGAAGATCACCCGCAGGCCGACGGCCTCGGCGACGTTGGACAGCTGGGTGCCGATGTTGCCGTAGCCGACGATGCCCAGCGTGCGCCCGCGCACCTCGTGGCTGCCGCGCGCCGACTTGTCCCACACGCCCTCGTGCATCCGCCGGGTCTTCTCCGGCAGCCGCCGGGCCAGCGCGATGATCTCGCCCAGCACCAGCTCGACGACGCTGCGGGTGTTGGAGAACGGCGCGTTGAACACCGCCACCCCCCGCTCGGCCGCCTCGACCAGGTCGACCTGGTTGGTCCCGATGCAGAAGCAGCCCACGGCCAGCAGGTCCTTGCCCGCCTCCAGCACCGCGGGCGTGACCGTGGTGTTGGAGCGGATGCCCAGCAGCGACACCCCGGCCAGCGCCTCGACGAGCTCGTCCTCGCCCAACGATCCCGACCGGGCGTCGACCTCGAACCCCGCCTGCCGGAACGCCTCCGCCGCGACCGGATGGATGTTCTCCAGCAGCAGTACCTTCACGGGCACAACTTACGGGCCACCGGCAACGCCGCTGCCCCCACCGCCCCCACCGCCCCCACTGCGACGGCCCGTGCGCGCGTCAGCCGGGTGCCGGGGCTGCGGGGCGCGCGGGGAGCGCCAGCAGTGCGGCGTACGCGGCCAGACCGAACACCCCCGCACCCGCGACCGCCCAGCCGAACCCGCCGGTGGCGTCCACGACGACGCCGGCCAGCGGCGGCCCGATCAGCGCGCCCACGCCGGCCGCCGTGTAGACCAGCCCGACGAGCGCGCCGATGCCGCGCACCCCGAACAGCTCCGCGAGCACGGTCGGTTGCAGCGCGATCCAACCGCCGTAGCCGGTGCCGAGCACGACCGCGAACACCAGCAGCCACGGCCACGACGGCGCGAGCAGCCAGATCGCGAAGCTCGCCCCGAGCACCGCGAAGCACGCCCGGAACGTCCGCACGCGCCCGACCCGGTCGGCCAGTGCGCCGATCACCAGCCGGCCGGCCACGCTGGCCACGCCGATCACCCCGATCAGCGCCGCCGCGGCGACCGGGCCGGCGCCGGCCGCCGCGGCGGCCGTCGGCAGGAACACCAGCGGCACGAACAGCGCGACCGACCCCAGCAGCGTCGCGGCGTACATCGCGCGGAACTCCCGCGTGCGAGCCACCTCGCGCAGCGCCCGCGGCGGCTCGCCGACGGGCTGGGGCGGGCGGCGCACGGCGAACGCCACGACCACGAGCAGCAGCGCCGCGCCCACGCCGAGCAGCACGTGCGCCCGCCGCCAGCCGTGCTCGGCGATCAGCGCCGCCGCCAGCGGCGACCCGGCCAGGGTGCCCACGCCGATCCCGGCCACGGCGATGCCGACCGCGAGCGCGCGGCGGCGGTCGAACCAGCCGCTGACCACCGCGACCATCGGCACGTACCCGCACGCCACGGCGATCCCGACGCCCAGGCCGTAGGCCAGGTAGCCGACCCACAGCTGCTGCGCCGCCGACGTCACCAGCAGCCCGGCGGCCAGCGCGGCCGCGCCGACGAGCAGCACCGGGCGCGGACCGAACCGGTCCACCGCGCGCCCGCTGACCGAGCCGAGCAGGAACCAGCAGAACGCGGTGATCGAGAAGACGAGCGAGGTCGCCCCGCTGCCGGTGCCGAACTCCGCGGCCATCGGCGCGAAGAACGCCCCGAAGCTGTAGGCGACCCCGAAGACGGCGGCCATGGAGGCGAACGCCGCCGCGACGCTCACCCACGCCGCGGTCGACTCCAGTACGAGCTCGCCGTGGGTGCCGCGCCGCATCACCGCCCGAGCCTACGTGCGCGCCGGCGCCGCCATCGCGGTCCGATCGGCCAGAACGGCGTCGAGGTCGACCGGGGAGCCCGCGACCGCCCCGGCGACGAGCCGGTTCACCGCGGGGAGCACCGCCAGCCGCAGCGCCAGGCGCCGCAGCCGCAGCCGGCCGGGCGTCCGCGGCAGGAACCACCGCATCCCCCGCCGCGCGTCGGCCTGGACCTCGGTCACCACCGGCCGCCACCGCGCCTCGTAGTCGGCCAGGCCCGCGGCCACCGTGCCGGCCGCGTCGAGCCGGTCGGCGAGCACGAGGGCGCCGGCCACCGCCAGCGACGCGCCCTGCCCGGCCAGCAGCGACACCGCGTGCGCCGCGTCGCCCACCAGCACCACCCGCCTGCCCCTCCAGTGCGGGGCCACGACCTGCGCGACGGTGTCGTAATACATCCGCGGCGCGGGCGGGCAGAGTTCGAGCACCCGCGGGACGACCCAGCCCAGTGATCCGTACTCGGCGCGCACGGCGGCGCGCGGGTCGGCCGGCGGTGTCGGGTCGGTGCTGCGGTGCACGGTGAAGACCGCGACCCGCCCGTCGCGCAGGCCGTACATGCCCACCATCCGGTCGACGGTGTCGGTCATGCAGAACCGATCCCGCACCGCGGCGTGAATCCCCGGGTCGTCGACGGTGAACGCCGCCGTGTGGAACCCCAGGTGGCGCACCAGCCCCCGGTCCGGCCCGACGATCCGGCGCCGCGCTGCCGAGTGGATGCCGTCCGCGCCGACCACCAGGTCGGCCTCGACCGCGGTGCCGTCGCCCAGGACGACCCGGGCCCCGTCGTCGCCGTCCTCGACGGCGGAGACCGCGCTGCCGTAGCGCACGTCGACCCGGTCGGGCAGGTGCTCGGCCAGCACGGCCTCCAGGTCCGGGCGCATGATGCTGACCAGCTCGGCGCCCTGGGCCGCGGCGAACTTGGCGAACGGCAGCCCGGCCCGGCGCCGCCCCGCGGCGTCGAGGTAGGCCGCCTCGCTGACGCGGTAGCCGCGCTCGCGCACCGCGGGCAGCAGGCCGGTGAGCGCGGCCGCGCGGTGGCCCGGCCCGAAGAAATCGATCATGTAGCCCTGCGGGCGCGGGCCGGGGGCGCGCTCCAGCACGACGACGTCGTCCCCGCGCGCGGCGAACCGTCCGGCGGCCGCCAGCCCCGCGATCCCGGCCCCGCAGATCACGACCTTCATCCCCGTCCTCCTTCCGTGGGCGCGGACGGACCCGCTCCGACCACGCGGTGCAGCACCGGCCCGACCGCGGCGGCGGTCAGCGCCGGGTCGAGGGCCCGGTGCAGCAGCAGCCCGTCGACGGCGCCGGCCAGCACCGCCGCCGTGCGCTCCGGCTCCGCCGTGCCGCACCGGCGCAGCCAGCGGGCGGTGCGTCCGCGGAACTCGGCGATGACGGCCCCGACCCGGGCCCCGAGGTCGGCGTCGCGCGCCGCGGCGAGGTAGGTCTCCAGGAACACCAGCGAGACCGGGTCGGTACCGGTGTGCGCGTCCAGCGCCCCGAGCAGCAGCCGCAGCCCCTCGTCGGCGTCGGCGGCCCGCTCCATCGGCTCGGCGGCCCGCTCGGCCACCTCGCGCATCAGCCCGAGCGCGGCCTCGCGCAGCAGCGCCTCGACCGAGGGGAAGTGGTAGTGCACCAGGCCGGCGCCGACGCCCGCCCGCTCGGCGACACCGCGGGTGGTCACCGCCCGCCAGCCGGTCTCGGCGATCAGTTCGACCGCCGCACGGCGCAGTCGGCGGCGGACCTGCTCGCCCTTCTCCGCAGCGGTGGCCATGCGCGCCTCCCGATATTGGGCGTTCGCCTTGTGCGGATGCCCAATATCGACGGTACACGCCGACCCGGCCCGGGTCGACCGGGGCGTCAGGTCACGGCAGCGGGCGCCGGTAGGACGGGTCGGTGCGGTCCCGCGCCCCCGGCCGCCCGTTCGCACCCGGCTCCACCGGCGCCCCGGCCACCGGGTCGAACCGCTCGGAGTCGTGCACCACCACCCGCTCCAGGACCCGCCACCGCCCGTCGCGCCTCTCCAGCTGGTCGACGTAGCGCAGGTTGAGGACGTAGTCGGCGGCCGGGGCCTCGGCGGTGGCCGCGATCCGGTGGTAGGCGCGCGTGTAGGACTCCATCCACGCCCGGTCGCCGTCGACCTCGACGAGCTGGTTGGCGGTGAAGTGCGTGGTCGAGGCGAGCAGCGGCAGCATCCGGGCCAGCCAGGCCACGAACTCCTCCACCCCGCCGACGAACGAGCCGTGGTCGTCCACGGCCTCCGGGTGGTAGCAGGACCTCAGCAGGTCCCAGTCCATCCGGTCCACCGCCCGGCAGTAGCGCAGGTGCACCTCCTTGATCGCCGCCTCGTCGAGCAGGCGCCGCAGCCCGTCGGTCACACGACCACCCCCGGTGCCGACCGTGCCCGGGTCCGCGCCGGCGGGCAACGGCTCTTCCCACTGCACGGGCAACACCGGGCAACACCGGGCGGGCAACACCGCGGGCAACGACCTGACCGGCGAAAGCGCGGGCGATTCACCCGCGGCCGACCTGGCGGCCACCGGTCGTGGTCGGGTACGCAGGACCGGTGGCGACCACTGTGCGTGAGACCGAGCGGAAGTACGACCTCGACGAGGGCACCGAGCTGCCGCGCTGGTCCGACGTCCCCGGCCTGCACCACGCCGACGAGCCCGAGGAGCACCTCCTCGAAGCGGTGTACTTCGACACCGCCGACCTCGATCTCGCCGCGGCCGGGATCACCCTGCGCCGCCGCCGTGGCGGCACCGACCGCGGCTGGCACCTCAAGCTGCCGGCCGGTCCGGACAGCCGCGACGAGGTCCGGGTCGGGTTCGCCCGCGGCGAGGCCAACCGCCGCAACCCGCAGCCCCCGGCCGAGCTCGTCGCGCTGACCCGGGCCTTCACCCGCGGCCGGGAGCTGCTGGCCGTCGCCGAGCTGACCACCGTGCGCCGGCAGTGGCGGCTCACCGACGACGCGGGCCGCGGGCTGGTCGAGGTCGTCGACGACCGGGTCACCGCCCGCACCCTGGGCGCGAGCACCGGCTCGACCAGCTGGCGCGAGGCCGAGGTCGAGCTGGCCGAGCACGGCGACGACGCGCTGCTCGACCGCCTGGAGAAGCGGCTGCGCAAGGCCGGCATCCGCCGGTCGCGGGCACCGTCCAAGCTGGCCCGCGTGCTGGGCGACCGGGTGCCGGCGCCCGTGCGCCCCCCGCGGCTGCGGCGCCGCTCCACCCTGGGCGACGTCGTGCTGGCCTACCTGCACGAGCAGGGGGCCGTGATCCGGGCCTACGACCCCGCCGTGCGCCGCGACCTGCCCGACGCCGTGCACCAGATGCGGGTGGCCACCCGGCGCATGCGCAGCGCCCTGCAGGCGTACGGGCGGGTCGTCGACCGCGACCGGACGCGCGAGCTGGGCGACGAGCTGAAGTGGCTGGCCGCCGTGCTGGGCGCCTCCCGCGACCTCGAGGTGCTGGAGGCGCGCATCACCGACGCCCTCGACGGGGTCCCCGACGAGCTCGTCCTGGGACCGGTGCGCGCCCAGGTGACCCGGTACTTCGCCGGCCGCCGAGCCACCGCCCACGACGAGCTGGTCGCCGCCCTGGACGGTGAGCGCTACCTGGCCCTGCTCGCCGCGATCGACGCGCTGCTCGCCGAGCCCCCGCTGACCGGCGCGGCCGACGAGCCCGCGCGCGAGGGCCTCGGGCGGATCGTGCGCCGCAACCACCGCCGCGTCGCCGACCACGTCCGCGGCGCCGAGGAGCTGGCCCTGGGCGCGGAGCGCGACACCGAGTTGCACGACGCCCGCAAGGCCGCCAAGCGCCTGCGCTACGCCACCGAGGCGGCCGCGCCGGTGCTCGGCAAGCCGGCCCGCACCCTGATCTCGCGCACCAGGCAGGTCCAGGAGCTGCTCGGCGACCACCAGGACGCGATCGTCGCGCTCCCGGTGCTGCGCGAGCTCGGCGCCGCGGCCCACGCCGAGGGCACCAACGGCTTCACCTTCGGCCTGCTCTACGAGCGCGAGCACTCCCACCTGCCCGACTCCGCGCTCGGTCCGGCGTGGGAGCGGCTGAGCGAGGCCGCGCGCGCCGTGGCCCGGTAGCCGGACGTCGCACGACCGCTGCCTGGTGACCACCGTCACCGCCCGATCGGCGGCGGCGCGGGGCTCCATCGCGGAGGATCTTGACAGGTGATTACCCGCTGGTAGCGTCACCGTCCAGTAGAACTGAATTCCAGTATCACCGCTGGTGCCGACGGGAGTCCGACCTTCGTGCGCATCGCGTTGCTGTCCTACCGCAGCAAGAACCACTCCGGCGGCCAGGGCGTGTACGTGCGGCAGCTCAGCCGCGGCCTGGCCGAGCTCGGCCACCACGTCGAAGTGTTCTCCGGCCAGCCCTACCCCGAGGGGCTGGACCCACGCGTGCGGCTGACCCGGGTGCCCAGCCTGGACGTGTTCGGTCGGCCCGACGCCCCCCGGCTGCCGCCGCTGCGCGAGCTGCGTTCGGCCGCCGACGTGCTCGAATACCTCACCACCGCCTCCGGGTGCTTCGCCGAGCCACTGGCGTTCGGCGCCCGCATCGCCCGCCTGCTGCGCGACCGGGTCGACGACTTCGACGTCGTGCACGACAATCAGTCCCTCGGCTACGGGCTGCTGTCCCTGCGCCGGCGCGGCTTCCCCGTCGTGGCCACGATCCACCACCCGATCAGCCGCGACCGCCGCATCGCGGTGGCCGCCGCGCCCCGGCGCAAGAAGCTGCCGCTGGCCCGCTGGTACGGGTTCGTGCCGATGCAGGCCCGGGTCGCGCGCCGGCTGCCGGTGATCGTCGGGGTCTCCGAAGCCGCGGCCGCCGACACCGTCCAGGACTTCCGCGTCGACCCGGCCCGCATCCGGGTCGTGCCGCTGGGCGTGGACGTCGACCTGTTCGCGCCGGCCGGGCCGCGCGCGCCCGGCCGGATCGTCGCGGTGGCCAGCGCCGATCACCCGCTCAAGGGGATCGACCACCTGCTGGACGCGGTGGCGAAGCTGCGCGCCGACCGCGACGTCGAACTGCACCTGGTCAGCACGCTCACCCCGGACGGCCCGACCGAGCGGCGGATCGCCGCGCTGGGCATCGGCGACTGCGTGCACGTACGCAGCGGCCTCACCGACGCCGAGCTGGCCGCGCTGCTGGCCTCGGCCGAGGTCATGTGCGTGCCCTCGCGGTACGAGGGGTTCTCGCTGCCGACGGTGGAGGCCATGGCCTGCGGCACGCCGGTGGTGGCCAGCCGCGCCGGGGCGCTGCCCGAGGTCGTCGGCCCGGACGACGGCTGCGGGCTGCTGGTCCCGCCGGGCGACATCGACGCGCTCACCGCGGCGCTGGCGCGGGTGCTCGGCTCGACCGCGGAGCGCGACCGGCTCGGTGCCGCCGGGCGGGCGCGGGCGAGCGAGCGGTTCAGCTGGACCGCCGTCGCCCGGGCCACCGAGGACGCCTACCGCGAGGCCGTCGCCGCGACGGGGCGCCCGTGCTGACCGTCGACTTCGACCGGCTGCGCGTCGGGCGGCGCACCCGGTTCATCGACGTGGGCGCCGGGGCCGGCCGGCACTCGTTCGAGGCGCTGCGCCGCGGGGCCGACGTCGTGGCGTTCGACCAGGACGCCGCCGAGCTCGACAAGGTGGCCGAGTGGTTCGGCGCGCTCGCCGCCGCGGGCGAGGTCCCGCCCGGCGGCGAGGGTCGCGTGCAGGTCGGCGACGCGCTGGCCCTGCCCTACCCCGACGGCTGGTTCGACTGCGTGCTGGCCTCGGAGATCCTGGAGCACGTCCCGCAGGACGAGCGGGCCATCGCCGAGCTGGTGCGGGTGCTCGCCCCCGGCGGCACCCTCGGCGTCACGGTGCCGCGCTGGCTGCCCGAGCGGATCTGCTGGGCGCTCTCCGACGAGTACCACGCCAACGAGGGCGGCCACATCCGCATCTACCGCGCCGACGAGCTGGCCGCGAAGGTGCAGCGGGCGGGCGTGCGGCTGACCCACCGCCACCACGCGCACGCCCTGCACTCGCCGTACTGGTGGCTCAAGTGCGCGGTGGGCCCGAACCGCGAGTCGCACCCGGCCGTCAACGCGTACCACAAGCTGCTGGTCTGGGACATGCTCAAGGCGCCTGCGCTCACCCGCGGCCTGGAGCGCGCGCTCAACCCGCTCATCGGCAAGAGCGTGGCGCTGTACTTCGTCAAACCGGTCACCGCGCAGTCGTCCGACACCGCGCAGTCGTCCGGCGCCGCGCAGTCGTCCGGCGCCGCGCAGCCGTCCGGCACCGTGGCGGCGCCGTGACCCGGCTGCCCGCCGTCGCCGGGGTGCTCAGCGAGCGGCAGTGCCGGCGCACCGCCGCCGCGATCGCCGCCGTCCAGCAGCCCGGCGGGGCCCTGCCCTGGTTCCCCGGCGGGCAGACCGACCCGTGGGACCACGTCCAGGCGGCCATGGCGCTGAGCGCCGCCGGGCTGCGCGAGCAGGCCGACCGGGCCTTCGAGTGGATCCGCACGGCGCAGCGCCCGGACGGGTCCTGGGCGGCGAAGTACGTCGGCGGCGCCGTCGTCGACGACTACACGGACGCGAACTTCTGCGCCTACCCGGCCACCGGCGTGTGGCACCACTGGCGGGTCTTCGGCGACCGCGGCTTCGTCGAGCGGATGTGGCCGACGGTGCGCCGCGGGATCGACGTCGTGCTGGGGCTGCGTGCTCCCGGCGGGCAGGTCTGGTGGGCCCGCGACGCCGACGGCAGCATCCGGCGCGAGGCGCTGCTCACCGGCAACGCCAGCATCCACCTGAGCCTGCGCTGCGCCATCGGTCTGGCCGAGGTGGTCGGCGAGGCCGTGCCCGAGCTGGAGCTGGCCGCCGACGGCGTCCGCCACTCCCTCGACGAGCACCCCGAGCGCTACGCCGACAAGTCGCGCTACTCGATGGACTGGTACTACCCGGTCCTCGGCGGCGCCCTGCCGGTCGCGGAGGCGCGGGCCCGGCTCGCCGCGCACCGCGCCGAGTTCGTCGTCGACGGGCTGGGCATCCGCTGCGTCTCCGACCGGCCGTGGGTGACCGGCGCGGAGACCTGCGAGTACGCGCTCGCGCTCGACGCCGCGGGGCTCACCGCGCAGGCGCACGCGCAGCTGGCCGCGATGCAGCACCTGCGCGACCCGGACGGCTCCTACTGGACCGGAGCGGTGTTCCCCGAGGGCACCCGCTGGCCGGTCGAGCGCAGCACCTGGACCGCGGCCACCGTCGTGCTCGCCGCGGACGCGCTCTCGCGCACCACCGGCGGCAGCGGCCTGTTCCGCGGCGAGGGCCTGCCGGCCGGGACGATGAGCCCGACGCTGGAGGGGACGTGCCGGTGCCCGACATCCCGCTGACCGCGCTGACCGGGGGCTTCCCGGCCCGCCTCGCCGCGGTCGTGGACGGCGTGCGCGGCTTCATGCCCGTCGAGGAGGGCCTGGCTCTGCACGCGGCCGCCGTCGACGCGCTGGGTGCCGCCGGGAGCGGCGGGCTGGCCGTGGAGATCGGCACCTACTGCGGCAAGTCGACGGTGTACCTGGGCCACGCGGCCGCGGTCACCGGCGGCCACGTGGTCACCGTCGACCACCACCGCGGCTCCGAGGAGCACCAGGTCGGCTGGGAGTACCACGACCCCGACCTGGTCGACGGCACCGGCCGGCTGGACACGCTGCCCGTGCTGCGCCGCACGCTGGCCGACGCGCAGCTGGAGGACGTCGTGACCCCGGTGGTGGGCCGCTCGGCCGCGGTGGTCCGGTGGTGGCGCCACCCGATCGACTTCCTGTTCGTCGACGGCGGCCACACCGACGAGGCGGCCCAGGCCGACTACCGCGGGTGGGCGCCGCTGGTCCGCTCCGGCGGCACGCTCGTCATCCACGACGTGTTCCCCGACCCCGCCGACGGCGGCCAGGCCCCGTACCGGATCTACCGGGCCGCGCTCGACGAGGGCGGCTTCACCGAGACCTCGGTGACCGGCTCGTTGCGGGTCCTGCGCCGTGGGTGAGTGGCGGCCCGGGTCGGTCACAGCGTTGCGGACTGTGACGAGGCACTCATCCCCGGATCGCCCCTCGGGGCTGTGTGCTCATCCCGGCGAGACGTCCGACGTCCTACGGTCAGGAGCGTGTCCATGAACGACCGTCTCGAGATCGTGCGCTTCACCGGGGGTGAGCACGACGGCCTGGTCGTCGAGGCGCCCCCGCACGTCGCCGAGCGCCTGCACGCGACGAGGTTCGAGGTCCTGGCCACCGGCCGGCTCTACGACCTGACCGACCAGTGCCGCATCCCCGGCGCCCGCGCGATCACCCCGCCCACCGCCCCTGCGACCACGAAGCCCGCGGCGGAGCCGATGCCGGCCGCCGTGATCCCCTCGCCGACGCCTTCCCCCGAGCAGCCGGCGACGTCGGTGGCGGAGCCGGTGGCCCCGGCCGACGTGCCCCTCCGGGAGCCCGCGCCCGCCGCGCAGCGGCGCGCCGTGCCCGCGGTCCCGACGATGCCGGTGTTCCAGCCGGGCCGCCCCACGGGCTGAGCCGGTCCGGCGGCGGTGAGCCGGGCCATCCACCGGGAGTCCGGCTCAGGGGGCGGGCGGCGCTGCGAGCGCCCGCTCGGCCAGCACCAGTGCCCCGGCCGGACCGGCCATCCCACCCAGGCCCGCCGGCACGACGAAGTCCTCGGCGCCGTGCTCGGCCAGCGCGCCGTAGCCGCCCATGGCCTCGCCCAGCCGCGAGCGCACCAGCGGGAGCAGCCCGGCCATCATGGCGATGCCGCCGCCCACCACCACCCGCTGCGGGGACAGCGTGTAGACCATGGTGCGCACGCCCTCGGCGAGGTAGCCGGCCTCCCACTCCAGCGCCTGGCGCAGGTCCTCGCCGTCGAGTTGCTCGGCGGGGCGACCGAACCGGTCGGCGACCGCCGGGCCGCCGGCCATCCCCTCCAGGCAGTCGCCGTGGAAGGGGCAGCGCCCGGGGAAGTCGTCGCCGGGCTGGCGCGGGACGCTGATGTGACCCATCTCGGCGTGCCCCAGCCCGGTGGGCAGGCGCCCGTCGAGCACCGCGGCGGCCCCGATCCCGGTGCCCACCGTCAGGTAGACGAACGTGTCCACGCCGCGCGCCGCGCCCCAGCGGCCCTCCCCCAGCGCCGCTCCGGCCACGTCGGTGTCGAAGCCGACCGGCACGTCGAGCGCGGCGCGGACGGTCCCGACCAGGTCCACGTCGCGCCAGCCCGGCTTGGGGCTGGCGGTGATGCGGCCGTAGTCGGGGTGCTCGCGGCGCAGCTCCACCGGCCCGAACGAGGCGATGCCGACCGCGGCGGGCGCGGGGGCCCCGGCGAAGAACGCGAGGACATCGGCGAGCGTCGACTCCGGGTCGCGGGTCGGGATGCGGGTGGAGGCCACGACGTCGTCCGGGGACGAGCCCACCAGGCACACGACCTTGGTACCGCCGGCCTCGATCCCGCCGTAGCGGATCGGCTCGGTGCCCGACGAAAGGATCACCGGGCGCACGGTAGTCCCCGTCGCCCCCGCCGCACTAACGTCGACGGCGTGCCGATCCCCCCGCTGATCACGGCCGACGACCTCGCCGCCCTGCTCGCCACGCCCGCCGCGGACGTCCGGGTGGTCGACGCCACGACCCGGCTGTCCCTCGGCGCCGACGGCGAGCCGTACTCCGTGGCACCGGGCCACGACGGCCACCTGGCGGAGCACGTGCCGGGCGCGGTGTTCGCCGACCTGCCCGGTGCGTTCTCCGACCCGGACGCCCGCTTCGCCTTCACCCTGCCCTCGGCCGAGCGGTTCGCCGCGGCGGCCGGGGCGCTGGGCATCGGCGACGGCACCCACGTCGTCGCCTACGACACCGGCGGCCGCGCCTGGGCCACCCGGCTGTGGTGGCTGCTGCGGGTCTTCGGCCACGACGCCGTCTCGGTGCTCGACGGCGGGCTGGCGGCGTGGAAGGCCGCGGGGCACCCGGTCGAGTCCGGCGAGGTGGACGTGCCGCCCGCGACGTTCACCCCGCGCCCGCGCCCCCACCTGGTCGCCAGCACCGACGAGGTGCGCGAGCTGAGCGCCGGGGGCGGCGGTGTCGTGGTCAACGCCCTCGACCCGGCCACCTTCCGCGGCGAGGCGGAGACGACCCCCTACTCGCGTCGCGGGCGCATCCCGGGCAGCCGCAACCTGCACCTGGTCACGCTGCTCGACCCGCGGACCGGCCGCTTCCTGGACGTGCCGGTGCTCGCGGAGAAGCTGCGCGAGGCCGGCCTCCTCGACGCGCAGCGCTCGGTGACCTACTGCGGCGGCGGGATCGCCGCGACCCTGCCCGCCTTCGCCGCGTTCCTGGTCAGCGGGGCCGAGGTGGCCGTCTACGACGGGTCGCTCTCGGAGTGGACGGCGGACCCGGCGCTGCCGGTCGAGACCGGCTGAGGGCCCCGACGTGCACAGGGTCGCGCTCGCGGTGCACGAGCACACGATGCTGTTCGAGCTGGCGATCGCCGCGGAGGTCTTCGGCGTCGACCGCTCCGAGCTGTCGCCGACCGGCGACTGGTACGAGCTGGTCGCGTGCACGTCCGACGGCGCGCCCGCCCGCTGGCTGCCCGACACCCCCACCGGCGACCTCACCGCGCTGGCCGCCGCCGACACGGTCATCGTCCCCTCGACCGACGATCTCGACGGGCCACCGGACCCGGCGCTGCTCACCGCGCTGACCGAGGCGTACGAGCGGGGCGCGCGGATCGTGTCGCTGTGCACCGGGGCGTTCGTGCTGGCCGCCGCCGGCCTGCTGGACGGGCGCGCCGCGGCCACCCACTGGATGCACGCCGAGCACCTCGCCCGCCGGCACCCCCGGGTCGACGTCCGGGCGGACGTGCTGTTCGTCGACGAGGGCAGGCTGCTCACCTCGGCGGGCAAGACCGCGGCCCTCGACCTGTGCGTGCACCTCGTGCGCACCGATTTCGGCTCCGCGGCCGCCAACGGGCTCGTGCGCATGCTCGTCGGTCCCGGCCTGCGCCCCGGCGGGCAGGCCCAGTTCGTCGCCCCGCCGCGCACCCCCCGCGCCGACCACGCCCTGGCGGCCGCCCTGGACTGGGCCAGGTCCCGCCTCGACCAGCCCCTCACCGTCGAGGACCTGGCCGCGCGCGCGGGCCTGAGCAGCCGCCACCTCGCCCGCCGGATGCGCGCCGAGGTCGGCGTGCGCCCCCTGGACTGGCTGCACCAGCAGCGCCTGGCCCTGGCCCAGGAGCTGCTGGAGCGCACGGACGCCACCGTGGAGCAGATCGCCGCGCGCTGCGGCCTGGGCAGCGCCGCCACCCTCCGCCGCCACTTCCACCGCGCCGTCGGCGCCAGCCCCACCGCCTACCGCGACACCTTCGGACAGCGCCGCACGGCGACGGCCGATCAGGGTGTGGAGCCGGCGGTGCTGACGTAGTGATCCACCGGGTCGGGCCGCGGCCGCGTCACCGCCGGCGCTCGGCGTCCTCCAGGTAGTGCAGGACCGCGGCCACCCGACGATCGGTCCGGTCGGTGGGCGCCAGGTCGAGCTTGCCGAAGATGCTGCGGATGTGCTTGTGCACCGCCCCCTCCGTCACGACCAGCCGCTCGGCGATGGCCGCGTTGCCCAACCCCTCCGCCATCACCGCCAGCACGTCCCGCTCCCGCGGGCTGAGCCGGTCGAGCCGGCTGTCGGGGTGGTTGCGGGTCAGCAGCTGCGCCACGACGTCCGGGTCGATGGCCGTCCCCCCGTCCACGACCCGGTGCAGGGCATCGAGGAACTGCTCCACCCGACCGACCCGCTCCTTGAGCAGGTACCCCAGCCGGGTCGCCCCCCGGGTGAGCAGCTCGGTGGCGAACGCCTGCTCGACGTAGGCGGACAGCACCAGCACGGCCAGGTCGGGCCGGCGGCGGCGGGCCTCGACGGCGGCGACGATGCCCTCGTCGGTGTGCGTCGGCGGCATCCGGACGTCGACGATGGCCACGTCCGGGTGGTGCTCGTCGACGGCGGCCAGGAAGGCGTCCGGGCCGTCGACGGCGGCCACGACGTCCAGCGCCTCGGCGCGCAGCAGCAGCGCGAGGCCCTCGCGCAGCAGCGGGTCGTCCTCGGCGATCACGATCCGCACGGCAGCTCCACCTCGATGGTCGTCGGCCCGCCGGGCGGGCTGGTCAGGGCGAACCGGCCGTCGAACGCCTCGGCGCGGCGGCGGATGCCGGCCAGCCCGGAGCCCGCCGCGCCGTCCGCACCGCCCCCGCCGTCGTCGTGGATGCGCACGAGCAGCCGGTCGTCGCGGCGCGTCACCGCGACCGCGGCGTGCCGGGCGCCGCTGTGCTTGGCGATGTTGGTCAGCGCCTCGGCCACCACGAAGTAGGTGGTCGCCTCGACGGAGGCGGCGCACCGGCCGGCCGTGTCGGCGCGCAGGTCGACGTCGAGCCGGCAGGGCACCGGGCAGGCGGCGGCCAGCCCGGCGAGCGAGCCCTCCAGGCCGCGGTCGGCCAGCACCGGCGGCAGGATGCTGCGCACGACCGTGCGGAGCTCGGCCAGCGCCTGCTCGGCGGCGTCCTGGGCGCGCCCGAGCACGTCATCGGCCAGCGCCGGGTCGCGGGCCACGGCCCGGCGGGCGGCGCCGACCAGGACGGTGACGGCGACCAGCCGGTTCTGCGCGCCGTCGTGCAGCGAGCGCTCGATGCGGCGCAGCTCGACGGCGTGCGCGTCCAGTGCGGCGGCCCGGGTGGCGGTGAGCTGGGCGACCCGCACGGACAGGTCGGTCTCCGGGTCCGGGGGCAGCAGCCGCCACCCGGGGCGCGACTGCAGCCGGGCCATGACCGGCGCCAGGGCCACCGTGAGCGCCAGCCAGACCAGGCTGAACGGGACGACGGCCAGCGCGGTGGGCCAGTCGCGCACGGTCCAGGGCACCAGCGTCGGGGTGGCGTCCTCGGGCGGCAGCAGGTACCAGAAGAGGGGGAACACGACGTCGGTGACGGCGGACAGCGGGAGCGTCAGTGCGATGATGCTGAGCAGCAGCCCCACCGTCGCGTGGGAGACGAGCCACAGCAGCTCGCGCCGGGTCGTGGGGTCCGCGGCCGCGGCCCGCAGCCCGGTCGGCACCGGCCCCGGGCCGACGATCTCCGGGCCGTAGCGGGCCAGACGCGCGCGCTCGCGGTCGGCGGCCAGGCGCAGGGCCTGCAGCGCCGCGGGCACCAGGAACCGGCCGACCCACAGCAGGCAGCCGGCCGCCACGAGGGCCACCCCGACCAGGGTCACCAGGGCCAGCAGCGTGGTGCCGAGCCCGGCGCCGAGCTGGTCGAGCGCGACGAGGGTGCGGCGGCTGACCCGCCTGGTCGCCCGCCGGATGCCACCGGTGGGGGCGGCGGGCGGCGCGGGGTCCGCCGTCACGTGGCCGGGCGCCGGCATCCGCACCTCCTCGGTGATCGACCCTAGGGCGCCGCGGCGGCCCGGCCACGGGCGGGGGTACAGCCTGCGCTACCTCGATCGGGCAGCTGGGGGGATCGGCGGCGGGCCCGCCGCTTCGTAGCGTCGACGACGTCAACGCACACCGAGAACACCAGAACACCGAGAAGCACCGAGAACCCCGAGGAGCACCCATGCCCGGCACCGACCGCCCCACCGTCCGCCCCGCGAACCGCCCCACCCCCGCACCCGGGGCCGTCGCCCTGCGGGTGACGCTCTGGGTGGTGCTGGCGATCGGGCTGGTCGGCAACGCCGTCGTCTCCGTGATCGGCAACGGTGCCGTGGCGCCGCACGCCCTGTTCGGCGGGATGGGCGCGCTGGGCCTGGCCGGGCTCGTCACGCTGCACCTGCGCTCGCGGCGCTGACGGCCGTCCCGCCCGGGTCCGCGGTCCTGACGGACCCGGATCGTGGCAGTCTGTCCCCGTGACGACGACGTCCGGACCGCAGGTCGACCCGGGGCACCTCGCGTTCTGGGCCCTCCCCCAGCAGGAGCGGGCCGCCGCGTTCGCCGCCCTGCGCCGGCTCGACGCCCCGCGGTGGGTGCCGTTCCGCAACCGCATGCCCTTCACCCCCACCGACGACGGCTTCCTCGCCGTCGTCCGGCACGCGCACGTCGTGGAGGCGACCCGGGCCGCCGACCTGTTCGGCAACGCCCCGACCGCCGCGTCGCTCTACGACGTGCCGCCGTGGCTGTCCCGCTACCTCGGCTCGATGATCAACATGGACGGGCCGGCGCACGCCCGGATGCGCAAGGTCGTCGCGCGCCGGTTCTCCCCCCGGCTGCTGGCCCGGCTCACCGACGGCATCCAGCAGCGCGCCGCCCGGATCGTCGACGACGTCATCGCCCACGGGCCGGGCGACTTCGTCGCCCAGGTCGCGCAGCGGCTGCCCGTCGAGGTGATCTGCGACCTGCTGGGCATCCCCGAGCGCCACCACGCGCTGGTGGCCCACCACGGCACCACCCTCGTCGGCTTCTCCGACCCCGAGTACACCGGCATCCGCCGCGAGTACCTGCTGCGCCACGGCGCCCCCGGGCCCCAGCACGTGCTGCCGGGCAGCCTGCGCATCGTGCGGGCGGGGCACGCGCTCGTCACGCTCGTCGGGCGGCTGGGCCGCGAGCGCCTGCGCGACCCCCGCGACGACCTCATCACCACCCTGGTGCACGCCGACGCCGACGGCGAGCGGCTCACCCCGCGCGAGGTCGGCACGCTGTTCGTGCTGCTGGTGCTGGCCGGCAGCGAGACCACCCGGGCCACCATCGCGCACGCCCTGAGCCTGCTCACCGCCCACCCCGAGCAGCGCGAGCTGCTGCTGGAGGACCTCGACGGCCGCGTCGGGGGCGCGGTGGAGGAGGTCGTGCGCCACGCCAGCCCGGTGATCCAGTTCCGGCGCACCGCCACCCGCGACGGCGACCTGGCCGGGCACCCGGTCCGCGCCGGGCAGAAGGTGCTGCTGTTCTACTGCTCGGCCAACCGCGACGAGGACGTGTTCGCCGACCCGGACCGCTTCGACATCACCCGCTCCCCCAACCCCCACCTCGGCTTCGGCGGCCCGGGCCCGCACTTCTGCCTCGGCGCCAACCTGGCCCGCCTGGAGGCCACCACCATGCTGCGCGAGCTGTACACCCGGCTCCCCGGGATCCGGGCAGTCGGCGAGCCGGAGATGCTGCTGTCCAACTTCACCCACGGGGTGAAGCGGATGCGGTTCGCGGTCTGAGGACATGAGCGATCCCCCCGCCCCGAGGGGTGCCCACCCGTCCGACGAGGAGATCGAGGCGCTCCTCCGGGCCATCGCCGACGGCTTCCGCTCCCCGCTGCGCGCGCCGGTCCTGCGCACGCCCGACGAGGTGGGCCTGGACTTCGAGGAGGTCGCCTTCCCGTCCGCCGACGGCGTGCCGCTGGAGGGCTGGTTCATCCCCGCTCCCGGAGCGGACCGTGTGGTCGTGGCCAACCACCCGAGCGGGTTCAGCCGATCCGGTCTCCCGACCCACCTGGAGCCGTGGCGGTCGCGGTGGGAGTCCAGCGGAAACGGGATCGAGGTGGACTTCCTGCCGGACTACCGGATCCTGCACGGCGCCGGCTACCACGTGCTGGCCTACGACCTGCGCAACCACGGCCTCAGCGGCGCGGCCAACGGGGGCATCGGCACCAGCGGGGTGTTCGAGGCGCGCGACGTCGTCGGGTCGCTGAACTACGTCCGGTCCCGACCCGACACCCGGGAGCAGCGGATCGGCCTGCTCAGCCGCTGTCTCGGCGCCAACGCCACCTTCGCGGCGATGACGCAGTCCCCGGACGCCTTCTCGGCGGTGCGGGGTGTGGTCGCCGTGCAGCCGCTGACGCCCCGGGTGATCCTCGAGCGCCAACTCGCCATGGCCGGGGTGCCGCCCGAGCGCATCGACGACCGGTTGATGGCCGACCTGAGTCGGCGCCTCGTCCTCACGACCAGCGTCGGTCTGCCGCGGCGCGCCCCGATCGAGTGGGCGCGCAACGTCACCGTGCCGATCTACCTACTCCAGGTGCACGACGACGTCCTCACCGACCCGAGCGACGTCCGGGCGATGTTCGACGCCGTTCCCGGCGACCGCAAGGGGCTGCACTGGATCCGCGGGACCACCCGCCGCTGGGACGGCTACCTGGAGTTCCAGCGCCGGCCCGGCCCCATCCTCGACTGGCTGGGCACCACGCTCGGGGCCCCGGCGCGACGCTGAGCCCCACCGGGAGCGTCCCGCCGCCTCAGCCACCCTCGCCCGCCGAGGGCACCAGCACGCACCGGCTGCCCCGGAAGATCGTCACCATGCACCGGTTGTTGTGGTTGCACAGCGAGCGGGTGGCGGCGTCCGCGGCGATCCGGTTGACCAGGTCGGGCTCGCGCAGCAGGGCGCGGGCCATCGCGACGAACTGGAAGCCCTCGCGCATGGCCGTGTCCATGCCCGCGCGGTCGGTGATGCCGCCGAGCAGGACCATCGGCAGGGCGACGGCGGCCCTGATCTGGCGGGCGTCCTCCAGCAGGTAGGTGTCGCGGTAGGGGTACTCGCGCAGGAAGCGCGAGCCGAGCAGCCGCACGCCCGCGCGGATCGGGCGCGGCATGACCTCGGCGAACTCGCGCACCGGCGCGTCGCCGCGGAACAGGTACATGGGGTTGAGCAGCGAACTGCCCACCGTCATCTCCAGCGCGTCGACCGTGCCGTCGGCCTCGAGCCACCGCGCCAGCACGACGGCCTCGTCCAGCCAGAACCCGCCCGGCACGCCGTCGTCCATGTTCAGCTTGGCCAGCACGGCGATGCGGTCGCCCGCGGCGTCGCGCACGGCGTGCATGATCCGGCGGGCCAGCCGGGCCCGGTTCTGCAGGTCGCCGCCGAACTCGTCGGTGCGCCGGTTGAGCCTGGCCGAGAGGAATGCGCTGGCCAGGTAGTTGTGCCCGAGGTGGACCTCGACCGCGTCGAACCCGGTCTCGATCGCCATCCGCACCGCGGCGCCGTGCGCGGCGACGATCCGGTCCAGGTCCTCGCGGGTGGCGGCGCGCACCGCGCGCAGGGAGACCGGGTTGCGCCGGCGGCTGGGGCCCAGCGCGGGCAGGCCCGTCCGGGTGGCGTCGGCCACCGGCCCGGAGTGGCCGATCTGCGCGGAGACCGCGGCGCCCTCCGCGTGCACGGCGTCGGTGAGCCTGCGCAGGCCCGGCAGCGCCGCCGGGCGCCAGACGATCTGGTGGCCGTCGGTGCGGCCCTCCGGCGCGACGGCGCAGTAGGCGAGCGTCGTCATGCCGACCCCACCGCGGGCGTGGGCCACGTGGAAGTCGACGAGTGCGTCGGTGACCAGGCCGCGGCGCGCCATGTTCTCGTAGGTGGCCGACTTGATCGTGCGGTTGCGCAGGGTCGCCGGGCCGATCCGGCCCGGGGAGAACACGTCGGGCGGCGGCGCGGGGGTCGTGGCTCGGGTCATGGGTCGGCCTCCTCGCGGCGACTCCACCACCCGGCGCGGACCGTGGGCAGGCCCGCTCCCACTCACCAGGACGGCGGGCGCCCCGTCGGCACCGCGGGCACCACCTCCTCGGCGAACCACGCCAGGTAGTCCAGGTACTCGTTCTCCGAGGCGAGCGCGCGCGGCGGCTCGACGACGGTGCGGGTGATGCCGATCGAGCGGTACTCGCCGCAGTAGGCGTCGACGAGGCGCTCCCGGTGGCCGGCGAGCGCGGCGGGGCTCGCGGCGGCGAAGCCCTGCGGCAGCCGCGCCCCGCTCGGCGACTTCAGCCAGTTCAGGTCGAAGGTCGCGGCCTTGCCGTCGAACTCGGGCCGGGTGCGCAGGTAGTCCAGCAACGGGGGGATCTCGGCGGTGCCGAAGCGCACCGGGTTCGGCTGCCAGCCGTCGTGGCGGGCCGCGCGGCGCAGCGCCGGCTTGGAGTTGCCGCCCACGTAGATCGGCGGGCGCGGGCGCTGCACCGGCTTCGGTTCGACGGCCAGGCCGCTGATCGCGAAGTGCTCCCCGCGGTGCTCGGGGCACTCCTCGGTCCACAGCACCCGCAGCGCCTCCAGTACCTCGTCGGCGATCGCGCCGCGCTCGGCGAACGGGACGCCCAGTGCGGCGAACTCGGCGACGGCGTGCCCCACCCCGACCGAGACGTTCAGCCGGCCGCCGGACAGCACGTCGATGGTCGCCAGCTCCTTGGCCAGCCGCAGCGGGTGGTGGTAGGGCAGCACGAGGACCGCCGCGTCGATGCGGACGCGGCGGGTCGCCGCGGCGGCGAAGGCCATGACGGTCAGCGCGTCCTGCCAGTACGGGCCCAGCCGGGGCACCTCGGCGTGCGGCATGGCCAGGTGCTCGGACACCGACACGCTCCGGTAGCCGAGCCGGTCGACCTCGGCCAGGATCCGCCGGAACCCGTCGCCGTCGAGCGCGTGCGCCCAGCCGTGGGCGCCGGGGATGCGGTTGGTCCCGGGCAGGATGACGTCGAAGTCCACGGTGGGCCCCGTTCCGGCCGAGCGACGGGCCGGACGCTAACGACCGGGGTGCGGGCTCACAAGGGGTCGCTCCCGATCACCGGGACGCGGTCGCGGACTGCTCCGGCGGGGTCAGCCGCAGCACCAGCAGGGCGATGTCGTCGGCGCGGTTGCGCCCGAAGTTGGCCAGCAGGTCGTCGCACAGGTCCTCGGGGTCCGACCCCAGGGTGGGCCAGGTGCGCAGGCGCTCCATGGCGGCGTCGATGTCGGTCGGCCGGTCCTCCAGCATCCCGTCGGTGACCAGGACGAGGGTGCGCACCCCGGCCAGCGGCAGGACGGTCTCGTCGGGGTGCTCCAGCCCGACGCCCAGCATCGGCCCGGCCACCGGCGCGTAGTGCGCGTCGTCGTCGCCCACCAGCAGCGGCGGCGGGTGCCCGGCCGTCGCGACGGACATCTCGCTGCGCTCGGCGTCGATCAGCAAGAGGCACAGGGTGGCGTACTCGCGCCGGTGGTAGTGGCGCAGCACGCGCTCCAGCCGGCGCTGGATCGCGGCGGGCCCGTGGCCGTCGATGGCGTAGGCACGGAGGGCGTGGCGCAGCTCCAGCATGATCGTGGCGGCGTGGATCGAGTGGCCCGCCACGTCGCCGATGGCCACCAGCACGCGGCCGTCGGCGAGCCGGATGATCTCGTAGAAGTCGCCGCCGATCTCGGCGTGCTGGACCGCGGGCAGGTAGCGCACCGCCGCCCGCAGGCCGGGCAGCGTGCCGAACTCCACGGGCAGGAAGCTGCGCTGCAGGGTCAGCGCGAGGTCGTGCTCCTCGATGTGCGCGCGTTGGGCGTCGGCGGCCAGCACCGCCGCCCCGGCCAGCTGGACGAGGCCGTCCACGAGCCGGGTCGGTGGCGTGGGCTGGTCGTGCACGACGACGCAGACCGGGGGATGCCCGGCCCTGGCCCGCGACAGCAGCGTCCAGCTGCTGCCGACCGCGGCGTCCAACGCGGCCGCCACCGCGGCCGGCACCGGGAGCAGCTGCCCGTCCGACGGCGCCGCCCCGTTCTGCGCGAGCAGGCGCGTGAGCACCTCGGGCGCGGGCGAGGAGAGCACGGGGGAGGCGCCGGGCCCGGCCACGGTGGCCTGGCGCAGCCGCCCCTCGGGGCCGGCGACCATGGCCGTCGCCGGGGCGGCGGCGATGTCCGCGGCGCCCGCGGCCACCGCGGAGACCAGCGCGTCGACGTCCCGGGCGATGTTCATGGTGATGGTGGCCGCGGTCAGCGCCGTCTGCTGGCGGGCGAGCTCCTCGGCCTGGCCGCGCGCCCGGTAGTAGCGCAGCACCGAGTTCACCGTGGCGACGAGCTCGGCGGGCTCGACCGGGTCGGTCAGGTAGGCGTCGGCGCCGCGGTCGAGCCCGTGGGCCCGGTCGCGGCCCTCCACCGACGTCGCCGACAGGTGGATCACCGGCTGCCCGAGCGCCGGGTCGGTCTTGATCTGCTCGCACACCTCGAAGCCGGTCATGTCCGGCAGGCCCACGTCGAGCACGACGATGTCGACCGGCCGGGTGCGCACCAGCTCCAGCGCTTCGGCGCCGGTGGCCGCCTCGGCGACCCGGAAGCCCTCGCGGCGCAGCCAGCTGCCCACGATGTAGCGGGTCGCCGGGGCGTCGTCGACGACCAGCACCGTGGTGACGCCGTCCCCGGCCGGGTCCGCCTCAGCCATCGGTCCCTCCCAGCAGCGCTGCGGCATCGGCGGCCGCCGTGAGCAGCACGGCCGGAGTCAGGTCGGACTTCGACAGCACCACCGCAGTCTCGGCCACCTCGGTGATCCACGCCGGGTCCAGCGCGGCCGCGGTGACCACGACGACCGGCAGCCTCGCCAGGACGGGGTCGGCGCGCATCCCGGCGAGCACCGCCCAGCCGTCCGGCGGCGGGATGTTCAGGTCGAGCACGAGCAGGTCGGGCGGCGCGGCGTGCAGCATCCGCACCGTCGTGGGGCCGTCGGCCGCCTCCTCGACCTGCTCGGCCACCGCGACCAGCACCCGGCGGGCCAGCGCGCGGAACGCCGGGTCGTCGTCGACGACGAGCACCTTGCCCAGCCGGGGGGCGGCCGGATCCTGGCCGGCTGCCGGCAGCTCCAGCGTGGCGGTCGTCCCCACGCCGACCTCGCTGCTCAGCGTCAGCCCGCCGCCCAGGATCTCGGTCAGCCGCCGGGCCAGCGGCAGCCCCAGGCCGGTGCCCGCCGCCCCGACCTGCAGCGGGCCGGGCACCTGGTGGAACTCCTCGAACACCCGCGACAGCTGGTCGGCCGGGATCCCGATGCCGGTGTCGGCCACGGTGACGCGCAGCAGGCCCACCTCGGCGTCGAGGACGGCGCTCACGCGCACCTCGCCCGCGGTGGTGAACTTCAGCGCGTTGGTGGCCAGGTTGCGCACGATCCCGTTGAGCATGCCGGGGTCGGTGGACACCGGGGGCATACCCGGCTGCACGTCCACCCGCAGCGCCACCCCGGCGGGCGCCAGCGGCAGCAGGCTCGCCCGCAGGTGCGCCAGCTGCGCCCCGACGTCGACCGGGGCCCACTGCGGCTCCATCCGGCCCGACTCCGCCTTGGCCACGTCGAGCAGCTCGTTGACCAGCGCGAGCAGCACCGACCCCGAGTCGCGGATCATCTCGACCTGCAGGCGCTGCTCCGCGCCGAGCGCCTCGGAGCGCGGGTCGAGCAGCAGCCGGGCGAGTCCGACGACCGAGTTGATCGGGGTGCGCAGCTCGTGGCTGACGTTGGCCCAGAACCGGGTCTTGCTCTCACTGACCTCGCGCAGCTGCTCGGTCTTCTCGTCCAGCTCGGCGTAGAGCGCCACCACGCCGCGGTTGGTCTCCTCCAGCTCGCCGGAGAGCTCGGCGTGCAGCGCCATCACGCCCCGGTTGGTCTCCTCCAGCTCGGCGTTGGCGTGCTCCAGCGCCTCCTGGCGGGCCTGCAGCACCTCCAGGGTGTCGAGCAGCTCCTGGTTCTGCGTGCGCAGCTCGTCGAGCGCGGACGCGGTGGTGGTGGATCGGAACCGCTCGCGCAGCTGCTCGACGACACCCGGCCGGAGGGGGTCGGTGGTGGCCGGCAGCCGCTTGCCCAGCACGACCGTGCCGACGCCGTCGCCCTGGACCACCTCGCAGCGGTCGGTGAGCCGGCCGGCCGCCCGGACCCCCTCGGTGTGCTCCAGGCCCGGCAGCTCCCCGGTCCAGCGCGCGGTGACCAGCAGGGCCGAGCCCCCGGACGCCAGCGACAGCACCAGCTCGGCGCGCCTTCCCCGCAGGACCAGCTCGCGGCCCAGCTCGGACACCGCGGTCGCGACCCGGACCTGGTCCTGGTTCTCCAGGCCGACCGCCGCGGCGACCTCGCGGCCGCGCTGGCGGGCGACGAACACGTCGCGCTCCTCGGCCAGCACCAGCCGCAGCACCTCGTGGCCGATCACCGCGACCCGCTCACGCTCGCGCCCGGGCCACGACGACCCCGGCGTCGTCGTGCCGGATCCCGGCCTCGGCCAGCAGCGCGGCGGCCACCACCAGCGGGGAGCGGGTGAACAGGCCGTCGATGCGCGACGGGCCCCAACGACCGGTCAGGCCGTCGGAGTGCAGCACCACGAGCGCGCCCTCGGGCAGGGGGTACTCGAAGGTGCGCACCGCGCGCATCCGCACGCCCGCCACCCCGGGCATCGACACGGCGCTGCGCTTGGCCTCGCGGTGCACGACCGCCGCGGCGATGTTGCCGACCCCGCACAGCCGCACCACCCCCGCGACCGGGTCGAGCTCGGCGACGGCGAGGGCGGCGCCCCGGGTGCCCGACAGCGCCGCGTGCAGCGTCGCCACCGCCCGGTCCGGGCCCACCGGCCACGGCTGCCCGCGCAGCGCCGCGACCGCCCGCTGCGACGCCGCAGCCGCGATGGGGCCGTGCCCGAGCCCGTCGCACATGAGCAGGAGGGTGCGCTCGCCGTCGTGGCGGATCAAGTAGGCGTCGCCGCAGGCGGTCTCGCCGGTGATCGGCCTGGTCAGACCGGCGGCCGTGGGATCGGCCGGGGTGGGGACCCGGCGGTCGGCGTCGAAGCGGGCCACCAGCACGGTGCCCACCCCGGCCGGGGAGAAGATCTCCAGGTCGTCGGCCAGCCGGACGATCGCGCCCAGGCCGATACCCAGCGTCCCCGCCGTGGTGTGGCCGTCGCGGCTGGCCGCCGCCACGTCGACCATGCCGGGGCCGCGGTCCACGGCCAGCAGCTCGACCGCGGTCGTCCGCGCGCCGCGCAGGCTGCGCAGCAGCACGGACCCGCCCCCGGCGTGCCGGACGACGTTGGTCGCGATCTCGGTGGCCGCCAGGCCCAGCTCGGCCGCCCGCGCGGGCGGGAAGCCCAGCACGGCGGCCAGCCCCTCGGCCGCGCGGCGCACGGTGCCCGCCGCGCTCAGGTCGTCGACGCGCAACCACTGGACGTCCTCGGCGGTCGAAGGCGGGCCCGTGGCCGCCGTCACCTCGACCACTTGACGACCGTGACGCTGGTGCCGCGCCCGACCTCGGTGTCGATGTCGAACTCGTCGACGAGCCGCTTGGCCCCGCTCAGCCCGAGCCCGAGCCCGCCGCCGGAGGTCCAGCCCGCGGTCAGCGCCAGGTCGAGGTCGGGGATGCCGGGGCCCTCGTCGCTGAACACCGCCCGGATCCCGGAGCGCCCGGCCCGCTGCACCACCTCGATGCGCGCCGTCCCGGACCCGCCGTGGACCAGCGTGTTGCGGGCCAGCTCGCTGGCCGCGGTGACCAGCTTGGTCTGGTCGACCAGGGACAGCCGGATGCCCTGCGCCCTGGTCCGCACGAGCTGGCGCACGCGCACGACGTCGTCGCCGGAGGAGATGGGCAGCTCGTCCACCCCGGTCGCCGAGGTGCTCACCGCCGGCTCGGATCCGGCTGGTGCCGCTCCCCCGCCGGGTCGTCGATCGGGACGAACTCGTCATCGTCCTGGGCGATGTCGCGCACCGTGCGCCGGTCGGCGATGAGGCGGTCCAGGATGGCCCGCCCCTTCTCCAGGTCCAGCGCGGTGCGCACCCCGTCGAGCGAGAGGCCCAGCTCGACCAGCGTGATGGCCACCGCCGGGCGCATCCCGACGACCACCGTCTCCGCGTCGAGCACCCGCGACAGCGCCGCGATCGAGCTGAACATCCGCCCGATGAAGGAGTCGACGATGTCCACCGCGGAGATGTCGATGATGACCCCGCGGGCGCCGGTGGCCACGATCCGCTCGGCCAGCTCCTCCTGCAGCGCGAGCACGTCGTCGTCCTGCAGGTCGACCTGGATGGACACCAGCAGCGCGTTCCCCAGCCGCAGGACCGGGACCTGCTGGCTCATCGCCCTCCCCCGCTGCGCCTGCGCACCACCTCGACGCCGCTGCCGCGCAGCGCGTGCAGGAGCGCGTCGGCCAGGTTGGCCTTGGTGGGGATGTCGCCGAACTCGATGCCCAGCGCCACGATGGTCTGCGCGATCTGCGGGCGGATGCCGGAGATGGTGCACTCCGCGCCCATCAGCCGGGCCGCGACCACGGTCTTGAGCAGGTGCTGGGCCACCTCGGTGTCGACGGCCGGGACCCCGGTGATGTCGATGATCGCGTGCTCGGACCCGGTGTCGACCAGGGTCTGCAGCAGCTTCTCCATCACGATCTGGGTGCGCGCGGAGTCCAGCGTGCCGATCAGCGGGACCGCGACCACGCCCTCCCAGAGCTTGACCACCGGCGTGGACAGCTCCATCAGCTGCTCGGACTGCTCGGCGATCACCTCCTCGCGGGCGCGGACGTAGCTGTCGAAGGTCAGCAGGCCCAGCGCGTCGACCCAGCGGGACGCCACCAGGATCGCGTCGGTGCCCTGGCCGGCGCGGGCGGCCAGGTCGAACAGCGCGCCCTTGAGCGAGAACACACTGACCGCGGTCTCGCTGGGGGTGAAGCCGCGGCGCGCGCGGTCGCGCGACAGCTCGGACAGCAGCGCGCGCACCTCGCCGTAGGCCTCGTGGTCGAGGTCGAGGCCACCCCCGCTGACGCCCTTGGCGAGCGCCGTGAGCAGGTCGCGGAAGGCGCGTTCGAGCTCGGCGGACGACGCCCGGCCCTGCAGGTGCACCGCCGCGTCGCGCAGCCACCGTTCGAGCAGCGCCTGCTCGTCCTGCAACAGCAGCCCCAGCAGGTGCTGCCCGTCGTTCTCCGCCATGCTCGCCCTCTCATTGCGTCCCGGGCGCGAAACACCACAAACACCACGCGGAATACCACGTCGCCCCGGCTTGGCCCGGCCACCCTATCCGCCCGCCGCACGGCGCCGGCCGACCGCATCCGGTCGTCGCGCGTGCGCGGCGGAGCCGCGCGGACGATCGCCCGCAGGCATGGACGCGGCGCGACGATCACCGCCGTCCGGGCCTTGCGGTCACCCGATCGGGTGGCTACGGTCGCACCCGTCGCTGTCGATGCGTATCGACAGCCTGCCGACGACGAGGCGGTGGGGGTGCCGTGGTCACGAGCCGGGACGTCGCCCGTGTCGCCGGGGTCTCGCAGAGCACCGTGTCCTACGTGATGTCCGGTCGCCGGTCCATCTCCCCGCAGACCCGCAAGCGCGTCCTGGACGCCATCGACCAGCTCACCTACCAGCCCAACGCCGGCGCCCGCGCGCTGGCCAGCCAGCGCACGCAGGTGGTCGGCCTGGTCGTGCCGTTCGGGGCCAGCGCCGACACCGCCGGCATCCTGCCGTTCCTGGAGACCATCGCCGGCTGCGCGCGCGCCGAGGACCACGACGTCCTGCTGGTCACCGCGGACGAGGGGGCCGCGGGCCTCACCCGCCTCGCCGGTCGCGCGCTGTGCGACGCGATCGTGCTCATGGGCATCGAGGCCGTGGACGCGCGCATCCCGGTGGCCGCCGAGCTGGGGGTGCCGGTGATCCTCATCGGCGTCCCGGACGACAGCGCCGGCCTGCACTGCGTCGACCTGGACTTCGCGCTGGCCGGCGAACTGGCCGTCGACGAGCTGGCCGGGCTCGGGCACGACCGGGTCGTGCTCATCGGGCACCCGGCCGAGGTCATCGACCGCGACCTCAACTACGTGCGCCGCTTCCAGCGGGGCAGCGCGGCCGCGGCCCGGCGCCACGGGCTGGGCCACTCGGTCGTCGACCCGGTCCCGCCGGGCACCGACGCGGCCCGCGCGGCGGTGGAGCGCGCGCTGGCCGACGGCGGCCGGCCCGGCATCGTCGTGCCGAACTCGCAGGCCGTCGAGCCGGTGCTGCACACGCTGATCGAGCGCGGGGTGGTCCCCGGCCGCGACGTGTCGCTGATCGGGCTGTGCACCGACGCCGACGCCGAGGCCAGCGTGCCTGCCGTCACCAACGTCTCGCTCGAACCGCGCGACGTCTCGCGGCGGGCGATGCACATCCTGTTCCAGCTGCTCGACCGCGACGGCCAGCACCCGGCCGAGCTGGTCGAACTGGTCGCGCCCCGGCTCACCCGACGAGAGACGACCGTCCCCCCGCCCTGACCCGCACCGGCTCCGGCGGCCTTCGGCACGCCGGCTATCGATACGCATCGACATGATCGAGAAGTCGACCGAGAGGACCCGGCAATGGCTCGACGAGGAGCACCACGACGGACCGCTCTCCCCGCGCTCGCCGCGGCCGCGGCGCTCGCGCTCACCGCGTGCGGCGGCGGCAGCGGCGGCGCCACCCCCGGCGGTGAGGTCACCTCGCTGCGGGTGCTCGACTACTACAACAACGAGCCCGACAAGACCGTCTACGCGCGCAAGCTCGACGAGTGCGGCCAGCAGGCCGGCGTGGCGATCGAGCGCGAGACCATCCCCGGCCCACAACTCGTCGCGAAGGTGCTGCAGCAGGCCTCCTCGCGCACGCTGCCCGACGTCCTCATGCTCGACAACCCCGACCTGCAGCAGATCGCCGCCACCGGCGCGCTCGCCCCGATCTCGGACTTCGGCCTGTCCGTCGACGGGTTCCAGGAGGGCGTGGCCAGCGCATCGACGTTCGAGGGCCAGGTGTACGGGCTGCAGCCGGTCACCAACTCGCTGGGCCTGTTCTACAACGTCGACATCCTCGCCCAGGCGGGCATCCAGCCGCCGACCACGTGGGACGAGCTGAAGACCGCCGCGGCCGCGCTCACCCAGGGCGAGCGCTACGGCGTCGCGTTCTCCGCCGTCGCCGACTACGAGGGCGCCTGGCAGTTCCTGCCGTTCATGTGGTCCAACGGCGGCGACGAGACCGACATCGCCACGCCGCAGACCGCGCAGGCGCTGCAGCTGTGGGTGGACCTGGTGAACTCCGGTTCGGCGTCGAAGTCGGTGCTGAACTGGGGCCAGGCCGACGTCAAGGACCAGTTCGCGGCGGGCAACGCGGCGATGATGGTCAACGGGCCGTGGCAGTTCCCGGCGCTGGACGAGGTGGCGGGCCTGAAGTACGAGGTCGTGCCGATCCCGGTGCCGCGCGCCGGCCAGGACGTGGTGGCGCCGCTGGGCGGGGAGACCTGGACCATCCCGCAGACCGGCGACCCGGCCCGCCAGGCCAAGGCCGCCGAGATCGTGGCCTGCCTCAACACCGACGAGAACCAGATCGCGCTGGCCACCGACCGCACCACCGTGCCGACGAAGACCGCGCTGCGCGACCGGTTCGTCACCGAGGTGCCGCGCATGGCCGCCTTCACCGACGTCGTGCAGACCGCCCGCTCGCGCACCGGCAAGCTCGGCGCCGAGTGGCCGGCCGCGGCCACCAAGATCTACACGGCCGTGCAGACCGCACTGACCGGCGGCGCCGCGCCGCTGCAGGCGCTGCAACAGGCCCAGGATGGCTGAGCGGGCCGGCGGGGTGGCGGCCCCCGAACGGCCGCTCGTGAGCACCGCCGCGCCGGAGCCCGTCAGCGGCCCGGCCGGCGGGTGGCGGTCGCCGCGCGGGCGCGAGCGGCTGCTGCAGCTGGGGTTCCTCGTGCCGGCGGTGCTCTACCTGGTGGTCTTCTTCGGCTACCCGGTCGTGCAGAACCTGCTGATGGGATTCCAGGAGTACACGACCCGCACCTTCTACACCGGCGAGGCGCCGTGGGTCGGCCTGGACAACTACGCCGCGGTGATCTCGTCGAACGTGTTCGGCACGGCCCTGCTCAACACGGCGCTGTTCACCGCGGGCTCGATCGCCGGGCAGTTCGTGCTCGGCCTGGCGATCGCGGTTTTCTTCCACCGGCGCTTCCCGCTCGGCGGCCTGCTGCGCTCGCTGCTGCTGCTGCCGTGGCTGATCCCGCTCATCGTCTCCGGCGCGGTGTGGCGCTGGATCCTCGACCAGGACAACGGCGCGCTCAACCAGTTCCTCGGCGCGCTCGGCGTCGCCGACCGCCCGGGCTGGCTGACCAGCACGTCGCTGGCGTTGATCGCGGTGATCGCGGTGAACATCTGGATCGGCATCCCGTTCAACACCACGATCCTCTACGGGGGGCTGCAGGACGTGCCCGAGGAGCTGTACGAGGCGGCCGCCCTGGACGGGGCCACCGGCTGGCGGGCGTTCCGGCACGTGACCTGGCCGCTGCTGCGCCCGGTGGTCGCGGTGGTGCTGGTGCTCGGGGTGGTCTACACGATCAAGGTGCTGGACATCATCCTCGGGCTCACCGACGGCGGGCCGGCCAACGCCACCCAGACCGTCGCCACCCAGGCCTACCACCTGTCGTTCCAGGAGTTCCGCTTCGGGGAGGGCGCCGCGATGGGCAACGTCCTGATCGTCATCTCGCTGGTGTTCGCGCTGCTCTACCTGCGGGCCAACCGGCGCGCGCTGGTGGGTGGGGGCCGATGACCCGGCGGCGGGGTTGGGGCAGCACGCTGGTCGGGGTGCTGATCCTGGCCGTGTTGCTGTTCCCGCTGTACTGGATGCTCAACGTCTCGCTGCAGCCCAGCGGCTCGGCCGTGCGCACGCCGTGGATCCCGCTCGACCTGTCCTTCGACGGGTACGCCACCGCGCTGCGCGAGCAGGGCGGCAACCTGGTCACCAGCCTGGTGGTCTCGCTGGGCACCGTGGTGGTCAGCCTGCTGATCGCCACGCCCGCGGCCTACGCGCTGGCCCGGTTCCGGGTGCGCGGCGCCGGCGTCGTGCTGTTCGCGATCCTGCTCAGCCAGATGATCCCCGGCATCGTCGTGGCCAACGCGCTCTACGACGTCTACAGCGACCTCGGGCTGCTCAACTCGGTGCCCGGGCTGATCCTGGCCGACGCCTCGCACGGCATCCCGTTCGCGATCATCATCATGCGGGCGTTCCTGCTGGCCATCCCGAGCGAGGTCATCGAGGCCGCCCGGGTGGACGGCGCGGGCCAGATCCGCACGTTCGTCGCGATCGTGCTGCCGATGAGCCGCAACGCGCTCGTCACCGCCGGGCTGTTCACGTTCCTGTTCGCCTGGAGCGACTTCCTGTTCGCGCTCACGCTGACCACGACCGAGCAGGTCCGCCCGGTGACGCTGGGGATCTTCACCTACATCGGCACCTACATCAACGACTGGAGCTCGGTGATGGCCACCGCCGTGCTCGCCTCCGTCCCGGCCGTGGTGCTGCTGGTGGTGGCGCAGCGGTTCGTCACCGCCGGCGTGGCCTCCGGAGCGCTGAAATGACCGAGAGGAACGCAGCGATGACCCCCGTCCGCGTGACCGTCTGGGGCGAGAACCGCCACGAGCAGATCGAGGAGCACGTCCGCGCCATCTACCCCGACGGCATGCACGAGACCATCGCCGACGGCATCCGGGAGAACCTCGGCGACGGGGCCGAGGTCCGCACCGTCACCCTCGACGACCCCGAGCACGGGCTCACCGAGGACGCGCTGCGGGCCACCGACGTGCTCGTCTGGTGGGGCCACGCCGCGCACGACGAGGTGGCCGACGAGGTCGTCGAGCGGGTGCACCGGCACGTGCTGGCCGGGATGGGCCTGGTGGTGCTGCACTCCGGGCACTGGTCGAAGGTGTTCGTCACGCTCATGGGCACCAGCTGCACGCTGCGCTGGCGCAGCGAGAACGACCGCGAGCTGATCTGGACCGTCGACCCGACCCACCCGATCGCCGAGGGGGCGCCGCATCCGCTGATCATCGAGTCCGACGAGATGTACGGCGAGTTCTTCGACATCCCCGCCCCCGACGAGCTGATCTTCATCAGCACGTTCTCCGGCGGGGAAGCCTTCCGCAGCGGCTGCACGTTCCGCCGCGGGTACGGGCGGATCTTCTACTTCCGCCCCGGCGACCAGGACTACCCCACCTACCACCACCCGGACGTCCGGCGGGTGATCGCCAACGGGGTGCGGTGGGCGCGCACCGACCGGCCCGAGCGCACCGACCCGGTGCTGCTGCGCTACGAGACCGGGGAGTTCTTCACCGGCACCGGCTACGCGGGGCCGCTCGGGTGAGCGGTGCGGATCCGCTGCGGGTGGTGCTGGCCGGCGCGGGGAACATGGGCCGGGCCTGGTGCGCGGCGATCGAGGCCGACCCGGACGTCGAGCTGGTCGGGATCGCCGACCTCGACCCGCCCACGGCCCGGGCCGCGGCGGAGTCCACCGGGCGGGACGTGGCGGTGGGCGCCGACGCCGTGGAACTGGCCGCGGCGACCGGGGCGCGCGCCGTCGTGAACGCCACCGTCCCCCGGGCCCACCACCCGGTCACGACGGCCGCGCTGCTCGCCGGGCTCGACGTGCTCGGCGAGAAGCCGGTGGCCGAGACCGTGGCCCAGGCGCTGTCGCTGGCCGCGGCGGCCCGGGTCACCGGGCGGCTGTTCATGGTGAGCCAGTCACGGCGGTGGAACCCTCAGCTGTTCGCGCTGCGCGCGATGGCGGCCGAGCTGGGCGCGCCGGGCTCGCTGACCACGGAGTTCTTCCGCGACCCGCACTTCGGCGGGTTCCGCGAGGAGATGGCCGACCCGCTGCTGGTCGACATGGCGATCCACGCCTTCGACGCGGCCCGGTTCCTGCTCGGTGCCGAGCCGGTGTCGGCCTACTGCGAGGCGCACAACCCGCCGTGGAGCTGGTACGCGGGCGACGCCTCGGCCACCGCGGTCTTCGCGATGGGCGGCGGCGCCCGCTACACCTACACCGGCAGCTGGTGCAGCCGCGGCGCGCAGACGTCGTGGAACGGCGAGTGGCGGTTGAGCGCCGAACGGGGTTCGGCCCGCTGGGACGGCGACCACGACCCGGTCTCCGACGCCGGCCCCGGCACCCCGTCGGCTCCCCCGGGCTCCGGCATCGCCGGGGCCCTGCGGGCCTTCACCGACGCGGTGCGCTCCGGCACCGTCCCGATGGGCGAGGTGCACGAGAACGTGCCCAGCCTGGCGATGGTGGAGGCGGCCGTGCGGTCGGCGCGGACGGGCCGGCGCGTCCTGATCGACGACGTCCTCGCCGAGGCCCGCGCCCGGGCGCTGGACGACGAGACCCACCCCGCCGTCCGCGAGGAGCTGGCCCGCTGGGCCGACGTGCGCCGGGAGCTGGCCGCCGGGGTGGACGGGTCGCGGTGGCTCAGCCCGGCAGCACCGCGGTGATCGCCGAGACGACCTCGTCGGCCTCCGGCTCGGTGCGCGGGCGGAACCGGCCCACCACCCGCCCGTCCGGGGCCACCAGGAACTTCTCGAAGTTCCACTGCACGTCGCCGCCCTCGCCGGAGGCGTCCTCGGCCGCGGTCAGCGCGGCGTACAGCGGGTGCCGCCCGGCCCCGTTGACCTCGACCTTCTCGGTCAGCGGGAAGGACACGCCGTAGGTCGCCGAGCAGAACGTCGCGATCTCTTCGGCCGAGCCGGGCTCCTGGCCGGCGAACTGGTTGCACGGCACGCCGAGCACCGTGAAGCCCCGGTCGCCGAACCGCTCCTGCAGGCGCTCCAGCCCGGAGTACTGCGGGGTCAGCCCGCACTTCGACGCCACGTTGACGACCAGGACGGCCCGACCGTCGAGGGCCGGGAGCGGACCGCCGTCGAGCGCGGCGATGGGGGTGTCGGACAGCGCCATGCGCGCGACGCTACGCCGCCCGTCGATCACGCCCGCGCAGACGTCGACGCGGAGCAACTGGTCCCGGGTGGACGAGGCCTCGGTGCTGGCGGCTGCGCAGCGTCGGGCGTGCCCTCGCAGCCCGCCGGCGCGCTGCGACGACCCACCCAGGCCTGCGACACCGCCCCCACGCTGCAAAGACCACCACCCGGCGGCCCGTGTGGGCGCGCACACCCGGCCGGCACGGTGCTCGGGCGGTGCCTCGCAGAGGCGGCCGGCGTCCGCGCAGCGTCGGTCGTGCCCTCGCAGCCCGCCGGCGCATTGCGAGACCACGTCCAGGGCTGCGGGATATGCCCAGGACCGCTGCCCGGAAGGGCGCAACACCGCACCGGCGGGCTCGCAGATCCCGCGGTGCCCTCGCAGCCCGCCGGCGCGCTGCGAGGACCCACCCAGAGCTGCGACACCGCCTCCACGCTGCGAGGAGGTGGACGTCGCACGTCCGGGAAGCGCACGAGGTCTTCGGGGGACCAGCACTCAACCGCGGTCGCGTACCTCCGCCCGCAGCACCGGCTTGAGCACCTTGCCCGAGGCGTTGCGCGGCAGCGCGTCGACCACCAGCAGCCGGGTGGGCTTCTTGTAGGAGGCGAGCCGGGTGCGGCACCACTCGACCAGCTCGTCGAGCGCGGGCGGGGCCGCCGGGTCGGCCGGCACGACCACGGCGACCGGCGTCTCGCCCCACTGCTCGTGCGGCGCGGCCACCACTGCGACGTCGGCCACCGCGGGGTGGCCGGCCAGCACGTTCTCCACCTCGGCGCAGTAGATGTTCTCCCCGCCGGAGATGATCATGTCCTTCTTGCGGTCCACGACGTACAGGAAGCCGTCCTCGTCGGCGCGCACCAGGTCGCCGGAGTGGAACCAGCCGCCGGCGAAGGCCTCGGCGGTGGCCTCGGGCAGGTTCCAGTAGCCCGCCATGAGGTTCGGGCCGCGGTAGACGATCTCGCCGACCTCGCCCGGCGCCACGTCGCGCATCTGGTCGTCGACGATCCGGACCGACACGGCCGGCACCGGCCGGCCCACCGAACCGATCTTGCGGATGGCGTCCTCACCGTCGAGCACGGTGGTGATCGGTGACATCTCGGTCTGGCCGAAGGTGCACACGTTCGGCACGCCGGGGAAGACCTCGGCCATGCGCTCCAGCAGCGCCACCGGCGCCGGGGCCGCGCCCCAGCACATGACGCGCAGGTGCGCGGCGCGCTCGCCGGCCCCGGGGACGGCGACGACGGCCTGCCACTGGGCGGGGACCAGGAACAGGTGCGTCACCCGCTCGCGCTCCAGCACGTCGAGCAGGGCGGCGGGGTCGAACTGGCCGCTGGGCTGGATCACCGTGGTGCCGCCGGTGGCGATCAGCGGCGCGATCGCCCCGATGGCGGCGATGTGGAACATCGGCGAGGCGCACAGGTTGACCTCGTCGTCGCGGTAGAGCCGCCAGTAGCGGATCAGCGTCTGGGTCTGCACCGCCAGGTTGAGGTGGGTGAGCACCGCGCCCTTGGGGCGTCCGGTGGTCCCGGACGTGTACATGATCAGGGCCGGGTCGTGCTCGGCGATCCGCACGTCGGGCAGCGGGCGCTCGGGGCCGGCGGCCAGGTCGTCGAACGGCAGGGCGCCGGGGCCGGCCGTCGCCGGGTCCGCTCCGGTGACGAGCACGACACCGCCGCCGGACAGCGAGCCGCGGACCTTGGCGGCCAGCGGGGCGAGGTCGGCGTCCACGGCCAGCGCGACCGCGCCGCTGTCGCCCAGGATGAACGCCACCTCGTCGGCGGAGAGCCGGAAGTTCACCGGCACCGCGATGGCGCGCAGCGCCGTGGCCGCCAGCACCGCCTCCAGGAACTCGGGGCGGTTGCTCATCAGCACCGCCACCCGGTCGCCCTCGCCGACCCCGTGCTCGGCCAGCGCCCCGGCCAGCGCGCGCACCCTGCCGCGCAGCTGCGCCCAGCTGGTGCGCCGCTCGCCGAACACCAGCGCGGTGCGGTCGGGCACCTGGTGGGCGTGGCGCTCGATCTGGTCGATCCAGTGGTGGCCGCCGCCGGGCAGGACCGGTGCGTCGTCAGGCATGGCTTCCCCTCGTGCTGGTAGATCGGCACGACGGCCGTCGGCTGGTAATTTAACGACCGATCAGTCGTCTGTCAGGGGGTCAGCGTGGCCGAGCTCGTGATCCGGGAAGACCGCGGGGGCTGGACCCTGCTGACCCTGAACCGGCCGGACAAGCTCAACGCCCTGACCGTGGGCCTGTTCCGGGAGCTGCGCCGCCACGTCCTCGACCTGCGCGCCGACGACGCCATCGGCTGCGTCGTGCTGCGCGGCGCGGGCCGGTGCTTCTCCGCGGGCCACGACCTCTCCGACATCGCCGCCGGCGAGGACGTCCCCTCCCGCGGCTGGCACAGCGAGACGCTGCGGCTGCTGGAGAAGCTGCCCAAGCCGGTGGTCGCCGCCGTGCACGGGCACTGCTACACCGGCGCGCTGGAGGTGGCGCTGGCCGCCGACTTCATCGTCGCCGCCGACGACGCCCGCTTCGGCGACACCCACGCCACGTTCGCGCTCACCCCGATCTGGGGGATGAGCCAGCGCCTGCCGCGCCGGGTGGGCGCCGCCACCGCCAAGCGGCTGATGTTCACCGCCGACATGATCGACGCGACCGAGGCGGTGCGCATCGGCCTGGCCGAGTACGCCGTCCCGGCCGCGGGCTTCGACGCCGAGATCGAGGCGCTGGCCACCCGGATCGCGGCCAACTCGGGGTTCACCCACGCCGCCAACAAGCGCCTGCTGGAGGCCACCGACGGCGACCCCCTCGACGCGGGCCTGCAGTGGGAGATCATGGAGAACGCCGGCCACGGCCCCGACATGCACCAGCGCATCACCGCCTTCAGCACCCGCGACCGGTAGGAGCCGCGCATGGACCTCGACTCCGGACCCGACCTCGACGCCTTCCGCCGCGAGGTCGCCGAGTTCCTCGACACCGCCCCGACCGACGCCATCCGCGAGGCCGGGCGCAAGACGACCAGCGTCTTCGCCCCCTTCGACGAGACCATGGCCTGGCACCGGATCCTGGCCCGCAAGGGCTGGGCCGCCCCCGGCTGGCCGGTGGAGCACGGCGGCGTCGACTGGACGGTCGAGCAGCGCTTCGTCTTCACCGAGGAGTACTGCCGGCGCGACCTGCCCCCGCTGCTGCCCAACGGGCTGAAGATGATCGGGCCGCTGCTGATCGACCTGGGCACCGAGGAGCAGAAGCGCAGGCACCTGCCCGGGATCCTGGCCGGTGACGACTACTGGACGCAGGGCTACTCCGAGCCGGGCGCCGGCTCCGACCTGGCCTCGTTGAGCTGCGCGGCCGTGCCCGACGGCGACGATTACGTCATCACCGGAAGCAAGATCTGGACGACCCTGGCCCACCGGGCCAACCGGATGTTCATGCTGGTGCGCACCAGCACGGCGGGCAAGAAGCAGCAGGGCATCACGTTCCTGCTGCTGGACCGCCTCGACCTGCCCGGCCTGCGGATCCGCCCCATCGTCGGGCTCGACGGCTTCCCCGAGCAGTGCGAGGTGTTCTTCGACGAGGTGCGCGTGCCGCAGTCCGCCCGCGTGGGCGCGGAGAACGACGGGTGGACGGTCGCCAAGCACCTGCTCTCCCACGAGCGCGGCGGGTCGACCGGCAGCCCGTGGCTCGACCGGTTCGTGCGGATGATCCGCGCGGCCGCCGCCGAGCGGACCTCGCCGTTCGGCGGGGTGCTCGCCGACGACCCGGTCTTCCAGCGCGACCTCGGCGAGCTGGAGGCCGACGTGGCCTCGATGCGCCACATCGAGGAGCTGGCGATCAGCGGGCACCCGATCGCCGACGACCCGTCGTTCCCCTCGGTCAACAAGACCGTCAACTCCGAGCTCACCCAGCGGCTGACCACGCTCATGGCGCGGGTGTCGGGCCTGGAGGGGCTCGCCCTGCAGCTCGACGCCCTGGGCATCGGGTCGGGGACCGCGCCGCTGGGCGACGACTTCGACCTGGTGTCCATGCCCTACTACCTCAACAGCCGCGCGGCCTCGATCTACGCCGGGACCAACGAGGTGCAGCGCGACCTGATCGCGCGCTCGCTCGTGGCCGGCCGCTGAGCCCGCGGGAGGAGAGCGGCATGGACTTCGGGTTCACCGACGAGCAGGCGCTGCTGCGCGAGAGCGTCACCCGCTACCTGGAGAAGAACTACTCGTTCGAGGCCCGCCGGGCGCTCGTGCGCTCCGACCGCCCGTTCTCGCCCGAGGTCTGGGCGACGTTCACCGAGCTCGGACTGCTCGGCCTGCCCTTCCCGGAAGGGGTCGGCGGCCTGGGCGGCTCGGTCGTCGACGTCGTGGCCATCGCCGAGCCGTTCGGCGAGCACCTGCTGGTCGAGCCCTACCTGCCCACGATCCTGCTGGCCGGGCGCGCGCTCGCCGCGGCCGGTGAGCACCCGGTGGCGCGCGACTGGCTCGCCCGGATCGTGGCCGGCGACGCGCACGGCGCGCTCGCCCACGAGGAGGGCCGGGGCACGCCGGACCCGGCGCGGGTGGCGACCCGCTGCCGCAGGTCCGGCGACGGCTACCGACTCGACGGCGAGAAGCGGCTGGTGCTGGGCGCCGCGCACGCCGACGTGCTGGTCGTCACCGCCCGCATCGACGACGGGACCGGCGGGCTCGCCCTGCTGGTCGTCGAGCCCGGCGCGTCCGGCGTCCGGATCACCCCGTTCCGCACGATCGACGGCCGCAGCGCCGCCCACGTCGGCTTCGACGCCGTCGAGGTGCCCGCGGAGCACTGCCTGACGACCGACGCGCACGCGGCGATCACCGCCACGCTGGCCGACGCCGTCGTCGCGCTCGCCGCCGAGGGGGTCGGGGCCATGACCGCCCTGCTGCGGCGCACCGCCGAGTACGCCGCCACCCGCAAGCAGTTCGGCGTGCCGATCGCGGGCTTCCAGGCCGTGGCCCACCGGCTGGCCGACATGCGGATCGCCTGCACCAAGGCCCGCGCCACGCTGCTGCGCACCGCCGCGCTGGCCGAGGCCGGGCGGGCGGCGCCGCGCGACATCTCCGTGCTCAAGGCCCAGGTCGGGCGCCTGGGCCGGGCGGTCGGCGAGGCGGCGGTGCAGACCCACGGCGGCGTCGGGACCACCGACGAGCTGGCGGTCGGGCACTACCTCAAGCGACTGCTGGCCATCGACGCGATGTTCGGCGACAGCGAGTACCACCTGCGGCTCGTGGGGGCGGGCACACCCGCGGTGTGACCTGCGACGCCTGTCATCCCGATCGGTACGACCCGGCTTGCGTGGTTGTCCAAGCAGCGCTTAGCGTGCGCAGCAGCCAGCGGGAGCAGGAGCGCACGGATGACGACCACCGGGACCGGCACCACCCTCCCCCGCGCCCTGCGCCACCTCGTCGACCACACGGCCGCCACCCTCGACGCCACCAACCGGGAGATCACCCGCGCGGCCACCCGGTCGCTGGCCGAGGCCGGCACCCGGACGCCGCTCGACACCGCCAGCAGAGCGGTGAAGTGGTGGACGGTGCAGGCCGATCGCCGCCGCCCCAACTGGCACACACCCAACGAGGTCGTGCTCAGCACGCCGTTCGCGCACCTGCGCGACATGACCGCGCCGCGCCACCGCGGCGACGACGTCGTCCCGACCCTCGTGCTGCCGCCGCAGGCCGGGCACTCCAGCCACATCGTCGACCACTCCGCCGAGCAGACCCAGCTCGGCACGATCGCCGCCGCCGGCCTCACCCGGCTGCACGTGCTGCAGTGGCGCCCGGCCACCGCCGCCACCGCGCACGTCACGATCACCCATTACCTGGACGTGGTCGACCGCTCGATCCGGCTGCTGGGCGGACGGGCGAACCTGGTCGGCGACTGCCAGGGCGGCTGGCTGGCCGCCATCTACGCGGCGCTGCACCCCCACCGCGTGCACACCCTCACCCTGGCCGGCGCACCCATCGACTTCCACGCCGGCGAGTCCGTGATCGCCTCCAGCACCCGGGTCCTCACCAGCGCGTTCGGCCTGGCGCCCTACCGGGCCCTGGTGGCGGCGGGCGGCGGGGTCATGCCGGGGCGCGCGGTGCTGGCCAACTTCATCGCGATCCGGCCGCAGGCCGAACTGGCCCGCCAGTGGGACCTGCTGGCCCACCTCGACGACGACGCCCACGTCCGGCGCCACCGGGCGTTCGACGACTGGTTCACCCACACCCAGGACATCCCCGGCGCCTTCTACCTGTGGCTGGTCGAGCACCTGTTCCGGCGCAACGAGTTCGTCCGCGGCGACCTGGTCGTCGACGGGCGTCGCGCCGACCCGGCCGCGATCACCTGCCCGCTGTTCCTGCTGGCCGGCGAGACCGACCACATCACCCCGGCACCCCAGGTGTTCGCCCTCGCCGATGTGGTGGGGACGCCGTCGGAGCGGGTCACCATGCGCACTGCGGCGGGTGGGCACCTCGGGTTGTTCATGGGGCACGAGGCGCTGCGGGTGGATTGGCCGCCGCTGCTGGCGGCTGTGCGCGCGTTGTCCTGACCCTCGGGTGGGCCTTCCTTTGAGGGGCCTCCGGCGGCTCCTCCGCGGAGGGCGACCTCTGATCGAGCAGGGGGGTCAGCCCCTGCCGTCACGGCATCCGGGGGGTGGAATGGCCGCTCCGCGGCCAGCTTCGCGGTCGCTCAGGGCGGGCGGGGCGTCCTCGCAGCGCGGGGTGGGCGTCGCAGCGCCCGGTGGGTGTCCTCGCAGCGCCGGGTGGGCGTCGCAGCGCCGGGTGCGCGGCGTCCTCGCAGCGCCAGGTGGGTGCCGTAGCGCCGGGTGCGCGGCGTCCTCGCAGCGCCAGGTGGGGGCCGTAGCGCCGGGTGCGCGGCGTCCTCGCAGCGCCAGGTGGGTGCCGTAGCGCTGGCTGAGTCGTCGCAGCCCGCCGGCGGGCTGCGAAGACAGCGCTGGGTCTGCGAGGGCTCCGAATCACATGATCGACTCGACCTGGGAGGGCGACCACGCACACGTGCAGGCGTCTTCGCAGAGTCCCCCTGGTCTCCGCAGGGTCCACAGCACCTGCGAAGACCGCACCACCCCTGCGAAGACGCCCCGCGCCCGCTCAGCCGCGAACGTACCGACCAGGCCCCTCCCCCAGCACCGGATACCGTCGGCTGCCCGTGGGCGGCGGCTCCCGCAGCGGCCCCGCCCCCGCCCTCGCCCACTCCACCCAGTCCTCCCACCACGTGCCCGGCCGCCGCTGCGCCCCCTCCCGCCAGTCCTGCGCGCTGGTCGCACCCCCGTCACCGACCATGTGCCACGCCTTCGGCCCGGGCGGGCTGACGATCCCGGCGATGTGCCCGCCGCTGACCAGCACGAACCGGGCCGGGCCGGCGACCAGGCCCACCGACCTGTAGGCCGACTCCCACGGCACGATGTGGTCGTTGACCGCGCTCACCACGTACACCGGAGAGGTGATGGCGCCCAGGTCGACCGGGGCGCCGGCGAGCCGCAGGGTGCCCGCGGCGAGCGCGTTGCCGACGTAGAACTCGCGCAGGTAGAACGCGTGCATCGCGGCCGGCATGCGGGTGCTGTCGGCGTTCCAGGCCAGGATGTCGAACGCCGGCGGGTCCTGGCCCATCAGCCAACCGGACACCAGGTAGCCGAAGATCAGGTCGTTGGCCCGCAGCAGGTCGAACGTGGCCGCCATGGAGCTGGCGGGCAGCGTGCCCCGCTCCGCCATCCGGCGTTCGAGCTTGGCCACGGTCCGGGCGTCGGTGAACGTGGCCAGCGGACCCGGCTCGGTGTAGTCGAGCATCGTGTTGAGCAGGGTCAGCGAGCCCACCCGCCGGTCGCCCGCCCCGGCGAGGTGGGCGGCGGTGATGGCGGTCAGCGCGCCGCCCAGGCAGAGCCCCACGATGTCGACGGTGTCCGCGCCGGTGATCGCGGTGATGACGTCGACCGCCGTGCGCGGGCCGTGCACCAGGTAGTCGTCCATGGTGGTGGCGGCCATCCCCGGCGACGGGTTGCGGTAGCTGATCGCGAACACGGTGCGCCCGTGGCGCACCGCCCACTCGACGAAGCTGCGGCCCGGCGCCAGGTCCATCACGTAGTACTTGTTGATCCACGGTGGGCTGCACAGCAGCGGCACCGCGTGCACGCGCTCGGTCTGCGGCTCGTACTGCAGCAGCTCCATCAGCTCGTTGCGGAACACCACCTTCGCGGGGGTGGCGGCGAGGTCGCGGCCGAGCTCGAAGCCGCTCGTGTCCACCTGGCGGGGGCGTCCGCGGTTGTTCACCAGGTCGTCGACGAAGTTGCGGGCGCCCCGGACCAGGCTCGCGCCGCCCGTGTCGAAGGCCAGCCGGAGCGCGGCCGGGTTGAGTGGCAGCAGGTTGGTCGGCGCGGCGGCGTCGAGCAGCAGGTCGGTGGCCAGCGCCGCCTTGCGCGCCACGTCGGGCTCCAGCGCGGCCGCCCCGACGACGTCGCGGGCGAACCTCGACGCTGCCGCGTAGCCGAGCCTGGTCGCGTGGAACAGCGGGTTCGACGTCCAGGCGGGGTCGGCGAAGCGGCGGTCGGGCGCGACCGGGGGCTCGACGTCCCCGCCGAGCCAGCGCGTTGCGGCCACGACCGGGGCCCGGGCCAGGTCGCCGGCCAGCCGGACCGACGCCGACAGCGTGGGCGCGGGGTGCGCCAGGGTGGCCAGCAGCGCCCGGCGCAGCGCGTCGCCGAACCCGACCACGTCGAGGTCCGGGGGGTCGACCGGGAGCCGCATCCGCGCCACCACCCCTCCTCGGCGTCGAGCCGGCGGTGCCGTGCTGACGGTAACCCGACCACCCGGCGAACGCGCACGGCACGGCGACCGGCCGTACGCACAACTGCGTATGGCCCGCGTGCCCCCGGTGCAGGACCGTGTCCGTGTCACCGCACGGAGAGGTCAGGAGTACCGGGATGGGCCGATACGGACCACACCTGAAGGCCATCGTCGCCGCGCTGGTCAGCGGCCTCATCGCCTTCCTGTCGTCGCTGCTCACCGCGCTGCAGGGCGAGCACACGGGCTTCGACACCGTCACCGCGGGCCAGTGGGTCACCGCCGTGCTGGCGTTCCTGGTCGGGCTCGGGGTCAGCGGCGGGGCGACCCACCGCGTGGGCAACCGGACGCCGGCGGTCGACGCGAAGGTCTGACCCCGGAAGGGGCCGCGGAAAAAATCTCCGGTCCGCTGCAAAACCCGGGTCGGTCGCTCGTGGAGTCGGTGAACGCCCCCGACGACCGGGGGCCGAGACCGGGAGACCCACCATGAGCGGCACCCAGCCCACCATCCCCACCCGCGCCGGAACCGTCTCGACGCCCGAGGAGCTCACCGCCGACCGCGTCACCAAGTCGCTGCTGGGCTACGGCGTCATCGCCGGCCCGGTCTACGTGGTCACCTCGCTCGCCCAGGCGCTGCTGCGCGACGGCTTCGACCTGGGCCGCCACGCCTGGAGCCAGCTCGCGCTGGGCGGGCCCGGCTGGGTCCAGGTCACCAACTTCGTGGTCAGCGGCCTGATGACGATCGCGGCCGCGGTCGGGCTGCACCGCGCGCTGCGCACCGGCCCGGCCGCGACGTGGTCACCGCGGCTGCTCGCGGTATTCGGGCTGAGCCTGATCGCCGCCGGCGCCTTCCCGGTGGACCCGGCCGGCGGCTTCCCGGTCGGCGCGCCGCAGGCCACCGCGATCAGCGCCACCGCGGCGGTCCACATGCTGGCCGGGGCCATCGGCTTCCCCTGCCTGGCCGCCGCCCTGCTCCTGCTGGCCCGGCGGCTGTCCGGCGAGGGTTTCCCCCGGCTGGCCCTGGCCTGCCGCCTGGTCGGCCCGCTGTTCCTGGTCGCGTTCCTCGCCATGGCCTCCGGCGCGCTCGGCGCCGCCGGCATTCCGGTGTTCGTGGTCGCGGTGATCGCCGTGTTCGCGCTGCTGAGCGTGGTGTTCGTGCACCGCTACCGGCAGATGCCCAACACCGACGGCTGACCCCTCTCCCACCCGCAACGCACCCCCGGAAGGATCGTCCGATGCGCTACCTCGTCGTCCTCGAAGCCACCCAGCCCCCGACTCCCCCGCCCGCCGAGCTGATGGCCGGCATCATGGCGCTGGGCGAGGAGGCCACCCGGGCCGGCGCCCTGCTCGACAACGCCGGTCTCGCCCCCAGCGCGGCAGGCGCCCGGCTCACGGTCACCGGCGACGCCGGCCTGCGGGTCACCGACGGGCCGTTCGCCGAGTCCAAGGAGATGATCAGCTACGCGCTCTACGAGACCACCACCAAGGCCGAGGCGGTCGAGTGGACCAGCCGCTTCATGCGGCTGCACGCCGAGCTGTGGCCCGGCTGGGAGGGCGAGGCCCGGGTGCTGAAGGTGTTCGGCCCCGAGGACTTCGGCCCGGACGGCACTCCCCAGGGCTGACGCAGGGCCGACGCTGCCGCGCCCCCGGTCCCCCGGGGCGCGGCACCCGCGCGTCGGCATGATGGGCGCATGACTGGGTCGACGCCGACGGGGTCCGGACCGGCGGGCATCGCCGCCGTCGAGGCGGTGTGGCGGATCGAGTCGGCCCGCCTCGTCGCCGGCCTGGCCCGGTTCACCGGCGACGTCGGCACCGCCGAGGAGCTCGCGCAGGACGCGCTGGTCACGGCCCTGGAGCAGTGGCCGAGCAGCGGCATCCCGGCGAACCCAGCGGGGTGGCTGATGACCACCGCGAAGAACCGGGCCGTCGACGGGTTCCGCCGCGACGCCGTGCACCGCCGCGCCGTCGAGAAGATCGGCCGCGACACCCCCACCGTCGTCGACGAGGCCGACGCGGTCGACGACGCCCTCGACGACCCGGTCGGCGACGACGTGCTGCGGCTGCTGTTCACCGCCTGCCACCCGGCGCTGAACCGCGAGTACCGGGTGGCGCTGACGCTGCGCTGCCTGACCGGGCTGCGCACCGACGAGATCGCCCGGGCCTTCCTGGTCCCGGAGCCGGTGGCCGGGCAGCGGATCTCGCGGGCCAAGAAGACGCTGCGCGATCGGGGCGTCCGGTTCGAGATGCCCGGGCCGGCCGAGGTCGGCGAGCGGCTCGCCGGCGTCCTGGAAGTGATCTACCTGGTGTTCAACGAGGGCTACAGCGCCACCGCGGGCGACGACTGGATGCGCCCGGCGCTGGCCACCGAGGCCCTGCGGCTGGCCCGGCTGACCGCGGCGCTGGCCGCAAGGGCGCTGCCCACCGAGCCCGAGCCGCACGGGCTGGCCGCGCTGCTCGAACTGACCCAGTCGCGCGCCCCCGCCCGCCGCGACCGCGACGGCCGCCCGGTGCTGCTGCAGCACCAGGACCGCCGCCGGTGGGACCGGCTGCTGGTCCGGCGCGGGCTGGCCGCGCTGGCCCGCGCCCACGACGCGGGCGGCCCGGTCGGCCCGTACACGCTGCAGGCGGCCATCGCCGCTTGCCACGCCACGGCGCCGACCGCCGGGCAGACCGACTGGTCGCGGATCGCCGGCCTCTACGACGTCCTCGGCGCCGCGTGGCCGACCCCGGTCGTGGCGCTCAACCGGGCCATGGCCCACGGGCACGCGTTCGGCCCCGACGCCGGGCTCGCACTGCTCGACGCGGTCGACACCGCGGCGCTGGCGACCTACCCGCAGCTGCCGGGCGTGCGCGGCGAACTCCTGGCGATGGCCGGGCGCCACCGCGAGGCCGCCGAGCGGTTCGCCGAGGCGGCCGCGCTCACCCGCAACGAGGCGGAGCGGGCGCTGTTCGAGGAGCGCGCCGAGCAGGCCCGCTCCCGGGTCGGCGGCTGAGGCACGGCGATGGTCGCGGACGAGCCGCGGGCCGCGGTGGCGGGGCTGCTGCTCGCCGCGACGTCCGGCGCGGCCGACCTCGTCTGCCTGCTCACGCTCGGCGGTGCCTTCGCCGGCGTCATCACCGGGAACATGGTGGTCATCGGCGCGGGCCTGGCCACCGGCGACGTCGCCCGGCTGCTCGCGGTGGGGGTGGCCGTCGCCGGGTTCGCCCTGGGAGCGGCGGCCTGGTCCGCGCTGTGGCGCCGGGCGCCCGACGCGCTGGTCGGGCCGCTGCTGGCCGAGCTGGCGGTGCTGGTGGCCGCGGTCGTCACGTTGGCGCTCACCGGCGGCCGGCCCCCGGAGGTGGTGCTGGGCCTGGCCGCCGTCGCGCTCGGCGGGCAGAGCGTGGTCGGGTTGCGGCTGGGGAAGTCCACGACCTACCTGACCGGCGCGCTGACCACCGCCCTGCACGCGCTGACGACCCGCCCGATCGCCGAGGCCCGGGGGCCCGCCCTGCACGCGGCCGGCCAGCTGACCGCGCTCGTCGCCGGGGCGGTCGGGGCCGCGCTGCTCACCGGCGTCGGGACGTGGGCGGCGCTGCTGCTGGCGCCGGTGCTGGTGGGCGTCGCGGCGGTCGTCGTCGCCGCGGCCCGGCGCCGGTGACCGGAACCCGCCCGTTCGGAGCACATCACACGAGGGAGCCGGCGTCGGTGTGCGACATTGCCGGTGGAGGGGATGCCATGAGCGCGACGATCGGGAAGCGGGTGCTGCGCGCGGCCGCGCTGTGCGCCCTCGTGCTGGTGCTCGGCACCGGGTGCGCGGCAGGGCCCGACCCGCCCGCACCCGCCGCGGCACCGACGACCGTGCCGACGACCCTGCCGACCACCCTGCCGACCACCGCCCCGGCGACGTCGACGGCGGCGGCGCCCGCGCCCACCACCACCCCGGTCCCGGCCACGTCGACCAGCGGGTCGGCCACCTCCCAGGCGCCGGCCCCGGCCGCGCCCGCGGCGCTGCGGCGCGGCGACTCCGGGCCCGAGGTGCTCGCCCTGCAGGAGCGGCTGAGCGGGCTCGGGTACTGGCTGGGCACGCCCGACGGCTCGTTCGGCTCGCTCACCCAGCAGGCCGTCTACGCCCTGCAGGGCGCCGCAGGCCTGGAGCGCGACGGCTCCGTCGGTCCGGCCACCCGCGCCGCCCTCGACGCCGGCACCCGGCCGACGGCCCGCAGCGCGAGCGGCGCGGTCACCGAGATCGACCGCGACGCCGGGCTGATCAGCTTCGTCCGCGACGGCCAGGTGCAGCTGGTCCTGCACACCTCGACCGGCACCTTCGAGACCTACCGCCACGAGGGCAGGCGCCTGCTCGCCGACACGCCGGAGGGCCGGTTCGGCGTCACCTGGGCGCACGACGGCTGGCGCGACGGCGCGCTTGGACGCCTCTACCGACCCCGCTACTTCCACCCCGACGGCATCGCCGTACACGGCTACCCGAGCGTGCCCGCCTACCCGGCCTCGCACGGCTGCGCCCGGGTCAGCGGCCAGGCCATGGACATGATCTGGGCCCGCGACCTCATGCCCCGACGCAGCGAGGTGTGGGTCTACTGACCGCGTGGCCGGTCAGCGCACCGACTTGATCGGCAGGATGGCGAGCGCACCGGCGACGGCGATGACCATGCCGATCGGGAACAGCGCGGCGTAGCCGAGCGTGCTCACGATCGTGCCGGCCAGGGCGGCGCCCAGCGCCTGCGGGCCGGTGACGGCGATGTTGAGCACGCCGAGGTAGCGGCCGTTGTCCTCGGTGGTGGGCAGCACCTCCGACAGCAGCGCCTGGTCGACGGCCAGGTAGGAGCCGAAGCCCAGCCCGGCCACCACCGCGTAGATGATCATGCCGGTCATGGTGGGCATCAGCCACGGCGCGATGAGGGACACCCCGATCAGCAGCCCGGCCACGACCGCGGCCGGCTTGCGCCGGCCGGTCCGGTCGCTGACCGGGCCGCCGATGAACGTGCTGACCAGCGTGGCCACCAGCGAGGTGCCGGCCAGCAGCGGGATCATCGCCACGGCGTCGGCGCCGAGTCCGACGTAGTCCTGCAACAGGTACAGCGTGAACGTGCTGACCAGGTAGTAGCCGGCGAAGGTGAGCAGCCTGCCGAGGAAGCCGTAGGCGAAGTCGGGGTGCTTGCGCGGGCTCACCCAGAACGTGCGCACGAGCATCGACCAGTGCAGCGGCGGGCGCGGCTCGGCGCGGTTGTCGTGGTCGGGGTTGAACAGCACGAAACCACCGGCGGCCACGATGACCAGCGCGGAGAGCACGAGGTAGCCCAGCATCAGGTTGCCGGCCAGCAGCGCCCCGAGCACCGACCCACCCAGCACACCGATGATCACCCCGAGCCCGCCGACCGCGGAGAACAGGCCGCGGACGCTGCGCGGGACCCGGTCGGGCATGACGGCCGACTTCGGCCCGAAGTACAGGTTGAGACCGATCGCGACCAGCAGGTTCGTCAGGACGACGCCGACGATCCCGCCCATCAGCCCCAGCACCGTCATCGAGGCGGCGCCGATGACCGCCCCGGAGAGGATCCACGGGGCGCGCCGGCCCCACCGGCTGCGGGTGCGGTCGGACAGCAGCCCGGCGATCGGCTGCGACAGCAGGCCGCCGATCGCGCCGACGGCCGTGACGACCGCCAGGTTGGCCGCCTTGTTGGCCGGATCGATGGTCTGGATCTGCAGCGGGAGCAGCACCCCGTGCACCGATCCCAGCGAGAGGTAGACGCCCAGGCTGGCCACGCCGTACCAGACGAGGAGGCGGCGGAGCCTGCCCGTCACCCTGATCCGCTCGGTGCTCTGCGGGTCGTGCCCCTCGGGGCTGAGCCGCACGGCGGCCGGTTCGACGTCCCCGGCCGGCACGGGGGCCGGTGGGGAGGTCAGGGACTCGTGACCAGAGGTCATGCCGACCGCCTCGTCTCTCTTCATCGAGATGACTCGCAAGCACTCCCCGCGGAGCTGCGTAGACGGAAAGTAAGCGGCGGGTGAGGAACGGGTCAACCGCCAGTCAGCGGAATGCGGGCACTCTAAAGCGCATCGTGGACTCATCCGCTGAGCGGATTCGCAGGTAGGAGCACGCCACAAAGTAGATCAAGACCCTGTTTCGTGACCCGCGGCGCGCCACAGCGATCGACGGTGGCACGACCGCGTTCGCGCAGCGTGAGAGGTGTTCTCGCCGCACGCCGGCGCGCCGCGAGAACACGCCCAGGGCTGCGAGGTGCGCCCGGGACCGCTGCCGGGCCGGGCGCACCCACCGCGAGTTCGTCCGATCGACCAGGGAACCGCCCCCGGTTTCGGTGGATCCCACGATCCCCCGGCCACCCGCACGGTCGAGCATCGAGGCACCGTCCCACCAGGAGGCACCCCCGATGCACCCCCGTCCACCCCGCCGCGTCGTCGTCGCCGGCGCGGGGATCGTCGGCCTGTCCTGCGCGTGGCACCTGCAGCGCCACGGCGCGGAGGTCACGGTGCTCGACCGGTCCGCCGTCGGGGCCGGGGCCTCGTGGGGCAACGCGGGCTACCTCTGCCCCGCCATGACGGTCCCGTTGCCGGAGCCGGCGCTGCTGCGCGAAGGGCTGCGCGGCCTCGCCGATCCGGACTCGCCGCTCGCGCTGGACCCGCGCCCGTCCGCGCGGACCGCCGCGTTCCTGGCGGGGTTCGCGCGCAACGCGACCGGCCGGCGCTGGCGGCGGGCGTTGGCCGCGCTCGCCCCGCTCGCCCGTGCGAGCCTCGGCGCGTTCGACGAGCTCGTCGCGGGTGGGGTGGCGCTGAGGACGCACGAGGCGCCGATCCGGATCGGCTTCGGCCACGGGGAGTCCACCGCCGGCCTGCGCCACGAACTCGACGCCGTCCGCGCATCCGGGCAGGCGGTCGACTTCGGTCCCGCCGAACCGGGCGCGCCGTTCTCGTCCCGGATCGGCCGGGTGATCGAGCTGCGCGGGCAGCGCCACGTCGACCCGGGGCAGGTGCTCGGCGCGCTCGCCGACGCCGTCCGGGCGCGGGGCGGGCGGATCGTCGAGGGCGCGGCGGTCCGCGCGGTCGGGTACGGGCCCGGCGGACTCCAGGTCGACACCTGGAGCGGTGCCCCGCACCGCGCCGACGCCGTCATCCTCGCCACCGGCGCCTGGCTGCCCGAACTCGGCCGGGCGGCGAGGGTGCGCGTGCCGGTGCAGGCCGGGCGCGGCTACTCCTGCACCGTCTCGCTGCCCGAGCCGCTCACGACACCGCTGTACCTGCCCGCCGTCCGGGTCGCGGTCACGCCGTACCGCGGCGGCGCCCGCCTCGCCGGCACGATGGAGATCACCGACCGGGACGCGCCGTTCCGGCAGCGGCGCCTGGCGGCGATCCTGCGCTCCGTCGCGCCCCTGCTGGACGGGTTCGACGCGGCCTCGGTGCGCGACCCGTGGGTCGGTCCCCGGCCCCTCACCCCGGACGGGCTGCCCGTCGTCGGGAGCACCCGGGTGCCGGGCGTCCACGTCGCGGGCGGGCACGGCATGTGGGGGCTGACCCTCGGCCCGGTCACCGGCCGGCTGCTCGCCGACCAGGTCATGACCGGCACGCGCGTCCCCGAACTGGTGGCGCTGGACCCGTCCCGCCGCGCCGGTGGGCCGCAGCGGTTCAACACCGCCCCACTTCGGGTAGCCCGGGGCATGGGTGCTGACGACAAGATCGAGAACAAGGCCGACGAGCTGAAGGGCAAGGCCAAGCAGACGGTCGGCGAGGCCACGGACGACGACGAGCTCCGCACCGAGGGCGAGGTGGACGAGACGAAGGGCCACCTCAAGCAGGCGGGCGAGAAGGTCAAGGACGCCTTCAAGAGCTGACGACCGGCTGACGACCGTCAGCGACGACAGTGCGGCCGGCCACCCACGGGTGCGCCGGCCGCGTCGTCGTGCCCGCTCCGCTACGCGGGCTCGTCGAACAGCCCGTCGAGCAGCTTGTCCTCCAGCTCCTCCCAGCGCCGCACCCGGTCGCGCACCCGTTCGATGTCGTCGGGGTCCAGGGTGCGCGCCCCGTCCGCGGTGATCCGGTAGACGTCGACCGGCCCGCCGATGCTGGGCGAGGTGACCCGCAGGGCGTCGAGCACCCGCACCGCGGCCAGCACACCGTGGTCGACATCGCGCTCGGTCATCCGGAAGTGCGCCAGCAGCGCGCCGGCCTGCTGGGCCATGGCCGCGCCGCTGCCGATGGCGTGGAACCCGACCTCCTCGTAGCGGCCGACCAGCCCGTGCGGGTCGATGTCGGCCAGGAACGGCACGCCGTCCTCGGTGTAACCGGCGATGAGCACGTAGGTGGCCGGGGTGCCGGCGGGCCCGGTCTCGCCGGGGACCTCCGACACGAAGTGCGCGTAGTGGTGGCGCAGCACCGGCACCACCTGCTGCTGCAGCGCGCGCCCGAGGTTCCCGCCGCCCAGCAGCGCGCCGGGGTTGGTCTCGAACAGCTCCTTGACGTCGACGAGGACCGAGCGGGCCCCGCTGCCGCCCCAGGCGGCGGTGTCGCCGAGCGGGTGCAGCTTCTGGGCGGGGTAGCTGAGCCCGCGCGCGGAGTCGGTGATCTGGGAGTCGGCGGCGAGGACGAGGCCGTCCGCGCACTTGAGGGCCAGGACGACGGTCACGGAACCTCCGGGGGACGTGGGGTGGCGGGAACGCCTACCCGGTGGCGGGTGGGCGCGAAACGGATCCGGCGGCCCGCTGTCCGGCGCGCTACCGGTCGGTGATGACGAGGCCGGCCTGCGCCGCCCCGCGCCGCTGGAGCACCTCGACGACCCGGGCGTGCGCCGGGTCCGGCGGCGCGGTGCGCACGACGGCGACCCCGGACCCGTCGGTGCGGATCCGGGTCGGGACGGCCTCGGCGAGCGTGGCGGCGAAGCGCCCGTCCGCGCCGCGCTCGAAGGTGAACCGGACGACGACCGAGTCGGAGGTGGCCACCCGCCCGCTGCGCTGCGCGAGGTGGTTGCCCAGCCCGTGGGCGACCCACTCGCCGCCGATGCGCTCCAGCGGCTGCACGACGTGGGCGTGGTGGCCGAGCACGAGGTCGACGTCCGGCGAGGCGAGCAGGGTGGCGGCGATCGCGTCCTGGGCCGGCGACGGGTCGTGGGCGTACTCGGTGCAGCAGTGCACGCTGGCGATCACGATGTCCGCCCCGGCCGCGCGGGCGGCGGTGGCGTCGGCCAGCACGGCGGTCAGGTCGGGGGCCGTCGACAGGCCGGTCAGGGCGAAGTCGTTGACCGTCCAGCGGCGCTCGGCCGGTTCGCGCACACCGTTGAGGCCGTAGGTCCAGGAGACGTGCCCGACGCGCACGCCCCCGACGTCCACCACCAGCGGGGCGCGGCTCTCGGCCTCGGAGCGGAAGGTCCCGGTGTGGCGCAGGCCGCCCGCGTCGAGCGTGTCGAGGGTGCGGACGAGCCCGTCGAAGCCGGTGTCGAGGGAGTGGTTCGACGCCGTCGAGCAGGTGTCGTACCCGGCCGCGACGAGCGCGTCGACGATCTGCGGCTGCACGGAGAAGGACGGGTAGCCGCGGAACGGCCCCTCCGGCCCCGCCACCGGCGTCTCCAGGTGGCACACCGCCAGGTCGGCCGCGGTGATCAGCGGGGCGACATCGGCGAACACCGGCCGGAAGTCGAACCCGGTGCCGTTCGCCCGGCCGGCCGCCGCGGCCCCGGCCACCAGCGGGCCGCGCTGGTGGACCAGCACGTCGCCGGTGGCCACGACGGTGATCGCGGCGGGCGGCGGTGGGGCGGCGGTCGTGGTCGGGGGGTGCGTCCGCACCACGGGGACCGGCGCCGGAACGGTGGCCGGCACGCTCCCGCACGCCGCCACCGACAGCGCCGCCATCGCAGCGATGACCGCCCGCTCGGCCCACCGCCGGTGCCCCTGGATCGCCACGTCGCCCGCCCCCGCCCGCGAGCCACGCGCGCCGCGCCCCCCGCGTGCGCCGGGAGCCCCGGTGATCAAGACACTAGCCGGTGCGCCCCGTCCGACCGGCTCCGTTCGTGTGCGGGTGCACTCGATCCGGCGACGCGAACCCGTATCCGGGCGGGGTCCCGGACGATCCCGGCGGCGTCCCGACCGACCGGGACGCGGCGACCCTGTCGGGCCCGGTGGGCGGCGGGTGAGGGTGGCCCGGACCGCGTCACCCCGACCGAGGAGCACCCGTGACCGCGACCGAATCCACCGCCCGCCTCTCCCCCGCCGTCCCGGCGGCCCCGCCGGGCACCGCGTGGGCGTGGGCCGGTGTCGCCGGCGGTGTCGTCGGCCTCGTCGGGCTGATGGCCACCGGCGACCTCTACGACGTGACCACCGGCGCCGTCGCCGACAACGCGGCGCTGGCCGCGGCCGTGGCCGAGCGCGCGACGCTCGTCTGGGTGCAGCAGGCGGTCTGCGCGGCGGTCGCCGCCTGCCTGCTGGTGTTCGGCACCGGCCTGCGCCGCCACCTCGTGGCGCGCACCCCCGGTGGGAGCCTGCTGCCCGCGGTGGCCGCGGGCGGGGTGCTGCTGACCGCGGCGGCGGTGGTCGTGGGCGGGGGCATCGCGACCGAGATGTACTGGGCGCTGACCGGCCCGCAGCCCTTCGACGCCGACACCGTCGGCGCGCAGGTCACCTTCTACAACACCATCGCGTGGCTGTGGGGTCCGTTGGGGGCCTCGGCCGCGGCGGTGGCGCTGGCCGGGCGCGCCCGGCGCGGCGTCGGGCGCGGGGTGGTCGTCTTCAGCGCGCTGATGGCGCTGCTGCTCGCCGCCACGCAGGCGCTGCCGGTGCAGTACGCGGCGGTCCTGCCCGGGGCGCTGTGGCTGGTCGGCGCCGGGGCGGCGTTCGCCGTCGGGGCCCGCCGGTCCCGCCGCTGACCCGGCGCTGCGGATATCGTCCGTCGTCGTGACCCGCGGAGCGCGCCTGGTGCGGCGGGCGGCGCTGCCCGCGGCCACCGCCGTGCTGGCGGCCGTGGTCGGGGCGGTCGCGGTGGGGATCGCGGCCGGGACCGCGGCCGTCGACCTCGTGCACATGGTGGTCGTCGTCGCCTGCGCCGTCACCGGGGGGCTGGTGGCGCGGCAGCGTCCGGACAGCCCGGTCGGCCTGCTGCTGCTCGGCAGCGCGGCGTGCTTCGCGCTGCTGGAGCTGTGCGGGCGGCTGGCGCTCACCCTGCCCGACGGCCCGGCCGCCGCGGCGCTGGCCTGGCCGTCGACGTGGCTGTGGGCGCCGGGCAACGCGCTGCTCGCCGCCGCACCGGTGTGCTTCCCCGACGGGCGCGCGGCCC
>NZ_JAHDTH010000139.1 GCF_018531445.1 Pseudonocardia lacus
TGGTGGATCTTGTGAGAGAGAACCTGCCTATCGAGGACCCCGCGTCCTGACCAGCACCACGTAGATCATCCCGAATGTCCGTGTCGCCCGCCCGGACGTTTACCTACTCGCTGAGATCACCTCACTGATCGTCGCGCCGCTGCCCGGGGGCAGGTTCCGATTCACCGGCTTCGACCCCGAGCACCAGGATTCCCTACGTCGCGACCTCACGATCGACGAGCTGCAAGAGACTGTACGGCGTATCTCCGGCACGGACTTCGACATCCACGACCCGTCATGGCTGACCAGATTCGGCAACGCCACCCGGGTGGCCGCCACGTACCGCCGGCGCCGCGTGCTGCTGGCCGGCGACGCCGCACACATGCACTTCCCGGCGGGCGGCGTCGGCCTCAACCTCGGCCTGCAGGACGCCATGAACCTGGGCTGGAAACTCGCCGCCGTCGTCCAAGGCCGCGCCGACGCCGGCCTGCTGGACACCTACCACGACGAACGCCACCCCTGGGCCGAGGACGTCGCGGAACACACCCTGGCCCAGACCGCCTTGATCAGCGCAACCACTCCGACCGGGCTGGCACTGCGTCAGGTGCTGAGCGATCTGATCACCGACCTGCCCGACCTGTCGCTGAAACTGGCTCGGCGACTCGCCGGACTGGACGTCCACTATGGCCGGACCGACCAGCACCGACTGGTCGGCGCCCGGGTGACGGCCACGGGCGACGCCTTGCTCGACGGACGCGCCGCCCTCGTCGGATCTCCTGGACACGCCATGATCGAGCAGGCCGCCACGGCCGGCATCCCTGTCCAGCCACTGACCGTTGACGCGTCAGCAGCAGTCATCCGACCGGACGGATACGTCTGGTGGGCGACCGACAACCCCGACGATGATCTTCCCGACCCGGTGGGCCGATTCGGCGGCCGTTGAGCCCTTTCCAACCTGGCTGGCGGCGGGTTCGAGCTGGTGCGGCGTGGTGTCACCGAGATGAGTGAAGCCCCTGGTAGACGGGCGATTCATTAGCACTCCAGCCATAGATCGTGATCAGTCGCTGGCGGCGCTGGTGGTAGGTTTTGACGGGCTCGGTAGGTGTCGGCGGTGCCAGAAGCTCCAGTGCAGGACGTGCGCCAGCGAGCGGGACGGGCGGGTAGCCGGATGTCTTCGCGCCCCTTGCCGACCCGACGCGAGGTCTGTCCGGCGTCATCCGTTCAGGGCTTGGAGGAACATGTCAAAGCAAACGTCGTCGACCCGCGTGCTGCTCGACGGGCTCGGCATCGGGGAAAGCCCACGCTGGCACGAGGACAGATTGTGGTTCTGCAACTGGGGCACCGACCAGATCGTCGCGGTCGACATCGAGGGCAACAGCGAAGTCGTGCTGCACGACGCTGCGGTGGCCCCGCACTCCATCGATTGGCTGCCGGACGGCAGGCTGCTGATCGTCCCCGGAAACGCCGACTGCACGGCACGATTGCTCCAGCAGGATGCGCACGGCTCCCTCACCCCCTACGGGCGCCTCGACAGGCTGCCCAGCGGGTTCAACGAGATCACGACCGACGGCCGCGGCAACGTCTACGTCAACGGCGCCGACTTCAACTTCCTGGCGTTCATCGAGCAGGCCATGAAGGACATGGCATCCGGCGACCAGACCCCCCTGCACGAGCGTCCCGACTTCGTGCCCGGCTATATCGCGCTGATCACCCCCGACGGCGAGGCGAGGCAGGTCGCCGACGACATCGCCTTCCCCAACGGCATGGCCATCACCCCAGACAACCGCACTCTGATCATCTCCGAGTCGTTCACCGGCGCTCTCACCGCATTCGACGTCGCCGACGACGGCGGATTGTCCAACCGGCGGGTCTTCGCCGACGGCCTTGGCCCGGACGGAATCTGCATCGACGCGGACGGTGCGGTCTGGACCTCGCAAGGACAGCGGGACTGCGTACGAGTAACCGAAGGCGGCCAGATACTCACCCGCGTCGAAATAGACCGCGACCCGTTCGCCTGCATGCTCGGCGGCCCCGACGGACAGACCCTGTTCATCATGGCCGCGGTCTGGAACCCCGCCAACCCCTTCGGCGGCCCCAGAACCGGACAGGTGCTCATCATCGACGCACCAGCCCCCCACACCGGCTGGCCCTGATCCGAAGATTGCCGGGACGGGGCGTGGGGCTGCTGAGCGAGGCGCGGGCTCCTGCCTGACCTCAGCGCGGAGATTGAACCGACTGAACAGGTTGAGGTCGAACGTCCCCACCGTGACCGCCATCGACCCTCCCCAGAGTCAGGCAGAGCCTACGACCACCCTGCTCGCCGGCGACCACCTCTCCAAAGCCTGTACGGGCCGCGCTGCAGCGATGGCGGTGTTCGGCTACCAGCTGGAGCGGAACCGGGCCTTCGCCCGCACCGTCACCGCCGCGGGCGGACAGGTGCTGCTCGACCAGCGGATCCGCGCGCTGGGGTGCCACCACCAGAAGCTGGTGGTCGTCCGCCGCGACCCCGGCGACCCCGGCGACCCCGGCGACGAGGTGGCGTTCGTCGGCGGCATCGACCTCGACCACGGCAGCCGCGACGACGCCGCCCACCACGGCGACCCCGCAACCCATCGCCTCCGACGACGCGTACGACCACGCCCCCCGCCACGACATGCAGGTCGAGCTGCGCGGACCGGCCGTCCGCGACGTGGAGGACGCGTTCCGCGAGCGCTGGGACGACCCCGCACCACTGGTCCGGCTGCCCTGGCACGTCGTGCCTGACCGGATCCGCGCTCTGCCCCGGACCGCCGCGCCGCTGCCACCCCCGGCGCCGGACCCTGCGGCCGCGGGCACCTGCCCGGTGCAGATCCTGCGGACCCACCCCCACCGCCGGCACCCGCACCCCTTCGCCCCGACGGGCGAGCGCAGCGTCGCCCGCGCCTACACCAAGCGCCGAGCCGGGCCCGTCGGCTGATCTACATCGAGGACCAGTACCTGTGGTCGATCGACGTCGCCCGCACGTTCGCCGCCGCGCTGCGCCGCTCACCCGGGCTGCACCTGATCGCCGTCGTCCCCTCCCCACCGACGGCGCCCAGCCGGGCACACCCGCGGCACTCGGGCAGAGCGGGGGCGCCGGCGATGGTGCACGAGGCGGGCGGTGACCGCGTCCAGGTCTTCGACACCGAGAACGACGCGGGCCGCCCGATCTACGTCCACGCCGAGCTCTGCATCGTCGACGACGTCTGGGCGAGCGTCGGCAGCAACAACCGCAACAACCGCTCGTGGACCCACGACTCCGAGCTGACCGCCGCGATCCTCGACGACGACCGCGGAAGCCGCGCACCCGCCGACCCCGCCGGCCTCGGCGACGGCGCCCGGCGCTTCGCCCGCGGGCTCCGGCTCGAGCTGATGCGCGAGCACCTCGACCTCGACGACGGCCCCGAGGCCGATGCCGCGCTGCTCGACCCGACCACGCCGCGCGGGCCGTGCGCCGACAGGCCGCGGCCCTCGACGCCTGGCACACGCGGGTGGCTGCCGGGGCCCGCGGCCACCGGGCGGCTCCGCCGCCACGCACCCGGTCACGAGCAGGCCCGGCCGACCTTGCGGCGGCGCTGGCTCACCGGCCCCGCGTACCACATGGCGGTGGATCCCGACGGCCGCGCGCTCGGGATGCGGCTGCGGCGGACGTACCGACGGTCGAGAACCGGTGGAGGAAGGCGGCGAGGGCGCGGCCTGAGGTCGGTCGACGGGACGGCTGCGCTTTGGGTGTCGTCCCGGGGCGCCGTCGAGCACGATGGGGCGATGGCCACCACCGCTGCCGGAGCCCGACCCTGGCACGCCATCCCCGCGGCGGACGCGGTGCAGCGGCTCGGGACGGACGTCGCCGACGGCCTGTCGGCGACCGACGCCGCGCGACGGCTGGAGCGCGAGGGCCCGAACCGGCTGGCCGAGGCGAAGCGGGAGCCGCGGTGGCGGGCGTTCCTGCGGCAGTTCCAGGACCTGTTGATCATCATCTTGCTGGTGGCGGCGGTGGTCAGCTTCGTCGTGACCGGGGAGTGGGAGACCCCGGTCGTCATCGCGCTGGTCGTGCTGCTGAACGCGACCATCGGCTTCGTCCAGGAGTCGAAGGCCGAGGCGTCGCTGGAGGCGCTGAAGAAGATGCTGGTGACCACCGCGACCGTCCGCCGGGACGGGCGGATGGTCAACCTCGACGCCGTCGAGCTCGTGGTCGGCGACGTGGTCTCGCTCCAGGCGGGCGACCGGATCCCCGCCGACGGGCGGCTGCTCACCTCGACCGGGCTCGAGGTCCAGGAGTCCTCGCTCACCGGGGAGGCGCAGCCCGTGGGCAAGTCGGCCACGGCGGAGATCGACGCCGACGCCGCCCTGGGCGACCGCAGCACCGTGGTGTTCATGAACACCACGGTGACCCGCGGGCACGCGGAGCTCGTCGTGACCGCTACCGGCATGGACACCGAGATCGGTCGGATCGCCGGGATGCTGCACGAGTCCGAGCCCGAGCCGACGCCGCTGCAGCGCCAGATCGCCGGGCTCAGCCGCACCCTCGCGCTCGTCGCCGGAGTCGTGATCGTCCTGGTGTTCGTGCTGGGGCTGGTTCGGGGGCAGGACTTCGCGGAGCTGTTCGTCAGCGCGGTGTCGCTGGCCGTGGCCGCCATCCCGGAGGGGCTGCCCGCGGTGGTGGCGTTCACGCTGGCCATGGGCACCACGCGGTTGGCCCGCCAGGGCGCGATCGTCAAGCGGTTGGCTTCGGTGGAGACGCTGGGCAGCACCTCGCAGATCTGCACCGACAAGACCGGCACCCTGACGCTCAACCAGATGACCGCCAGGGAGCTGCGCTTCGCCGACCGCCGCTTCACCGCGTCCGGCCACGGCTACTCCACCGAGGGGCGCATCCGCACCACCGACGGCTCCCCGCTGCCGACGACCGTCGAGGAGACGCTGCTGGCGATGGCGCTGTGCACCGACAGCGAGCTCCGCGACGGCGAGGTGATCGGCGACCCCACCGAGGGGGCGCTGCTGGTGCTCGCCGAGAAGGGCGGCGTCGACACCGCCGCGTTGCGCCGCGACAGGCCGCGGGTGCGGGAGGTGCCGTTCGACTCCGACTACAAGTTCATGGCCACCTTCCACCGCTGGACCGACCGCGACGGCCGGGAGGTGGTCCGCTGCTTCGTCAAGGGTGCCCCCGACGTGCTCGCCGCCCGCGCCGACCGCTACCTCGGCGGGATCGACGTCCACCCGTTCGACGACGACGCCCGCCGCCGCTACCGCGACGACAACGGCGAGCTGGCCGCGCAGGGCATGCGGGTGCTCGCCGTCGGCATGCAGGACTTCACCACCGCGGAAGTGGACTCCGCCGACGACCCCAAGGACCTGCTCGACCGGATCGTGCTGGTCGCGCTGGCCGGCATCGTCGACCCACCCCGCCCGGAGGCCCGCAAGGCGATCGCCGAATGCCGCAACGCCGGCATCCGGGTGCGGATGATCACCGGCGACCACGCCGTCACAGCCGGCGCCATCGCCGCCGACCTGGGCATCCCGGGCGAGGCGGTGACGGGTGCGGAGCTGGACGGGATACCCGACGACGCCGAGCTCGCCCGCCGGCTCGACCACGTCGGCGTCGTCGCCCGCGTCTCGCCGGAGCACAAGATCCGCATCGTGCGGTCGCTGCAGGCGCGCGGCGACGTCGTGGCGATGACCGGCGACGGCGTCAACGACGCGCCCGCCCTGCGCAAGGCCGACATCGGCGTCGCGATGGGGGTGACCGGCACGGAGGTCACCAAGGAAGCCGCCACGATGATCCTCACCGACGACAACTTCGCCACGGTCGTCGGCGCGGTCCGCCAGGGCCGGGGCATCTACGACAACGTCGTGAAGTTCGTGCGGTTCCAGCTGTCCACCGCGCTCGGCTTCGTGATCACCTTCCTGGTCACCTCGCTCACCGGCATCGCGGGCGGGGCGCCGTTCACCGCGCTGCAGATCCTGTTCGTCAACCTGGTCATGGACGGGCCCCCCGCGATGTCGCTCGGCGTGGACCCGGTCAGCCCCGAGGCGATGAGCAGGCCACCGCGTCCCGCCCGCGAGCGCATCCTGACCCGGCCCCGGCTGGCCGGGATCCTGCTGTCCAGCGCCGTCATGGCCGCGGGCACCGTGACGGTGCTGGCGAGCGCCCCCGGCCCGGAGCCCGAGCTCGGCGTACCCACCGTCGCCGGCACCATGGCCTTCGCCACCTTCGTGTTCTTCCAGGTGTTCAACCTGCTCAACGTCCGCGACCACCGGCGCAGCGCGTTCAGCCGCGAGACGCTGGAGAACCGCTCGGCCTTCGTCGCCATCACCGCCGTGATCGTCCTGCTGGTGCTCATCGTGGAGATGGACGTCTTGCACGGGTTCATGACCACCACCGACCTGACCTCCGGGCAGTGGCTCGCCTGCGTCGCGATCGGGTCGTCCGTCCTGTGGGTCGGCGAGCTGGTCAAGATCGGGTTGAGCGTCCGGGCGAAGCGATCCACCTGATCGCCGTCAGCGGGTGTCCGACGCCCCGGCAGGGGGCACCCTGCCGGATGGACCCGCGGTGCGGCTGCGGGCAGCGCGAGCCGCCGCCGAACGGCGCGCCCGTCCCCGGCGCGACGTCCGGTCAGGGGTCCACCTTCCTGAAGATGCTGCGGACCACGGATCCGAAGGACATCGCGATCCTGTACCTGGTTACGTCCTTCGGGTTCTTCCTGGCCGGCGGGGCGATGGCGCTGCTGATCCGCGGCGAGCTGGCCGTGCCCGGGGCTGCAGTTCCTGTCGAACGAGCAGTACAACCAGCTGTTCACCATGCACGGCGCGGCAGGATTTCGGCTCGGGGAAGTTGGGGACCAGCGGGTCGGCCGGTGACCACACGATCCGCTCGGGTGGGACTCCGGCAGGAGCTGCGGCGCGCCTGCCTCTTCGATCGTGGCGCTGTGCGGGCGACAGTTCGATACTCGATGGCCGCCCACGAGTCGTTCCCGTACCGACCCGACCGTCCCCCCAGTAGGAGGAAGAACGTGCCCGGACCGACCACCCTGCGCACCCTCAGCGGCCTGCCCGACCGACCTGCCCCGCTGTCCGCCTCGACCCTGGTCATGATCGACTGTCAGAACACCTACACCCGCGGAGTGATGCGGCTCGATGGCGTCGAAGCCGCCCTCGACCAGGCCGCCGAACTGCTCGACCGGGCGCGCTCCGCCGGAGTCCCGATCGTCCACATCCAGCACGACGCCGGCGCAGGCTCGCCCTACGACGTGCGCGAGGAGATCGGCCGGATCGTCGACCGCGTCGCCCCGCGCGACGGCGAACCGGTCGTCGTCAAGAGTTTCCCGAACGCCTTCACGGGCACCGACCTCGCCGACCGGCTCGCGCCGGGCAGCGACATCGTGCTGGCCGGGTTCATGACCCACATGTGCGTCAACTCCACCGCCCGCGGCGCCTTCAGCCTCGGCCACCGGCCGACCGTCGTGGCCGGTGCGACGGCGACCCGGTCGCTCCCGGGCGTCGACGGCGAGGAGATCTCCTCGGCCGCGCTGCAGGCCGCCAGCCTCGCCGCGATCTCGGACCTGTTCGGCGTCGTGGTCCCGACGGCCGCGCAGATCCCTGAGTAGGAGGCGGCATCCCGGATGCGCGGCGCCTCACCGGAGGCCGGCGCGGCGGCGCACCCACGTCGGCGGCTGGCCGCACTCCGCGGCGGGGAGCACGGGCAGACCCGGTTCCGGTTCTGACCGGCGCCGTCAGCCCGCCAGCACCGTCGCCGCGAGCGCCATCCGGTGGTCACGGGTCCACAGCGGCCCGAGCGCCCTCCGCGGACCGTCGAGCACCTCACCGGCCCGCGCGCCCAGCACCGTGGCGGCCCGGCTCTCGACGTCCTCGCCTCGAAGAGGTGCACAGCCCACCCGCGGGCCAGCGCCGCGTCGTCGAGGACCTGCCGGTACATGACCGGGTCGCGCGGGCCTCGTAGGGCACGCGCCGCTGGGTGGCGCGATCGTCGGGGGAGCCCGGCGGCCACGCCCGCAACGACAGCGACGCGATCGACCCGCCGACCACCCCTACCTCGGGCTCCAGGTCGTCCAGGCACTGGCGCTGACCGGTCGGTTCCACGACGCCATCGCCCAGGCGAGCACGATGTGGGGCAACTGGCAGCGGGACGGTTCGCCGGCCCGCGAGTGGCTGTCGCCGCACGCGGCCGCGGCCGCCCTCGCCCACGGCATGCTGGGCGAACCGGAGCACTCCAGGATGTGGCGGACGCGCGCCTGCGAACTGGCCCGGGTGGACGACCCGGCGGACTCGGCGTTCCTCGCGGCCGCCGCCGCGTTCGTCGACGCCCGGGTCGCGATCCACGCCGGCCTGCTCACCGAGGCCGCCGAGCTGGTGGACCGGGCATGTGCGACCTTCGGCCGGCCATGGCACGAGGGCTACGCCCGGGTCACCGGGGCCGAACTGGCCGTCGTCGCGGGTCTACCGGACGCAGCGGAGCGGCTCGCCGGCGCCGAGCGCTACGGCCCGGAGAACGAGTGGGCCGCGGCCTGCCTGTCGCGGGCCCACGGCCGCCACGACGGCGACCCGGCTGCCATCACGACCGCAGCCGCCGGGTTCGAACGGATCGGCGCCCGCGCCGAACGTGCCTGCACACTGCTGCTGTTGCCCGACCGGGCCGACGAAGGCCGCGCCGAGCTGCGCCTGCTCGGTTGCGCACTGCCCGGCGAGCCGGTCGAGCGGATCTGACCACGCAGGACCTGCCGACCCGACAGCCTCGCTGCTCGCCCGAGCAGTCGAGTCGGGGCAGCACCGGCGGAACCGACCCGACGACCGGCTGCGCGGTGGGCCAGTGCTGAGCCGGTGGTGAGCCGGTGGTGAGCCAGTGGGCGGCACGGATGTCCCGTCGGCCCGCCCGGTAAACGGTGGTGCCGTCCGGTCCACCACCGACCCGAGGACGTGAGCACCATGATCACCACGTCGTACCTGATCGGCGATCTGGCCGCCGACCGCATCCGCGCCCTGCACGCCGAGGCCCGCCGGCTGGCCCGGCCGGACCCAGCGGTGCAGCGGACCGCACCGGTCCGGTGGTGGCGCTGGACACGGCTGCGTGCCTCCGACTCGCAGTCGCCGCACGCGCCCGACCTCCGCACGAAGGATTCTCGTGGGTGACGCCGGCGCCAGGGATCACGACCTCGTCGGTGATGAACGGACCGGGGCCTTCCGGAGTTCGACGCTGGCGGCGGAGTTCACGTCACTGGCCGACCCGGTCGTCGAGTCGGCCTGGTCGCGGCTCCAGCGGGAAGGCCATGTCGACTCGCCGTTCCTGAGCTGGCAGTGGTACTCGGCGATGCGCGACTGCCCGGAGCTCTGCGCGGCGGTGACGGTGCTCGCCTGCTGGTCGGACCGGGAGATCGTCGGCCTGCTCCCCCTGGAGCGCGCCACCCGCAACGGCCTGCGGGTGGTGGGGATCGCGGGATGGCAGTGGGCCGGGCCGGATCACGCCGAGGTCATCGGCCCTGCGGCGAAGCGGGTGGCCATCGCGCGCGCCATCCTGCAGGCACTGCACCGCGACCGCAGTTGGGACGTGCTCGACTTCGACGGCATCCATCCGGACGGAGCGCTGGCGACCGCGTTGCCCACCGTGCTCCACGCCCCGCACTTCGTGCACCGCTCGGCCGAGCCGCTGCCCATCACCTACGTCCCGCTGGGCGGTCGGATCCTCAGCCCGCGCGCCCGCAAGCGGCTCGGCAAGGACCTGCGCCAGGTCGAGGCGACCGGCGGCAGGTTCGAGAAGGTCACCAGCCCCGACCGGTTCCCCGCTCTGCTGGAGGACCTGATGGACATGCACGTGGCCCGATTCGGGTCGAGGTCGCAGGTCTTCAGCACCCCGGCCCGGCGCCGTTTCCACCACCTCGCGGCCCAGCGCCTCGGATCAGCGGGAATGGCCAGGATGCACGTCCTGCAGGTCGGCGAAACGGTCGCCGCGGTGAACTACACGCTGGCCTGGCGGGGCACGATCCTCTACTACAGCAGCGGGATGCGCCCCGACATCGCCGCGAACCCCGGATCCACGGTGCGCGCGCTGTCCATGATCGCCGCGGCGGACGACGGCTTCACCGAGGCCGACCTGCTCCGCGGTGAGCACAGCTATAAGGGCCACTTCGAAGCGGTCGTGCGCAACGACGTCCGCAGGCGGGTGATCCGGGTCGGTCCACGGGTCGTCGCCACCGCTGCCGTCCGTACGGCTCGGGGGGCCGTGCATCGGATTCGCGGCGTGGAGGGCGTCCCGTCGGTCGCCGAGCAGCCGACGCGGACGTCGGCCCGTCTCGTCCGCAACAGCCGACCGGCGGCTGTTCGACCAGCGTCCGCATCCCTCAGACCGATCCACACCGCTCAGCGCGCCCCGCGACCGACGGCGTCCGACTCGCCTGGAGGCAGTGTCATGTCCTCGTTCCCCGCTCTGGCCCACGTGGCGGTCACCGTGACCGACCTCGAGCGCAGCGCCCACTGGTACACCGCTCTGTTCGGTTCGGAGGCGGTACTGGACGAGGACGAGGCGGTCGGCGGGTTCCACCACACGGTGTACCTGCTCAGCGGCGGCCAACTGTTCGGCTTGCACAGCCATCCCCGCAGCGACGCGGGCGGTCCGTTCGACGAGAGGCGCACCGGTTTGGACCACGTGTCCTTCGCCTGCACAGACCGCTTCGAACTCGAGCAGTGGGCTGCTCGGCTCGATGAGTTGGGAATCGCACACGGCGGGATCGTCGACGCGCACTACGGCTCGGGCGTCTCGTTCCGCGACCCGGACGGCATAGCACTGGAGTTCTTCGCCCCGCCCTCCCGGACCTGACCCGATCCAGCCGGTACCCGCGCCCGCCTGCCTCGTCGGGCTGCTGATCGGCCTGACGGCATCGGGTCTACAGGTACTGTTCGCACCCGAGGTCCACGACCGCCACGTGTACGTCCTGGGCGTGACCAACCATCCCGATGGAACCGTGGACCACCCGGCAGGCCCGCAACCTCCTGATGGAGCTCGGCGACCAGGCCGATCGCTTCCGGATCCTCATCCGCGACCGAGTTGCGCGCCGACCCATCGTCACCGCTGCCGAACGCGGCGCGAAGGGTGGCTGGCCCAGGTGGACAGCGAGAGTCTGCGCTGCACCGTGTCTCTCGTTGCCCGCAAGTGGACGACTACGCCGACCAGGCCCGGACGCCCCTCGATCCCACCCGGACCACACCGGGCGGGTCACCGCGACAGCCCGTGACGTGGGTGAGCCCGTATCGGGGGTTCGCTCAGAGGCCGACCAGCACCGTCCGCAGCAGCAGGACCGCGACGAAGACCAGAATGAGCGCCAGGTCCACCAACTTCGAACCGACCCGCAACGGCGGCACCACCCGGCGCACCGGCTTGAGCACCGGCTCGGTCAGCGCGTGCATCGACAACCGGCCCGCCAATACCCAGTTGTTGCCGCGGCGGCCCCGCCCGGTCCGGCGCGGTGCGATCGCGAACCCGCCGCCGGGCGTCAGCTCGCCGACCAGGTCGAGCACCGTCCGGACGACCAACAGGATTTCGACCACCAGTAGAACGAACCCCGCCAGCCCCACGATCACGACCATCGCCGGCCTCCCCACCCGACATCCACTATGCAGCGTCTCGTCGACCAGGTCTCGGGCCAGGACGACGCTGCGCTGGTCACAGCGTGGCGGTCCACGTCCTTCCAAGCCGGACCCGAACTGCCTTCTGGCCGGCGCGAGCAGGACAACGACCGCAGCTACGGCGTACGCGAGCTTCACCGACGTCCCTTCGGCCCCCGTTGGCTCCGATACGGCTTATGCGCAGCGAAAACCCGACATCCACTACTGATCGCCGAACTCGCCGCCGGCGTCTCCGCCAACCGCCTGGTCGAGCACTCCAGCGGTTCCACGATGGGCGCCTACGTCCTGCTGTCCCTGCTCACCGGCGCCCGCACCGAGGAACTACGCGCCCTGACCTGGAGCCACGTCGACCTGATCGGCTCCCCCGCACACCGACCCGCCGGTCCTGCCCCACATGATGGTCTGGCGCTCGGTCCGCGCCGGAGGCGACACCAAGACCCGCACCTCCCGACGCACCCTCGCCCTCCCCCGACGCTGCGTCGACGCCCTCCGCGAGCACCGCGACCGCCAGGCCACGGCCCGCGAGCGAGCCGGTGAGCGATGGGCAAACCACCACCTCGTGTTCACCACCTCGGTCGGCACTGCACTGGACTCGGCCAACGTCCGCCGCGGCATCCGCCGCATCGCCACCGCAGCCGGGCTCACCGGCAAAGACCTGGACACCGCCGGAGCTGCGGCACAGCTTCGTCTCCCTGCTCTCCGACGACGGCGTACCCGTCGAGCAGATCGCCCGCCTCGTCGGCCACGCCGGCGGATCCACGGTCACCGAGACCGTCTACCGCATGCAGCTGCGGCCAGTCATCGACGAAGGCGCGACCGTCATGGACCGCGTCTTCGGTGAACGCCGCACCGCGACGCCCCGTCCCGAGCCCCCAGAACAAGGCCCGCAGCTCGGCTGACTCTGGGCTACGGCCCACCCGCTACGACTTCGCGGGGGACCTCATGGCGCGCCTCCACGCGGCTCCAAGACGAAGCTGAGGCCCACCCGATGGCTCGAGCCGGGCGGCCCGAGGGTCCCGAGAAGGGCTTCCGTCCAAGCACGTCCGCAGGCAACCGTGGCTGGCCGAGCCCGTAGTCAAGCAGTTAGGTCAAGCAGCCCGCCCGACACAGAGAAACGGCCCGGTCTGAAGCTCCGCTTGGAGCCTCTGACCAGGCCGTTCGCTGTGGGCGATACTGGGATCGAACCAGTGACCTCTTCGGTGTGAACGAAGCGCTCTCCCCCTGAGCTAATCGCCCGCTGCAAGGAGAACCCTACAACACGTCCCTCTGGCCGCTCGCACCCGTCCCCGGTCACACCGTGACCTCACCGATGGCCACGACCTCGGTCGGGGTGGTGGGGGCGGTGCGGCCGGGTTCGAGGGAGATGGCGTACTGGGCGTAGGTGTCGGTGGTGGCTCCGGCGCCTACTTCGCGCGCGCCGGGGTCGGTCGGGACGACGTCGAAGGTGCCGAGGGCCGCGGGGGTGCCGGAGGCGTCGAGGCCCCAGAGGACGTAGATGTCGCGTTCGGTGGTGTTGGCCGGCAGGGCCAGGGGGAAGACGCGGCGTTCGCCGTCGGCCACGACGACCGCGGCGAGGGTGGGGCCGTTCTGGCCGAGCAGGGCGTACCTGGTGTCGGGGCGGCCGAGCTGCTCGAGGAGCTCGACCAGGCCGCGCGACCGGGCTGCCTCGGTGTCGCGCTGCTCCTGCAGCTGCGCGGCCTGGGCCACTTCGGCGTCGCGCTGCTCCTGCAGTTGGGCGGTGCGGACGGCGAGGCCGCCGATTGCCAGGACGCCGACGAGGGCGACGGCGGCCGCGACGAGGCGGCGGCCGCGACGGGACAGCCAGGAGCGCCGGGGGCCGGGTCCGGAGGGGCCGGGCGGGCTCGACGGGCCGGGGCGGGACGGGGTCGCCTCGGGGCGGCGCGGAGGGGTGGCGGCCGGGCCGGGGGCCGGGTCTTTCCGGGAGTGCGGGGAGGACCCGGACGCGGGCTCCGGGGTGGGGACCGGGGTCGGGACCGGAGAGGCGGGCTGGACCTGCGTCTGCCGGGGGCGGCCCTGGGCCTGGGGGGTATGCGCGACGCGGGCCATCAGTGAGGCCCGCAGCGACGGCGGCGGGTCGGACTGCTCGACGGCGCCACCCATACGGGTGAACACACCCTCCGCGTCGGCCACGACCGTCCGGCACGACGCGCATTGGGGCAGGTGACGCAGGACCTGGATCTCCTCGGCGGGTTCCAGGGCGTGCAGCACGAAGCCGACCGCCTGCTCGTTCATCGGGCACTCCTCCTCGGCGGCCGGGCTCATCGCGCACCTCCTGATACGTCGGAGGAGGTGTCGCCGAACAACGGGCCGAGCACTCTGCGCAACCGCTGGATGCCGGTGAACATCCGTGACTTCACGGTCCCGAGCGGCACACCGGTCAGTGCGGCCACCTCTCTCTGGGTGTATCCGCCGTAATAGGCGAGGGCCAAGGCCTGCCGCTGTTCGGCGGGCAGGTCGCTGAGGGCGCGGCGGACCTGGCCGGCCTCGACGGCACCCAGCGCGGCCAGGTCGGCTCCGGGTCCGGTGGGAGCGGACCACTCCTCGCCGTCCTCCGCGGCGGGCACAGTGCGCTTGCGGATCGTGCTCTCCCTGCGTACCGCGTCGACCGACTTGTGGTGCACCAGTGTCAGCAGCCAGGTCCCGAACGGGCCGCGGGCGGGGTCGAACCGGCGGGGGTCGCGCCAGAAGGCCAGGAACACCTCCTGCACGACGTCCTCGGCGAGGCCCTCGTCGGCGCAGATCCGCCGGGCCAGTGAGTAGGCCGGACGCGAGTAGCGGTCGTAGAGCTCACCGAGGGCGGGTTCATCACCCTGCGTCACGCGACGGACGAGTCCCTCATCGATCGGGTCCGGTGCGCGACCGGTGCGCGAGCGAGGACCCGACACGGCCGGCCGCTCGGGCCTGCCTGGTGAATCATCGGCGACTTGGGCCACCAGCGGGATCCTCACGTCTCGTCTTCGCAGCTCCGCTGCGTCCGGTTCACCCTAGCCGTCGGCAACTGCACCCCGTCACCGCGTGGAACGCAGAGCGACGCGCTACCCCGAGAGAGTGACATCAAGGGGTCATCCGGGGGGTCCTTGCAGCTCTACCCGTCACAAAATCGCGACGCCGTCGTTTCTCTGCATGACGAACCACGCGGGACCCCATGAAAGAGGACGTACGATGCGCGACGAGCACACGGTCATCTGCTCACCGGCGGTGTTCGAACTGATCGCCCCCGACGCGCCGTCGGTGCCCGTCAAGGTCGACCTGACCTACACCAGCCGTGATCCCTACGCGGTGCAGGCATCCTTCCGCACCGGCAACGGGACCGCGGTCGACTGGGTGTTCGCCCGCGACCTCCTGCACGACGGGCTGATCGCGCAGGCCGGCACGGGGGACGTGCGCGTCCAGCCGATGCCCGACGACGCCAGCCGCGTGCAGCTCGAGCTGTCGTCGCCGTCCGGGCACGCGGTCTTCACGACGTGCGCGCAGACCCTCGGCGACTTCCTGCACCGCACCTTCGAGGCCGTGCCGCCGGACACCGAGTACTCCTGGCTCGACTTCGACCTCGCCCTGTCCGGCCTGCTGAACGACCCCGCGCGGGACTAGGCGCAGGTGGGGGTGGTCGACACGCGCAACGAGGGGGCCGGTTTGAAGCCCCCGAGGGCCCTGCGCTAGAGTTCTCCCATCAACAACACAGCAGCGGAAACGCTGCGAACGCGGACGTAGCGCAGCTGGTAGCGCGACACCTTGCCAAGGTGTAGGTCGCGGGTTCGAACCCCGTCGTCCGCTCGGAGATACCTCGGGCCCCGTTCGACCTTCCGGTCACGCCAGAGGGGGGCTCGCGGCAAGCGTGGCCGCTCCGGGGATGTCGGCGGCGGAGTGGCCGAGTGGCTTAGGCAAGGGCCTGCAAAGCCCTGTACACGGGTTCGATTCCCGTCTCCGCCTCGGGTGATTAGCTCAGTGGGAGAGCGCTTCCTTGACACGGAAGAGGTCACTGGTTCAATCCCAGTATCGCCCACCACGGAACGGCCTGGTCAGCGGCTCCTAGCGGAGCTGAGGACCGGGCCGTTCGCTCGTTCCGGGTCGGTCTGCGTGGCCAACTGGGTGACCACGCCCGCGGAGTCCACAGGTGGGCATCGAGCCCTGCATCCCGAGCGATGCGCCGGAGCCCGCGACGGACGTTCGCCGGGTCGAGTGGCGTGCCGACCTCTGACGCGAAGACCAGGTCGTGCTCGACCCACCGCTCACCCGCGGCCGTCCGGGCTGGCTGCTGTCGATCACGATGTTCCCGCAGGGCGTCGACGCACCGCTCGGGCACACCGAGCAGGGCAAGCCGGACCGCCCGTTCATCCGCAGGCCGGCCCGCGCGGCGCGGTCAGCCCTCTGCGGCCCGGCTGGGCTCGGGCTCGGGTTCCGGTCGGAGCCGGTGCAGCGCGACCGCGATCGTCGGCAGCACGAGCACGGTCAGCACACCGGCGCCGACCAGCGCCGCGGCGTTCCCGGGCAGCATGGTGCCGTTGCGCAGGCCGATCTGGGCCAGTGCCACCAGCAGCGGCAGCGCCGTGGCGGTGATCAGTGCCACCTGGACCCGGCCGCGCGGCGGCAGGACGCGCCGGTACACCAGCAGCGCGGGCAGCCCGCGGACCACCACCAGCAGCACCGCGAACAGCAGCAGGAGCAGCGGCGCCGAGGCGATCGAGCGCAGGTCGATCGTCATGCCCGAGTACACGAAGAACAGCGGGACGAAGAAGCCGTAGGCGATCACGTCGAGCTTCTCCTCCAGGACCGGGGCCCCGTCGCCGGCCCAGCGGCGCAGCACCATCCCGGCCACGAACGCCCCCAGCACGGCATCGAGGTGCACCTGGTCGGTGACCGCGAGCAGCAGGACCAGCAGCAGCACCGTGGCGCGCAGGGTGATCTGGTTCGTCTCGTGCTGGCGCTCGGCGACCACGCGGGCGATCCGACCGGCCCGGCGCAGCAGCCGGGGTAGCGCGCTGAGCAGCACGGCGATCGCCGCGACGGAGGCCAGCGACGCCAGCGCCACCCAGCGGTTCGTGGCCCCGAGGAACAGCGCGATGGCCAGGATCGGCAGCAGCTCGCCCACCGCCCCGCCGGCCAGCAGGTAGCCGCCGAGCCGCCCGCGCAGCAGGCCGGCGTCGCGCAGCACCGGCAGCAACGTGCCGAACGCCGTGGTGGTGAGCGCGATGGCGACCGGGACGTAGGCGCGCACGATCCCCAGCGCATCCAACCCCGCGACGATCCCCAGTGCCAGCACAGCGCTGACCGCCCAGGCCAGCAGGGCTCTGCGGCCCGCGTCCCGGCGGACCAGCCGCTGGTCGATCTCGTAACCGGCCAGCAGGAACACGAACCCCAGGCCCACGTCGGCCAGCGGTTGCACGGCCCGCGGATCGGCCAGCGCCATGGCCTGCGGCCCGATCGCCAGGCCCCCGGCCAGCAGCAGCACCACCTGGGGCACGGCGATCCGGGGCACCAGCCCGAGCAGCAGCGGCGCGAGCACCGCGACGACCGCCACCGCGAGCAGGCTGTCCAGGATCTGACCGACCCCCACATCGTCCACGATCATGACTTCGACCGCGGCCCCCGCCGTGTCACGCGGTCGCTCGCACCGGCGGGTCCGTCCTTCCTGAGGGGTCGCCGCGACCACGGGAAACGCGCGGTTGGAGCCGGGTTGGAGCCCGCGGACCGAACCTGTGCCCGAGACGAGACCGGCCGATCCGGCCGCGAACCCCGGAGGACCCATGACCCGCCACGCCAGCGCCCCCGGCCACCCGCCCCTCCCTCCACCGGTCCGCGCCCCGTCGGGGCTGCGCCGGCACGGGTGGCTCGCCGTCCTGGTCGTCGGCGCGGCCCTGTTCTACGCCGTCGTGCGCACCATGGTCGGTACCGACAACCCCAACTTCGTCCCGTCGGCGATCCTGCTCGGGGCGGCCGTCACCCCCGCCGCGCTCGTCGCGTTCGTCTACGGGCGCCGCCTGCCGTACCGCGTGAGCCGGCGGCGTTCGCCGCCGCGGCCCTGCTCGGCGGCGTGATCGGCACGGTCGGTCTCGCCGGCGCGCTGGAGTTCGACGTCCCGCGCGACCTGGGCTCGCTGGACATAAGCGGGGGTCGGCGTGATCGAGCAGGCCGGCGAGCTGCTGGTGCCGCTGGCCGTGCTCGTGCTGCTCCCCCGCTGCCGCACGCGCGCCGACGGCCTGCTGATCGGCGTGGCGGCCGGCGCCGGGTTCGCCGCGCTGGAGACGATGGGCTACGCCTTCACCACGCTGGTGCGGTCGCGGGGCGACGTCGCCGACACCGTCGACGTGCTGCTGCGCGGGCTGATGAGCCCGGCCGGGCACATGGCCTGGACCGGCATCGCCGCCGCCGCGCTCTTCGCCGCGGCCGAGGCGGGCTGGACCGCCCGCCGCGCCGCCGGGTTCCTCGGGGCGTTCGCGCTGGCCGTCACGTGGCCGTCGTGCACGTCGTCGGGCCGGCTCAACTCCCGGGAGCACCCGCCCCCGGCCCGCTCGGCGGGTCGGGGGCGGCGGTGCGCCCGGCGAACAGGTCGACCAGCGGGTCCCAGCAATTTCGCCTGCCTGCGGGGAACCGCGCCCGGGCCCGGACGAGCCGGGGCGAGCCCGGCCGGTAGAACCGGCGTGCCCACGGCGAGCGCGGACGGGCCAACCGGACGGCGCCCAGCAGCGCCAGCAGCGGGACGAACACGCCGAGCACGCCGAGCAGCGCGCGCCCCTTCAGGATCGCGACGAGCACGAACAGCATGTCGACGGCCAGCACCACCGAGGCGACGACGCGGCCGGCGCCGGCGTCGTCGTCGAACGGGGAGAACCCGAGGAGCAGCAGCACCCCGACGACCACCGCGACGAGCACGGCGTCCACCGAGCGGCGGCCCTCCGGACCCCAGTACACGTCGTCGAGGCGCAGCCACAGCGCGAACTCGTCCAGGGTGAGCGCGGCGCCGACGCCGAACAGCACGGCGAGCACCTCGAACCACGGGCTCCCCGGGCGGTAGGTGAGCTCGACCAGGCCGACGCCGAGCAGCAGGAAGATGCCGTAGACCTGGTGGTGGACGTGCACCCCGCCGACGGTGGTGTCGCGGAAGGGACCGCGTCCGGCCAGGATCAGCCGCGTGACCAGCCGGGTGGCCAGGAAGGTGACCAGGAAGGCCGCGAGCGTCCACGCCACGATCGGGCGGTCGATGGTGCCGATCGTCGTCTCCTCGGTTCGATCTGGCGCGTCCGGCGCACGGATCGACCGTCGCAATCCCGGCACTGCCGTGGCGCACGTCCATGCTGCCCCGTACGGAGCAGCGGGTGTGCGGAACAGGATGGAGCCCGCACGACCGGCGCGTCTCCCCGATCCGGGCCCCCCGATCAGGTACATCTCGTCGTGGGGCCGACGGCGCGGAGGTGCGGGATGCGCGGACCGACGCACTTCGAGATCCGGGCCTGTGCGCTGGCGCTGCTGGTGTACGGACTCGCCGTCCCGCTCGTCCCGGCGGGTACCGCGCCGCCCGCGATCCCCGTCGCGGCACCGGTCGTCGCTCCTGACGTCGTGCCCGCCGCGGAGGCGGCCGGCTCCGGGCCGCCGGCCGCGGTCGACGAGCGGCCCTCCCCGGTGCCACGGGTCGTGTACGAGGTGGTCGACGCGCCCGCCCTGGCCCGGACCGTCGCGCTCACCTTCGACGACGGCCCCGACCCGCGGTGGACGCCGCAGGTGCTCGACCTGCTGGCCCGCCACGGCGCCGTGGCCACCTTCTGCCTGCTGGGCGAGAACGCCGCCCGCCACCCCGACCTCGTCGCGGACATCGTCGACGCCGGGATGCGGTTGTGCGACCACAGCCGGACCCACGAGCTCGACCCGGCCGCGCCGCAGGACGGGCTGGCCCACGACGAACTCGTCGAGCTCGCCGGCACCGGGGTCGAGTGGTTCCGCGCGCCGCGCGGTGAATGGTCGCGGGCCGTGCAGGTGGCGGTCGGCGCCGCCGGCATGCGGCCGCTGGGCTGGAGCGTCGACTCCCGCGACTGGACGCGGCCCGGGACCGGCGCCATCGTGCGGCAGGTGCAGCAGCACGTCCACCCCGGGGCGGTGGTGCTGCTGCACGACGGCGGCGGACCCCGCGAGCAGACGGTGGAGGCGCTGGAGGAGCTGCTGCCCTGGCTGGCGGCGCAGTGCTACTCGACCGCGTTCCCCGACGGCCGCTGACGTCCACCTCCCGGACGACCACACCTCCGACCGGCCGGGTCGAGCCGGCTTCGCGCTCCGGGCGCGGCGGGCTGTGCTGTCGTCACCCCGCGGCGGCCGGGGTGACGACCACCTGGCCGTCGCCCTGGCCGTGCCCGTCGCTGCCGACGCGGCAGGTGATGGCCGAGTCCGTCATGCCCTTCGCCAGCACCGCGACCGGTGCCGGGTGGTGCCCGGGGCTGGAGCGCGGCGGCCTCGGCGGCGGGTTCGTCAGCCGAGTCGGTCGCCGTGTCGAGGCCGGCACCTCCGCCCTGTTCCTGCTCAGCGAGCAGACCCAACTCGACCGCATCGGCGCCTGTTCGAACGCGAGTTCGTCGGGCCGCTGCTCGGCCTCCTCGACGGGCACCAGCGGGCGGCTCTGCACTACGCCTTCGCGGCCGACGGCGAAGCGGTCCGCGGGCCGCTCCGTACCGTGACCACGGCCCCGGACGCGACCGTACGACCTCGGACGTCGAGGACCAGAACAGGCCTTCCACCTGCGGTTTCCCGCTGCACGAGCGGACGTGGCGCCTTCTGACACGGACGAGGTCACCGGTTCGATCCGAGTATCGCCCACCACAGAACGGCCTGGTCAGCGGCTCCTAGCGGAGCTGGGGACCGGGCCGTTCGGTCGGTGCGGGCCGGCGCCCCCAGGCCGAGATCAGCGGCGCCAATGTGAGGTCGAGCAAGCCGGCGTCGATGGCGGCCAGGTGCGCGTCGATCTCGGCGTCGTCGGTCAGCCCGGCCGCGAGCAGCTCGCCGCGCACGTGCCGGATGGTCGCCGCCTCCAGCCGGTCGCAGGCCGGCCCGCCGACCGGGAAGCAGCCCGCCGCGGCGACGTCCACCAGGCCGGCTTCCCGCAGTGCCCGCGGCAGCGTCCGGCCGAAGCGCAGGTCCGCGCCGCGGCGCGCCAGCAACTCCCGGACCGCGTCGCGCAGCCGGTTGGCGCGCCGCTGCGCGGGGCCGCTGTCGTCCAGGCAGGCCAGCGGCTGCAGCGCGGTGTCGGCGTCCTCGACCAGCAGCCAGCCGCCGGGACGCAGCGCTGCGGCCATCGTGGCCAACGCCCGGGCCCGGTCGGGCACGTGGACCAGCACGAGCCGGGCGTGCACCAGGTCGAACGTCCCCGGCTCGGGGGGCGGATCGGCGGCGACGTCGTGCCGGCGCACCTCGTACCCGTCGCCCGCCCCCAGCCACGCCGGGTCGATGTCCGTGGCCAGCACGTACCCGGTCGGGCCGACGGCCGCCGCCAGCGCCTCCGGGACGCTGCGGCCACCGGCCCCCACTTCCCAGCAGCGCGAGCCGGCGCCGACGCCCAGTCGGTCGACGTGCCCGCGCGTCACGCCGTCGAACAGCTCGGCCAGCCGGACGAACCGCTCGCCCGCCTCGGCGCGCGCGTTGTCCAGCAGGTACCCGCGGGCGGGAGCGGACTCCTCACCGGAGGCGGTGGTCCCGCTCGTCGGATCCGGTCGGCCGCCGACGCGGGGCGAGGAGGTCACCACCGCATTGTCGACCTCCCCGGACCCCCGCTCCAGCACGGCGGACGAGGGACATCTCACCCCCGGCAACCCCGCACGGCAGCGCCTCCGGCGACCGCGCCGGTCAGTCGGCCCGGATCCGGGTGACCGTGCCCTCGTCGGAGTTCGTCACCCACAGCACGCCGTCGACGAAGAGCATGTCGCCCAGGCCCCGCCCGACGCCCGTCACCGCCTCGCCGCGCGTCTCGCCGCCCCAGACGTCGAGCCGGCGCAGCTCGTTGCGCAGCGGGAAGGCGACCCAGATGCCCTCGTCGTCGGGGGCGAACAGACTGCCGCCCTTGAGCGGGATGGGGTCGCCGACGACCCGGGAGCGCTCGTCGATCGGCGTGACGCCGTCGGCGGTGCCGACGTAGATGACGCCGTTGTAGACCTCGATCGCGACCGGCTCACCGGGCAGCGGGACGGGCTCGCCCAGCACCTTCTTCGCGACGCCGTCGATGGTGGTCAGGGCCCGGTCGCCGGTGTCGGCGACGTAGAGCCTGCGCTCGCCGAGCCTGCGGTCGCCCCAGGCCAGGTCGACCGGGTCGGCGCCGACCTTGACCGGGTTGCCGTCGACGGAGCGGGTGCGCATGTCGATGCGGCTCACCGTGTCGTTGGACGCGTGGCTGAGCCAGAGGTAGCCGCCGCCGGTGGCGATGCCGTCGATCCGCCGGCCGACCTCGATCGGCTCGTCGACCTCACCGCTGCTGACGTCCACCCGGGTGATCGCGTCGGGGAAGTTGCGCACCCACACCGAGCCCTCGTCGACCGCCAGCTCGTCGGGCGAGCCGCCGACGTCGATCTGCCGGCTGGTGCCGGCCGCGGGGTCGATCCGGGAGATCGTGCCGTCCGAGACGTTGGCCGACCACAGGAAGCCCTCGCCGGCGTCGATGTCGATCGGTTCGCGCCCCACCGCGATGGGTTCACCGATGATCTCGCCGGCCGCGGCGGGGGGCGCCGGCACGGGTGCCGGCGGGGGCGGCTCCTCGCGCCCGAGGACCGTGGAGGCGACCACGGCCGCGGTCGCCCCCACCGCGACGACGGCGACCGCGAGCCCCAGAACGGCGCCCCGCCGCCG
>NZ_JAHDTH010000140.1 GCF_018531445.1 Pseudonocardia lacus
GGTCGCGGTGCTCGGCGGGGCGGCCGCGGCGGGCTCGGCCGGGGCCTGCGCGGCGGCCGGGGCGGCGCCGTCCACGAACACCACGTCCGAGCAGGAGTAGTAGGTGTCCTCGCTCCCGCTGTTCTGCCAGATCGTGTAGATCAGGTGCCGGCCGGTGAGCCCGGCGGGCAGGGTGGCGTCGAAGGCGTAGGAGCCGTCGGCCAGCGGCGGGTCGGTCACCTCGGCGAACGGCTCGGTCTCCAGCCCGGCCCAGGTGAGCGGCTGGTCGGGGGCGAAGCCCGGCTTGGTGACGTAGAGCCGGAACGTGCCCTCGTGCGGGATCGTGCCGCGGTAGGTGAAGGTGTAGTCGGCGCCCGCGGTGAGGTCGGTGGTGGGCCAGTCGTCGCGCGGGAGGTCGAGGCCGGCGAAGGCGAGCTTGCCCCCGCTGCACAGCTTCCCGTCGGGGATGACCTCGCGGTCGCGGCCGTTCACGCCGGCCACGCGCAGGTTGTCCCACTCGGTCGGCAGGTCGGGGCTGGCCGCCAGCGCCGCCCGGCAGGCGGGCGTGTCGGTCAGCGTGCCCTCGCCGCCGCACTCGGCGGCCCGGCTGAGCGGGAGTGTCGGCGCGCCGTGCGCGGCGGCGGTGCCGGGGAACGCGACACCCAGGCCGACCGCCAGCACCGTGCCCAGCATGGTGGCCAGCAGGGCGGGGGTCCGGGATCTGCGCGGTGTCACGCCATCACTCACGTACGCCGACCGACCGGCGTTCACCCCCGGCGGGCTCGGGTCGACGGGCGGTGCTCACAGCGGGGCCCGGCCCGGGTGAGCCAGCCGTAACCGACGGACAACGCGCAGGCGCCCGCCGCCGTAATCCGGGCGCCCGACGCTGGCTGGCAATGGCCGCCACGCGCACCGACCTGCACACCGACCTGCACAGCGACACGCACCCAGACACGCACCCAGACACCCACGCAGGCACCCACGCAGGCACCCACACCGACACGCACTGCCCGTACTGCTCGCTGCAGTGCGGCATCCGGTTGTCCGCGGGCCGCGGCGGGCCCGAACTGGCCGGGCGGGAGGACTTCCCGGTCAACCGCGGCGGGCTGTGCATGAAGGGCGCCTCCGCGCTCGAACTGCTCGCCCATCCCGAGCGCCTGACCACCCCGCTGGCCCGGCCGCACCGCGGCGCCGAGCTGCGCCCGGTGAGCTGGGACGAGGCCCTCGACCGGGTCGTCGACGGGATCACCGCCGCCCAGCGCGCCCACGGCCGGGACGCCGTGGCCTGCTTCGGCGGCGGCGGGCTGACCAACGAGAAGGCCTACCAGCTGGGCAAGTTCGCCCGGGTGGCGCTCGGGACGTCGGCCATCGACTACAACGGCCGGTTCTGCATGTCGTCGGCGGCCGCGGCGGGCACCCGGGCCTTCGGGATCGACCGCGGGCTGCCGTTCCCGCTGGCCGACGTGGCCGAGGCCGACGTCGTGCTGCTCGTGGGCAGCAACCCGGCCGACACGATGCCCCCGGCGATGCGGTGGTTCGAGGCCGGGCGCGTCCGCGGGGCCACGCACATCGTCGTCGACCCCCGCCGCACGGCGACCGCCGCGGCGGCGCACCGGCACCTGCAGCCGGTCCCCGGCACCGACCTGACCCTGGCCAACGGACTGCTGCACATCGCGATCCGCGACGGCCTCGTCGACGAGGCCTACGTCGCCGCGCGGACCACCGGGTTCGCCGCCGTGCGCCGCCAGGTGCGCCGCGACTGGCCCGACCGCGTCGAACGGGTCACCGGGGTCGCGGTGGCCGACCTGGTTGCCACCGTGCACGCACTCGCCCGCGCGCGCACGGCCATGATCCTCACCGCGCGCGGCGCCGAGCAGCACGCCGACGGCACCGACACCGTGCAGGCCTGGATCAACCTGGCGCTGGCGCTGGGCCTGCCCGGGCGCGGCGTCGGGTCGGGCTGGGCGACGGTGACCGGGCAGGGCAACGGGCAGGGCGGGCGCGAGCACGGGCTCAAGGCCGACCAGCTGCCCGGCTACCGCAAGCTGGCCGACCCGGCGGCCAGGGCGCACGTCGCCGGGGTGTGGGGCGTGCACCCCGACTCGCTGCCCGGGCCCGGGGTGTCGGCCTACGAACTGCTCGACTCGCTCGGCACGCCGGCCGGCCCGAAGGTGCTGCTGCTGGCCGCGTCCAACCCGGTCGTGTCGGCGCCGAACGCCCGCCACGTCGCGGAGCGGTTCGGCGCGCTCGACCTGCTGGTGGTCACCGACTTCTTCCTGTCCGAGTCCGCGCGGATGGCCGACGTCGTGCTGCCGACCACCCAGTGGGCCGAGGAGGAGGGCACGCTGACCAACCTGGAGGGCCGCGTGCTGCGCCGCAGGCGCGCCCTCGACCCGCCGCCCGGGGTGCGCACCGAGCTGGAGATCTGGCACGAGCTGGCCCGCAGGCTCGGCCGCGGCGCGCACTTCCCCACCGACCCCGCCGAGGTCTACGCCGAGCTGTGCCGGGCCAGCGCCGGCGGGGTCGCCGACTACGCGGGCATCACCTGGGACCGCCTCGACGCCGGCGAGGAGCTGTTCTGGCCCTGCCCGGATCCGGCGCACCCGGGCACGCCGCGGCTGTTCACCGACCGCTTCCCCACCCCCGACGGGCGGGCGCGGTTCGTCGCGGTGGCCGACCGGCGGGTCACCGAGCGCACCGACGGCCGCTACCCCTTCCTGCTGACCACCGGTCGCTCCCGCACGCACTACCAGTCGGGCACCCAGACCCGGCGCAGCCCGGCGCTGGTGCGCGCCGAGGACCGGATGTACGCCGAGCTGCACCCCGAGCTGGCCCGGCTGGTGGGCGTCGGCGACGGCGACGCCGTGCGGCTGACGACCCGGCGGGGCAGCACCGTCGCGCTCGCCCGCCTCACCGACGCCATCCGCCCCGACACGGTCTTCCTGCCCTTCCACTGGCCGGGCGCCAACGACCTGACGAGTCCGCGCCTGGACCCCACCTCGCGGATGCCGGAGTTCAAGGCCTGCGCGGTCGCGGTGGCGGCCGTGCGCCCCGCCCGCCCCGCGGCCCCTCCGGCCGCCGTCGTCACCACCGCCGCGGTCACCGTCCCCACCACGAGGAGCTGAGCCGATGATCAGCAAGCCCGCGTTCCTGCAGGGCGTGCACCCCTTCGAGGGGGCCGGGCTGGACAAGCCCGCGCCGCTGCACCCCGACCTCGTCTACACCGTCCCGCCGGGCCGCATCGCCCAGACGCTCTACTTCCGCGGCGGGAACAGCACCGACGAGCTCGTCGCCGTGGTCCTGCTGCGCGACGGGGTGCCGATGCGCTACTTCCCCATCGGCGCCCGCGCCGGCACGCACGTCGCGCTGGCCGTCGTCGAGGACGTCGAGGAGGGCTCCACCCTGGAGCTGCACGTGGCCGCGCCGGAGGGCCTGACCGGCACCGTCGTGGTCGACCTCGGCCTGGTGGAGGTCTGAGGTGTTCCAGCAGGCACCGCGGGACGACCGCCAGCACCTCGTCGTCGTCGGGAACGGGATGGCCGGGGCCAGGACGGTCGAGGAGATCCTGGCCCGCGGCGGCGGGGAGCGGTTCCGGATCACCGTCTTCGGTGACGAGCCCTACGGCAACTACAACCGGATCATGCTCAGCCACGTGCTGGCCGGCGAGGACGAGGCCGACGAGGACCTCTACCTCAACCCGCTGGACTGGTACGCCGAGAACGACGTGGCCCTGCGGGCCGGGGTGCGCGTCGTGCGCGTCGACCGGTTCGCCAAGGTCGTGCTGGCCGACGACGGCGCGGTGCTGGGCTACGACAAGCTGATCATCGCCACCGGCAGCCGCACGTTCTTCCCGCCGATGGACGGCATGTGGGTCGACGACCGCACGCTCACCCCTGGCGTGTTCGGCTTCCGGACCCTCGACGACACCACCGCGATGCTGGACTACGCCCGGCGCCACCGCGGCGCGGTCGTGATCGGCGGCGGGCTGCTGGGCCTGGAGGCCGCCTACGGGCTGCGCCGCCACGGCCTGGACGTGCACGTCGTGCAGGGCGGCCCGGTGCTGATGAACCAGCAGCTCGACGAGGAGGCCGGGGCGATCCTGCGCCGGGTGCTGGAGCAGAAGGTCGGCGTCGAGGTGCGCACCGGGCAGCGCCCGACCGCGGTCCGCAGCAGCGGCGGGTCGGTGTCGGGGGTCGTGCTGGCCGACGGCTCGACGATCGACACCGACATGGTGGTGGTCACCGCCGGCATCCGGCCCAACGTCGGGCTGGGCGTGGTGTCCGGGCTGACCGTCGAGCGGGCCATCGTGGTCGACGACCAGATGCGCACGGTCGACGACGCCGACATCTACGCCGTCGGCGAGTGCGCCCAGCACCGCGGCGAGGTCTACGGGCTCGTCGCGCCGCTGTGGGAGCAGGCGACGGTGCTGGCCGACCACCTCACCGGCGCCGACCCCGACGCCGCCTACCACGGCTCGCGCAACGCCACGAAGCTCAAGGTCGCCGGCGTCGACGTGGCCGCGATGGGGCTCAAGCGCCCCGAGCGCGACGACGACGAGTTCGTCCGGTTCTCCGAGCCGCGCCGCGGGGTCTACAAGTCGGTGGTGGTGCGCGACGGCAAGCTGGTCGGCGCCACCCTGCTCGGCGACGTGGAGAAGGTCGCGTTCCTGACCCAGAGCTTCGACCGCGGGCTGCCGCTGCCCGAGGAGCGGGTGGAGCTGCTTTTCCAGCTGGCCGGGCCCTCGGCCGCGCAGGGCGCCGCCGAGATGGACGACGACGTGCAGGTCTGCAACTGCAACGGCGTCTCCAAGGGCGACCTGGTGGCCTGCGTGCACGCCGGCACCCGCAGCGTCACCGGGGTGATGGCCAGGACCCGGGCCGGCAAGGGCTGCGGCTCCTGCAAGGCGCTGGTCTGCGAGATCGTCGAGCTGGCCACCGGCGGCGACGTCGAGGTCGACGAGAGCGCCGGCTGGTACGTGCCGGCCATCCCGATGGACAAGCCCGCGCTCATCGCCGCCGTCCGCGAGCGGGGGCTGAAGTCGGTGTCGGCGGTGTTCGCGGCGCTGGCCCCGGGCGGCGAGCACGCGCCGTCGAAGATGGCGCTGGCCTCGCTGCTGAAGGTCGTCTGGGCCGGCGAGTACGTCGACGAGCGCGACGCGAAGTTCATCAACGACCGGGTGCACGCCAACATCCAGCGCGACGGCACGTTCTCGGTGGTGCCGCGGATGTCGGGGGGCGTGACCACGGCCGACGAGCTGCGCCGCATCGCCGACGTGGCCGACAAGTACGCCATCCCGATGATCAAGGTGACCGGGGGCCAGCGGATCGACCTGCTCGGCGTGCGCAAGGAGGACCTGCCCGGGGTCTGGGCCGACCTGGACATGCCGTCGGGCTACGCCTACGGCAAGTCGATGCGCACGGTGAAGACCTGCGTGGGCACCGACTTCTGCCGCTTCGGCCTGGGCGACTCCACGCAGCTGGGCATCGACATCGAGGAGCGCTACAAGGGCCTGGAGAGCCCGGGCAAGCTCAAGCTCGCCGTGGCCGGCTGCCCGCGCAACTGCTCGGAGGCGCTGGTCAAGGACATCGGCGTGGTCGCCGTGGGCGACGACCGGTGGGAGGTCTACGTCGGCGGCGCGGCCGGGGCGTCGGTGCGCAAGGGCGACGTGCTGGCCACGGTCGACGGCCGCCCCGAGGCGCTGCGGCTGACCGGCGTGTTCATGCAGTACTACCGGGAGAACGGGCGCTGGCTGGAGCGCACCTACGACTTCGTGCCCCGCGTCGGGATCGACGAGCTGCGGGCCCTGCTGGTCGACGACCGCGACGGGATCGTGGCCGGGCTGCAGGAGCGGATGCAGATCGCCGTGGACGCCTACCGGGACCCGTGGAAGGAGGGCGCGGAGCCGGCGACCGAGGGCCAGTTCCACGGGTCGCTGCCGCTCGTGCCCCTGCCCCAGGTACCGGTGCGCGACGGTTCGGCGTCCCCGCACGGCGACCGGCTGCGCGGCGGAGCGATGGCGTGAGCGCCGCAGAAGTGGGATCGGCGACGGTGACGGGCCACCGGCTGGGCCCGGTCGAGCAGGTGCCGGTCGGCGAGGGCCGGGCGTTCGCGGTGGCCGGCGAGCAGGTCGCGGTGTTCCGGCTGCGGGACGGCGCGCTGCGCGCCACCCGGGCCCGCTGCCCGCACGCCGGGGGCCCGCTGGCCGACGGCCAGCTCGACCCGGGCGCGGTCGTCTGCCCGCTGCACCTGCGGGCGTTCTCCTTCGCCGACGGCACCTGCGCCGAGGGCGATCGCGTCCGGGTGTTCCCCGCGCGGGTGGTCGACGGGGAGATCGTCGTCGAGCTGTGACGGCGCCGCTCAGGACGGCGCGGGCAGGGGTGTCGCCGTCAGGTCGGGGGGCACCGCTTCGCGCAGGGCCGCCGTCACCGCGGCGACGGCAGGGTGGCGGGCGGCCCCCGCCCGGTGCGCGACACCGGTGCGGCGGTGCAGGGGCAGCGGCTGCAGCGCCACCCCGGCCGGCACCGCCCCCAGCGCCAGCCGCGGCACGACCGCGACCCCCTGCCCGGCCGCCACCAGCGCGAGCACCGTGGCGAACTCGTCGACCCGGTGGCGCACGCGCGGCGCGAACCCGGCCGCCTGGCACGCCCGCAGCGTCGCCACCTCGCACGACGTCCCGGGCAGCGCGATGATCCACGGCTCGGCGCGCCAGCGGGCCAGCCCGGACGCCCCCGGGTCGCCCGGGACGTCGCGCGGGCTCGCCACGAACACCGCCTCGACGCACAGCGGCTCCACGGCCACCCCCGGCTCGGGCGGGACCGGCACGAGGTCGTAGTCGTGGGTCAGCGCGAGGTCGAGCTCCCCGGCGCGCAGGGCGTCGGGCAGCCGGGCCGGGTCGATCTCGCTGAGCATCGGCTCCAGCCCGGGGTGCCGCTCGGCCAGCGCGACCAGCGCGGCGGGCACGATCGCGCGGGCCGCGGTCGGGAACGTGCCCAGCCGGACCGGACCGGCCAGCCCCCGGCGGGCCCGCTGCAGCTCGGCGCCGGCGCGTTCGAGGTGGTCGAGCACGACCTCGGTGTGCCGGACGAGGGTGCGCGCGGCCGGGGTGAGCACGAGGCGGCGCCCGGCGCGCTCCAGCAGCGGCACGCCCGCCTCCCGCTCCAGCACGCCGAGCTGCTGGGACACCGCCGACGGCGTGAGCACCAGCGCCTCGGCGACGGCGGCGATGGTGCCGCGGTGGGACAGCTCCCGCAGCAGGCGCAGGCGACGCACGTCCAGCATCAGTGGAGCTTAACCTTCACCGAAGAACTGTGAACTGGATTTGATCGGTGGCCGGCCCCAGGCTCGACGGGTGCCCGCCTCGCCCCGCCTCGACGGCGTCCTCGTCCCCCTCGTCACCCCGTTCACCGCCGAGGGCGGCATCGCCCTCGACGCGCTCGACGGCCTCGCCCGCCACGTCCTCGACGCCGGCGCCGCGGGCGTCGTCGCGCTGGGCACCACGGCCGAGGCGTCCGCGCTCGACCCCGTCGAGCGGTCCGCCGTGGTGCGGGTGTGCGAGCGGGTGTGCGCCGAGCGTGGCGCGAGCCTGGTCGTCGGGGCGGGTGGGGCCGACACGCGCGGGTCCGCCGAGGCGCTGCGCGCGCTCGCGGAGCACCCGGCCGTGACCGCCGCGCTCGTCCCCGTGCCGTACTACGTGCGCCCCGGCACGGCCGGCGTGCTGGCCCACTTCGCGGCGCTGGTCGAGGCGAGCCCGGTGCCGATGGTCGTCTACCACGTGCCCTACCGGTCCGGGCAGGCCCTGGACGCGCCGACGCTGCGCGAACTGGGTCGCCTGCCCGGCGTCGTCGGCGTGAAGTACTCGGCGGGCGCGGTCGACGCCACGGCGGTCGACCTGCTCGGCGACCGGCCCGCCGGCTTCCGCGTGCTGGCCGGCGACGACGTCCTGCTGGCCCCGATGCTCGCGCTCGGCGCCGAGGGGGGCATCCTCGCCTCGGCCCACCTGGCGACCGGGCGCTTCGCGGAGGCGGTGGACGCGTGGCGCGCCGGCGACCTCCCCCTCGCCCGGGCGCTCGCCGCCCGGCTGGCCCGGCTCTCCGCGGCGCTGTTCGCCGGGCCGAACCCCACGGTCGTCAAGGCGGTGCTGCACGCCACCGGCCGCATCCCCTCGCCCGCGGTCCGGCTGCCGCTGCTCGCGGCGGACCGGGCGGCGGTGACCGACGCGCTGGCCGCGCTGGCCGACCTCGTCCCGGACGACGCCACGACCGCATTCGCGACCGCCGGCGGTGCCGTCGCCGGTGGGTGACCGCCCGGTGGAGGGGATGGAACGGGCGGTCACCCGTGCGCGGCCCCGGTCCGTGGCGAACCGCACGGGGACTTCCTCGAACGCCGAACCCGCACCGTTACCCAATATTTCGTTCAACACGCTGGTCAGCGGCGTGTCAGGCGGCGTGGCGAACCGCTGGGCGCAGCGCGGGCGGGGGAACGGGGGCCGGATGCGAACATATGTTCGTGTCGAACGGCGCCACCATCCTGCACGCCGACCTGGACGCCTTCTACGCGTCGGTCGAGCAGCGCGACGACCGCCGCCTGCGCGGGCGGCCGGTCATCGTCGGCGGCGGGGTCGTGCTCGCCGCGAGCTACGAGGCCAAGTCCCGCGGCGTGCGCACGGCGATGAGCGGGCGCCAGGCGCGGGCGCTGTGCCCCGACGCGATCGTCGTGCCGCCTCGAATGAAGGCCTACACCGCGGCGAGCAAGGCGGTGTTCGAGGTGTTCCGCTCGACCACGCCGCTGGTCGAGGGCATCTCGATCGACGAGGCGTTCCTCGACGTCGGCGGGCTGTGGCGGATCGCGGGCCCGCCCCGCGACATCGCGGTGGGGCTGCGCCGCGCGGTGCTGGAGCAGGTCGGGCTGCCGATCACGGTCGGCATCGCGCGCACCAAGTTCCTGGCCAAGGTGGCCAGCGCCGTGGCCAAGCCCGACGGGCTGCTGCTCGTCCCACCCGACGGCGAGCTCGACTTCCTGCACCCGCTACCGGTGGAGCGGCTGTGGGGCGTCGGCAAGGTCACCGCGCAGACCCTGCACGGGATGGGCATCCGCACCGTGGGCGAGGTCGCCGCGCTGGGCGAGCCGCTGCTCGTGTCGATCCTGGGCCGGGCCTCCGGGCGCCACCTGCACGCACTGGCCCACAACCGCGACCCGCGCGCCGTCGACACCGGTCGCCGGCGCCGTTCGATCGGCTCCCAGCAGGCCCTGGGCCGGCGCCCCCGCCCGCCCGAGGAGCTCGACGCCATCCTCGCCGGCACGGTCGACCGGCTGGCCCGCCGGCTGCGCGGCGGCCACCGGCTGTGCCGCACGGTGGTGCTGCGGCTGCGCTTCGCGGACTTCACCCGGGTCACCCGCTCGCACTCGGTGGCCGAGCCCACCGAGCACACCGAGACCATCCTGCGCACGGCCCGCGGCCTGCTCGCCGGCGCCATGCCGCTGATCCGGGAGAAGGGCCTCACGCTGCTCGGGCTGTCGCTGTCGAACCTACGCGACGACCGGTCCGTCCAGCTGTCGCTCCCGCTCGACGCCGCGGCCGGGCCGACCCTGGACACCGCGCTCGACTCGGTCCGCGAGCGGTTCGGCTCCCGCTCGGTCACCCGGGCCACGCAGCTCGGGCGCGAGGTCGCGCCGAGCGTTCCCCTCCTGCCCGACCCCTGACCGGTCGGCTCGACCACGCAGAGCAGCGGCTCACGCACGCAACGAAACAGTCACGATCGCCGTCCGGGGGCGGATTACGGGCAGGTTCGTGACTGCGCAATCATTCGCCGTTCGAGTTCGGCTTTCCGGACTCCGCGAATGGTCGCGCCTCATCCCGAAGACGTCCACGGATGGGCGCAATGGAGCCGATGTCAGCCTATTCCGGCTAGGCCGATCGGCCGCACTGTCCCGGACTGCCCGCCCCTCACTACGATTCCCGGACACGACGCACCGGACATGAGGACAGGACGCGGCACCTGATGGAGCGAGACGAGCTGGCAGCCGGCTTCTTCCTCATCGCCCACGACGAGTTCAGCGGCAAGCTGCGGATCAACCGCGAACGCCTGGGCTACGGGCTCGTCGCGGCCGAGCTGGCCCAGCTCCTGGTCGCCGGGCGGATCGCCCTCGCCGACGCCCGCGTCGTGCTGACCGACAGCTACGCGCTCGAACCGAACGAGGTCGACGGCTACGTCCTGGACACCGTGCAGCGCCACGTCTCGGTCCGCTCGGTCCGCGCCTGGACCGACTCGCTGGCCGAGCCGCTCTACGACCTCATCTCCCGGCGCCTGGAGCAGCTGGGCGTCGTGCGCCGGGAGAGCGGCGGCGGGCTGGTCCGCCGCAAGCCCGACCGGTTCCCCGGCGTCGACCTGCTGGCCGCGGCCCGGCCGCGGATGCGCCTGGAGCGGATGATCCGCAGCCCCCGCGAGATCGATCTGCCCGGCGCGTTCACCGCCAGCCTGCTGTGGACGCTGGGCGTCGAGGGCGTGCTCGACCCGGAGATCGACCGCGGCGCCGCGCGCGAGCTGGTCCGCCAGGTCAACGAGCACCTCCCGGCCGACCTGCACACCGTCCTCGCCGGGGCGCGGGCGGCCGCGGAAGGCGGCTGAACGACCGAGCGCCCGTTGGGCGGAGCGCCCGACGAATGGCCCGTCCGACGGTGCGCCGGCTGCACCGGAAGGGTCAAATCGGAACGTAGTCACCCTTCGGTCCACCGCTGGGCCGTTGGTGTTAGCCTCGTCCACCCCCACTCGGCGAGCATTACGGAGGCTCCGTGGCGGAACTCCCGTTCCGGCCGCCGCGAAACGGTTCCGGCGGGATTCTCGACGGTTCTCCCTTCCTGCTGGAGAGCGCGTTGCTGCGCAACGGGGCGACGGTCGGCTCCGGCCAGCCGGGCCCCGCCGGAGCGCTCGGCGAGGACCGGCGGTCACTGTCCGCGCGCAACGCGCTGGCCGTCTCGTACTGGACCGGGGGCCGGCGCGCGGCCGCGCTCGACCTGCTCGAGGACAACGCCGCGCTCTGCCCCGACGTCCTCGGTCCCGACGACCCCGACACCCTCGTCGCCCAGGGGAACCTGGCCACCGCCCGCCTCACGCTGGGGCGTTGGGACGACGGGCTGGCGCTGCTGACCGAGAACCTGGCCGACCGCGAGCGCGTCCTGGGCACCGACCACCCGTCGACCCTCGTCGCCCGCGACGCGCTGGCCACCGCGCAGCGCCTGGCCGGGCGGCTGAGCGAGGCGAGCGCCCTCTCCGGCCGGGTCGCGGCGCAGCGGGTGCGCGTGCTCGGGGCCGACCACCCGGACACCCTGATGTCGCGGATCGGCCACGCGCTGGCCCGCGCCGAGAGCGGCGACCCCGCCGTGGCGGTCGACCACCTGACCAGCACCATGATCGACGCCGAGCGGGCGCACGGGCCGCTGTTCCACCTGACCATCCTCAGCCGCGCGCACCTCGCCTGGTGCCTGGCCGACCTCGGCCAGGCCGACGCGGCCGCCGACACCGCCGCCCTGGCCGCCGCGGCCGCGGAGCGGGCGTTCGGCGCGCAGCACCCCGACGCCGTCGCGCTGCGCGAGGACGCCGCCTGGCTCGCGACCGGAGGGCCGGTTCCCGCTGAGCGGGACCACCAGCTGTAGGTACCCGTCCCGTCGTCCCCTGGTGCGGGATCCTCGCCGACGAGGACGAACGCGAGCCGACCGTGCGTCGGAGAGCCCGGTCGATCAGTGCTGGGCGCGCCGTGCGGTGACGAGCCAGGTGGCGGACCCGAAGCGGACCCCGTCCGCGGTCAGGTGGGACTCGAGGACGCCGCGCAGCGCCTCGATCGACTCCGCGCGGCGGCGCTCGTCCTGTCCCTCGAGCATCCAGCCGAACAGCCCGATGAGGAAGTCGTGGGCCTGCGACACCGTGCGCCCGTAGGTCATCGGCTCGACCAGGGGCGTCAGGTCGACGTCGGTGAAGCCTGCGCCGCGCAGCAGCGTCCGCACCCGGTCGGGATCGCTGAGGGAGAACGGGCCGGGTCGGGTCGGGTCGGCGGTCGGTGGGGTGCGACCCGCGAGGGCCCGTGAGAAGGCGTCGATCCACTCCTGGCGGCCCGGCGGCTGCCAGGTGAGCAGGACGAGCCGGCCGCCGGCGGTCAGGCTGCGGTGCAGGTTGGCGAAGGCGGGCTCCGGCCGCCCGAAGAACATCGCACCGGTGCGGCTGATGACGACGTCGAAGGCCGCGGCCCCGAAGTCGTGCACCTGGGCGTCGGCCCGCTCGAAGGAGGCGTTGGCCAGCCCGTCGCGGGCGGCGAGCCGGCGGGCGACGTCGATCATCCGGGAGGAGAGGTCGACCCCGAGCGCGTGCCCCGCGCGGGCGGTTCGAGCCGCGTCGCGCGTCGAGGCGCCGGTGCCGCACCCGACGTCGAGCACGCGGTCGGTGGGCCGGATCGCGGCCGCGGCGAGGAACGGCGGCTGGTAGCGCGCGAGGCAGTCCTCGAAGCGCTCGTGGTGGGCGGCCCAGTAGGAGCCCTCCGGCCCGTCCCAGGCTCGCTCCTGGTCGTGGTTGGTCGCGTCGACCGACGCCGTCGAGGAGGACATGCCGCCCGTCTCCTATACTCTCAATGAGAGTATGAGAATGGTCTCAAGGAGAGTAAATGTCAAGCACCAGCGCGACGAGCACCTCGTTCGCCGTCCTCGGCCTGCTCGCGCTGGGCCCGGGCAGCACCTACGAGCTCACCCAGCAGGTGCAGCGCAGCCTCGGGCGCATGTGGCCGCGCGCGACGAGCCGGCTCTACGAGGAACCGAAGAAGCTGGTCGCGCTCGGGTGGGCCACCGCGACCGCCGAGAGCGTCGGACGGCGCCCGCGCACCGTCTACACGATCACCGCGGAGGGTCGCGCCGCCCTGGCGCGCTGGTTGGCCGAACCCGCCCAGGGACCCGTCCTGGAGTTCGAGCAGCTGCTCAAGCTCGTCTTCGCCGACCAGGGCAGCCGCGACGACGCGCTCCGCACCGTCGCCGCCGCACGCGCCTGGGCCGAGCAGGCCAACGTCGGCAACCTGGTCGCGGCCCGCGAGTACGCCTCCGGGAAGGGCCCCCAGCAGCACCGGGCAGCACCACCCCTGCTCGCCGGGGCCTTCCTCACCGACTTCTACGCGCTGGTCGCGCGCTGGGCCGACTGGGCGGCCGAGCAGATCGAGACCTGGCCGGACGACCCGGCCGACGCCGTGGCCGATCCGGCCGAGTTCGAGGCCATCGCCCGCCGAGCCGACTGGTGAGGCCGGCATCGACGGGCAACCAGTGTCCCCCGCCGGAAGCTCGGCGGGTATATCGGTGGGCCGCCGAGATACTTGGTGGACTTCCGGCGGGGGACACTAGCTCAACGCCGGCACCACCAGGCTCGCCACGAGCTCGACGAAGGCCTCGCTGCCCGCCGGGATGGCCGGGGCGGGGGTCGGGTCTTCGTCGCAGCTGACCACGACCACCAGGTCCAGGCCCGGCACGACCTCGACCAGTTGGCCGTCGTCGCCGGTCAGCACGACGGCGGCGTGCCGGTCGGCGCGCGTGAGCCACTGCCGGTAGCCGGCGTAGGGCAGCGAGCGCCGCCCCGTCTCCGAGTAGGGGCGCACGGCCAGGTCCATCCACCCCGCCGGCACCACCTGGCGCCCGCCGACCGCGCCGCGGTCGAGCCAGAGCGCCGCGACCGCGGCCATCTCCTCCGCGGTGACCGCCGGGCCCTGGCCCGTCCACGGCGGGTCGATGCCCAGCGGCGCGAACAGCAGCTCGCGGGCGAGGTCGGGCACCGGGCGACCGGTGGCCGCGGTGAGCAGGGCGGCGAGGGCCGAGGTGTCGTCGGCCGAGGTGCCGACCAGCACGTCGTGCAGGCGCACCGCGGCCACCGAGGCGAGCGGTTCGGGCAGCGGCGACGGCGCGGTCGCGGGGAGCAGCGCGGCCACCGGCTGCCGCGCGCCGCGCAGCCCCTCGGTGCCGAGGTCGCCGCGGTCCAGCAGGACGCCCACCAGCGCCACCAGCACCGCGGCGGTGAACCCGTTGACCTCGCGGCGCTGCTCGGGCGCGCTCGGGCGGCGCCGGTCGACCACCGTGCGCCCCTCGACGCGGACCAGCACCCGGGACACCCGGTCGTAGCGACCCCACCTGCTGGCGCTCAGGAACGCCTCGATCCGGCTCGGCAGCACGTCCGGCGCGGCGACCGGCGGGCCCGGTGGCGTCGGTCCGGGGACGACCGGGGCCGGTGCGGGGACGGGGTCGGGCGGGCGCGGCGTGGGGGGCGCCGTGCACGCCACCGACGCGGTCAGGGTCAGCACGACCAGCAGCAGGGCCGCGACGCCCGTGCGCGCGCCGCCCGGCCTCCTCGGCGTCCTCGCCGACCCCCGTGTGCCCATGGCCGCTCCTCGGTCCGGACGCAGTGTCCCCCGCCCGCACGCCCGGCGCCAGGTCCGGGACCGCGGCGGCCCGGTACGGTCGAGGAGAGGGGGTGGCACCGGTGCCCGAGCAGCACGAGTCCCTGATCGACCGGCAGATCCGGCTGGCCGCCGAGCGCGGCGCATTCGACGACCTGCCCGGCAAGGGCAAGCCCCTGCCGGGCCTGACCGGGCCCGACGACGAGCTGTGGTGGGTGCGCGGCTACGTGCGCCGCGAGGGCCTGTCGCCCGACGCGCTGCTGCCGCCGTCGGTCCAGCTGCGCAAGGAGATCGACCGGCTGCCCGAGTCGCTGGGCGCCCTGCCGACCGAGCGCGCCGTGCGCGACGCGGTCTCCGAGCTGAACCTGCGCATCGTCGACTACCTCCGCGCCCCGACCCCGCCGCGGCTGCGGATCGGCAAGGTCGACGCCGACGCGGCCGTGCGCCGGTGGCGCGAAGGGCGCAGCGCTCCCGCCGAGCCGGTCCCCGCGGACCCCGCGCCCGTGCCGGAGCAGCCGCCCCGGCGGCGGTGGTGGAGCCGGCGGGGCTGAACGAACCCGGCGACCAGCGGCCGGGGGTTAGCGCCCCGGTCAGTCCTCCGCGCCGGTCTGGGCGACCAGCCCGGCGGCCGCGATCCCGGCCACCGCCGCGGCCTCGTCGTTGAGCGAGGCGTCGCCGGTGACGCCGACGGCGCCCAGCAGGGTGCCGTCCGCGTCGCGCACGAACACCCCGCCGGGCACCGACAGGATGCGGCCCCCGGCCAGCGCGGCCACCGAGGTGAAGAACTCCGGGGAGTCGGCGGCCCGCGCGGCGATGGCGCGGTTGGTCATGCCCATCCCGAGCACGCCCCAGGCCTTCGCGACGGCGATGTCGGGACGCAGGTTGCCCGAGCCGTCCTGGCGGCCGAGCGCGACGAGCGCACCCCCGGGGTCGAGCACCGCGACGGTCAGCGGGTTGAACCCCTGCGCGGTGCCGTGCTCCAGGGCGGCGTCCACGATGGTCCGGGCCTGGTCGAGGGTGATCGTCATGGCCGACATCCTGCCGCAGCGCGCCCGTGTGCGGGGTCCTCAGCCGTTGCGGGTGAGGCGGATGACGGGGATCGTGCGGGTGGTCTTGCGCTGGTACTCGCCGAAGCCCGGGCTGGCGGCGACGACCTTCTCCCAGATCGTCTCGCGCTCCTCGCCGACGACCTCCTCGGCCGTCACGGGGAAGGTCTCGGTGCCGACCTCGACGTCGAAGACCGGGTGGGCCTTCACGTTGTGGTACCAGTCGGGATTGGTCGGCGCGCCGCCCTTGGAGGCGATGATGACCAGGCTGCCGTCGTCCTGCGGGAAGTAGACCAGCGGCGCCACCCGCTCGGTGCCCGACTTGGCCCCGCGGTGGTGGATCAGGATCATCGGGGCGCCTTCGAACGGGCCACCGACGCGGCCCTCGTTCGCCCGGAACTCCTCGATGATCTGGCTGTTGAAGTCCTCGTTCACTGCACTCCTAAGCGCGGTCACGACCGGACCAGCATGATCCAGCCGGCGGCCGGCACGGCCGCTCCCGCGATCAACCAGAAGATCGCCGCCCACATTCCGCCGGGCACGCGGGTGAGCCGGGCGAGCATGTCGACGTCCGACCCGTCGGCGCGGCCGCGGGTGCGGCGCCGCCCGCGCTGCAGCTCGCGCACCGCGCGCAGCCCGCCGAACAGCAGGAACCAGCACAGCGCCGCGGCGAACCCGTCCTGCAGCCGTGCTCCGCCCCAGACCGCGACCGCGGCCACCGCCGCGCCGGTCGCGACCACGGCGACCACGCCGTAGAGGTTGCGGACGTGCACCAGCGTCGCGACCAGCAGGCCCAGCGCGATCCACAGCATCAGCTGGGCCAGGTCGGCCGCGACGAGCGCCGCGCCACCCAGCCCGAGCAGCGACGGCGCCGGGTAGCCGCCGAGGAACGTCAGGACGAGCCCGGGCCCGCGCCGGGCCCCCGTCGAGACCGTCAGCCCGGAGGTGTCGGGGTGCAGCCGGATGCCGGTCAGACCGCGTCCGGCGACGACGGCGGTCAGCGCGTGCCCGCCCTCGTGGGCGATGGTCACCACCGTGCGCGTCCACCGCCACGACACCGACCAGCCCACGGCGACCACGGCCAGCAGGGCCGCCAGCAGCACGCCCGGGCTCTGCGCGACGGTCGTGCGCACGGCGTCCACGATCCCGGTCAGCTGGTCGGCTCCCACGGGCCCAGTCTGGCAGCGCCCCGGATCGGGCTTGACCTTCCACCCACTGGAACCTCCAGCATGGGGTCATGACGACGTTGCTGACCATCGGGCAGCTCGCCCGCCGGTCGGGCGTGCCCGCGCGCACCATCCGCTTCTGGTCCGACGAGGGCGTGCTGCCCGAGACCGACCGGTCGCGGGGCAACTACCGCCGCTACGACTCCCGCGCGGTGGCCCGCCTCGACCTCGTCCGCACCCTGCGCGAGCTCGGCCTCGGCCTGGACGACGTCCGGCTGGTGCTCGAACGGCGCCGCAGCGTCCAGGACGTGGCCGCCGCGCACGTCCAGGCCATCGACTCCCAGATCCGCGCCCTGCGGGTGCAGCGCGCCCTGTGCACGCTGCTCGCCGGCGGGGAGTGGTCCGAACGAAAGGCAGCACTGATGAACGACCTCGCCCGGCTCTCCGCCGCCGAGCGCCAGCAGATGATCGACGAGTTCGTCGACGCGACCTTCGCGGGCACCGACCCGCAGGCTCCGGGAGCCGGCATCGCCGGCGCCATGCGGAGCATGCCGGCCGAGCTGCCCGACGACCCGAGCACCGAGCAGGTCGCGGCCTGGGTGGAGCTCGCCGAGCTGGTCGGCGACCCGGCGTTCCGGGCCCGGGTGCGGGAGATGGCGGTGGCCGGATCGGCGCCGGCCACCGAGGCGCCGGCGATCGACCCGGCCGCGGTGGCCGAGCACGCCGGTGGTGCGCTCGCCGCGGGCGTCGACCCGGCTTCCGAGGAGGGCCAGCGGGTGCTGGCCCGCATCACCGGGCCCGACTTCGACCCCGGCCGTCGGGCCGCGGCCGCCGACACCCTGGCCACCTTCTCCGACCGCCGGGTCGAGCGGTACTGGCAGCTGCTGGGGGTGCTCAACGGTTGGGCGCCGGTCCCGTCGAGCGTCCCGGCGTTCGAGTGGGTGATCGCCGCACTACGTGCGGGATGAGCACTGCGCTCCGCGGGGGATGAGCACTGCGCTCCGCGGGGTGAGGGGTTCGGCGGGTCAGTCGCGGCGGCCGGTGAAGGCCAGCGCGACCCCCATCCCGAAGATCATCAGACCGCCGGCGCCGCCGATCCGGCGCAACCGCGCCGGAGAGGTCGCCAGCCACTGGCGCGCGGTGCCGGCGGCCAGCCCCCATGCGCTGTCCAGCGTCGAGGCGATCAGCGCGAACAGCAGCCCGAGCACCAGCATCTGCCCGGTCGCGCTGCCGGCGTCCGCGTCGACGAACTGCGGCAGCACCGCCGCGAAGAACACCAGCACCTTCGGGTTCGTCGCGCCGACCAGCACGCCCTGCCAGAACAGCCGCCGGTCGCGCGCGCCGTCCGGGGAGCCCACCAGCGCGGCGAGGTCGCCGCGGTGGCGGAACGTCTGCACGCCGAGGTAGCAGAGGTAGCCGGCGCCGACCAGCTTCAGCACGGTGAACACCTCGACCGACTGCGCGGCCACGGCGCCGAAGCCCAGCGCCACCACCAGCACGACGAGGGCGGCACCGGTGGTGTTGCCGGCGACGCTGGTCAGCGCGGCGCGCCGGCCGTGGGCGAGGGCGCGGCCGACGATGAACAGCACGCTCGGCCCCGGGATCGCGACCAGCACGATCCCGGCCAGCGCGAACGTCACGAGGGTCTGCACGGAGGGCACCCCGGCACGCTACGGCGCCGACGCGGGGGTGCCCACCGACTTCGCGCGTTCCGGTCAGCCGTAGAAGACGCGCTCCACGACCGCCCGGGCCCGCCGGGTGGCCCGGCGGTAGTCGTCGAGGAAGACCCCGGGGTCGCCGCCCGGCGGGTAGCCGAGGGCGACGGCCACCGCGGCCAGCTCCCGTCCCGACCGCGGCAGCTGGTCGCCGGGCTTGCCGCGCACCAGCATCACCGCGTTGCGGGCGCGGGTGGCCATGGTCCAGCCGTTCGCCAGCGCCTTGGCGTCGGCCTCGGTGATCAGCCCGGCCTCGCCCGCCTCGCGCAGCCCTTCCAGCGTGGACGTGGTGCGCAGCTCGGGGATGTCGCCGGCGTGCAGCAGCTGCAGCAGCTGCACGGTCCACTCCACGTCGGCCAGGCCACCCAGGCCCAGCTTGGTGTGGGTGCCGCGGTCGGCGCCGCGCGGCAGCCGCTCGACGTCGACCCGGGCCTTGATCCGGCGGATCTCGGTGACGGCCTGGTCGCCGATGCCGTTGTCCGGGTAGCGGATCGGGTCGATCATCTCGATGAACCGCCGGCCCAGGTCCGCGTCGCCGGCCACCGGGCGGGCGCGCAGCAGGGCCTGCGCCTCCCAGGTCTGCGACCAGCGGGCGTAGTAGCCGCGGTAGGAGCTCAGCGTGCGCACGAGCGCGCCCTGGCGGCCCTCGGGGCGCAGGTCGGCGTCCACGACGAGGGCCGGGTCGGGGCTCGGCGCGGCCAATCTGCGGCGCACCGTCTCCGCGATCGTCGTCGCGTGCCGCACGGCGTCGTGGTCGTGGGCGCCGTCGACGGGCTCGCAGACGAACAGCACGTCGGCGTCGCTGGAGTAGCCGATCTCGGCCCCGCCCAGCCGGCCCATGCCGATCACCGCGAGCCGGGCCGGCCCGGGTCCGACGGCGCGCTGCACCGAGTCGAGGGTGGCCTGCAGCACCGCGGTCCACACCGAGCTGAGCGCGGCGCAGACGCCCTCGACGTCGAGCGCGCCGATGAGGTCGGCGCAGGCCACCCGCAGCATCTCGTGGCGGCGCAGCGAGCGCGCCGTGTCGGCGGCGACCTTCGGGTCCTGCTGGCGGGCCACCGTCGCCCGCAGGGAGGTGGCGACCTCGGCCGGGTCGCGCAGCAGCTCGTCGGCCTGCCCGGCGACCGGGGCCGCCAGCAGGCGCAGCACCTCGGGCGCGCGCACCAGCAGGTCGGGCACCAGCGCCGAGACCCCCAGCAGGCGCATCAGCCGCTCCGCGACCTGGCCCTCGTCGCGCAGCAGGCGCAGGTACCAGGGCGTGGTGGCCAGCGCCTCGGACACCCGCCGGTACGCCAGCAGGCCCCGGTCCGGGTCGGGGCTGACCGCGAGCTCTTCGAGCAGCACCGGCAGCAACGCGTTCTGGATGGACGCGGCCCGCGACACGCCCGAGGTGAGCGCCCGCAGGTGGTTGAGCGCGCCCTCCGGGGAGGCCCAGCCCAGCGCGGCGAGCCGGGCGGTCGCCGCCGACTCGGACAACCGCGTGGCGTCCGGGCTGAGCCGGGAGACCGCCGCCAGCAGCGGCCGGTAGAACAGCTTCTCGTGCAGCCTGCGGACCCGCCGCGCGTTGCGGGTCCACTCCGCCATCAGCACGCCGACCGCGTCGCGGCGCCCGTCCGGGCGCATCCGGGCCGCCCTGGCCAACCAGCGCAGGCCGGTGTGGTCGTCCAGGGCCGGCAGCAGGTGGGTGCGGCGCATCCGCTGCAGCTGCAGGCGGTGCTCCAGCAACCGCAGGAACCGGTAGGAGGCCGCCAGGTTGGCGCCGTCGTCGCGGGCGACGTACCCGCCGTCGGCCAGCGCGGCCAGCGCGTCCAGGGTGGTCGCCGAGCGCAGGGCCTCGTCGGTGCGGCCGTGCACCAGCTGCAGCAGCTGCACCGCGAACTCGACGTCGCGCAGCCCGCCCGGGCCGAGCTTGATCTCCCGGTCGGCGCGGTCGGGGCGCAGGTGCTCCACCACCCGCCTGCGCATCGCCTGGACGTCGGCGACGAAGTCGGTGCGCCCCGCCGCGCTCCACACCATCGGCGCGACGGCCTCGGCGTAGGCCGCGCCCAGCTCCGGGTCGCCGGCGACCGGGCGGGCCTTGAGCAGCGCCTGGAACTCCCAGGTCTTGGCCCACCGCTCGTAGTAGGCGACGTGGCCCTCCAGGGTGCGCACCAGCGCGCCCTGGCGGCCCTCCGGGCGCAGGTTCGCGTCGACCTCGAAGCAGGCCTCCCCGGCGATCCGCATCAGTCGCGTGGCGAGCCGGGTGGTGGCCTGGTCGGCGGGCTCGGCCACGAAGACGACGTCGACGTCGCTGACGTAGTTGAGCTCCTGGCCGCCGCACTTGCCCATCGCGATCACCGCGAGCCGGCCGGCGTCCTCCCCGACCTCGGCCAGCGCCACGGCCAGCGCCGCGCGCAGGGCCGCCGCCGCCAGATCGGCGAGCCGGGACGCCACGTCGGCCACGTCGAGCACCGGGAGGTCGCGCTCGCTGACGGCGGCCAGGTCGCTCGCGGCCAGCACGAGCAGCTCGTCGCGGTAGGCCGTGCGCAGGGCGGCGACCGCCTCGGCTCCGGTGAGCGCGGCCGCGGAGCCGTCCGCGGCACCGGCCGGCGGCGCGTGCGGATCGGCGCCGACCGCGGCCAGCAGCGTCGCGGTGGGGTCGTGGCCGAAGGCCTCTCCGGCGCCACCGACGAGGCGCCGCCACCGGTCGGGGTGGGTGACCAGGTGGTCGCCCAGTGCCGTCGACCCGCCCACCAGTGCCAGCAGCCGCCCGCGCAGGCCGACGTCGTCGCGCAGCGCCCGCTGCAGCGCGGGGCCGTCCGCGGTGGCCCCGAAGAGCCGCTCGACGGTGCGCAGGGCGAGGTCGGGATCGGGGCTGCGGGCCAGCGCCCACATGATCTCCTCGGCCCCCTCGGCGGGACCGTCGCCCGACCACCAGCCCAGCTCCACGAGGCTGGCCTCGGCCCACTCGGCGGTGAACCCCAGCCGCGCCAGCGAGACCCGGGGACGGCGATCGCTCACCACCCGATCCTGCCCCACGGACGGGCGGTTGCGGCACTGCGGGCGCTCGCGCGTCCCGGTGCCGCCCTCACCCCCGGACCAGGGCCAGGTCGACGCGGTCGTGCACCGGGCGGTAGCCGATGCGCGGGTAGAGGGCGTTGGTCGTCGGGTTGGCCAGGTCGGTGAACAGCAGCACCGGGTCGGCGCCGGCGTCGAGGGCCCAGCGGCTCGCCGCCGCCGTCACCGCCGCCGCGTAGCCGTGCCGGCGGTGCTCGGGTGGGGTGTAGACCGGTCCGATCCTCGACATCCCGGCCAGCACCGGCCGCGCCGTCGCCTGCGACACGACGATCCCGTCGACCTCCCAGAGCACCTCGGCACTGCCCAGGCGCATGGACCGGCGCACCTCCGCCGCGCTGTCGACGGGGGTGTGCCCCGGCTCGTGCGCCTCGACGGCGAAAGCGGCGCGCCAGACGGCCAGGAGGTCGACATCGTCCTGCCCCGCCGGCCGGGCGGCGCCCGGCACACCCACCGGCGGCACCAGTTCGCCGAGCCGGAAGAGCCGGCTGCGGGTCTCCACCTCCAGCCGCGCTCCGCGGCGCGCGGCGAGCGCCCTGCCGAACGCCTCGGCGGCCGCCACCGGGCCGCTCACGCCGGGAGCGTCCAGATCGTGGCGCGCCACGAGGTCCGCTGCCGCGTCGGCGAACCGGACCGGCAACGCCTCCACCAGCAGGTGTCGACCGGGCGAGCGCAGCGCTGCGCCCACGACCTCACCGGCCTCCCGGGCCAGCAGCATCATCTCGACCGGAGCGCCGTCGCGGCTGATCGCGTCGAGCGCGGTGAGGGTGATGGTGTGGCGGGCCGGGTCGGCGGCCAGCACCGGGCCGGCCAGCGCGACGAACTCGCTCGGGTCCTCGATCACGCGCACGTCCACGCGGCCAGCATGCCGCGCTCCGCCCCGACCGCGAAGCCGATTATGCACGCGCACGAAAAAAGGGCCCGGATCCTGAAAACAGGATCCGGGCCCCATGTTGAATGTCGGCGGCGACCTACTCTCCCACACCCTGACGAGTGCAGTACCATCGGCGCTGGAGGGCTTAGCTTCCGGGTTCGGGATGGGACCGGGCGTACCCCCTCCGCCACAACCACCG
>NZ_JAHDTH010000141.1 GCF_018531445.1 Pseudonocardia lacus
AACGGCCCCGGCGCCGTGCTCGCCACCGCGCTGCCCGCGGCGACGGCCAGCCCGCAGCCCAGCACGACGCGGCGCCGGGAGAACCGGACGACCAGCCGGTCGCCGACCAGCCGGCCGGCCACGAGCGCGGCGGCGAACACCAGGTACCCGCCCGCGGCGAGGCCGGCTCCGACGCCGTGGTCGGTGACCAGGTGGGTGGCGATCCAGTTGGTCGCGGCCCCGTCCACGAGGAACGCGCAGAACGCCACCGCGCCGAGCAGGAGCAGCGGCCGCGACGGGCGGCGACGGCGGCGCACCCGTGGTCCCGGCGCCGGCTCGTCGACCGGTGGCCCCGCCGCGAGCAGGCCGACGACCAGCGCGACCGCGCCGACCAGGCAGACGTGCACCGGCAGGGGCACGTCCAGCGTCGCCGCGACGGTCGCGGCCAGCGCGCCGAGCAGCAGGCCGACGCCCTGCCCGGCGTGCAGGCCGGACAGCAGCGGCCGGCCGGAGCGCCGTTCCAGCTGTGCGCCGCGGGCGTTGAGGGCCACGTCGACCACGCTGTTCGCGGCCGCCCACACGCCCAGCCCGAGCGCCAGCCACAGCAGCGACGGGGCGACCGCGCCGACGCCGATCCCCGGGGCGTAGACGGCGAAGCCGGTGCGCAGGCCGGTCGAGGCGCCGAACCGGCCCACGACGGCCGCGCCGAGCGGCAGCCCGACCAGCGCGCCGCCCTCGATCCCCAGCACGGCGACCGCGAGCTCACCGGGGGACAGGCCCAGGCGGTCGGCGACCGCGGGGATCCGTCCCGCGTAGGTGGCGGCGACGCACCCGGTGACCGCGAACGCCACCCAGGTGCGCGTGCGGGCGCGGGTGTCCGCGGCCTGGCCGACGCGGTCCGCACCCACCCCCGTCGTCTACCCCGTGGATCGCCTCGCACCCCCGCGCGCTGCGGGCGACGGTGTGCCGACCGCCGGGTCAGGACGGAGTGGTCTCGGCGACCACCTTGGCGATCCGCCGGGCGCGCGTCTCGGCCGCCTTCGCGCCCTCGACCGACAGCACGTGCCGGCGCTGGTTGCTGTAGGAGAGCGCGGCGAAGGCCTCCCGCGCGGCGGGCACCTCGGCGAGCGCGGCGGCGAGGTCGGCCGGCACCTCGACCACCCGCGGCTGGGTGTCCGGCTCCAGCGCGACCTCGATCTCGTCGCCCGCGGCGACGCCGGCGCCCGTGCGCACCTCCGCCGAGACCGGGAGCAGGTAGCGCCCGCCCATGACGGCCACGGTCGACCGGTAGGTGTAGCCGTTGATCGTGACGCGCACGGGCGCGCGCTTGCTGCCGAGCTCGGCGACGACGTCGTCGGGCACCTCGATGCCGGTCGCGGTCTTCCCGCCGAGCTCCACGGTGGTCCGGAACCTCATGCGGGAGAGTCTGCCCCGACCACGGGTGGCGGGAACACGACACGCTCGCTGAGCAACCATCCCCATGCTGTGGACAGCGGTGTGGGCATCCGGGCAGCTCGCACAGTCGCGGACGGCCCAGGGCGGTTGCGCCGACCTGAGAGCGTGTGGTGCGGCGACCGGACGACCCTCCCGGCCTGGCGATGTCGCCGAGAGTAGTAGGCTGTTGCACGTCGTGGCGGGTTCGGTCACGACCGCATCACGACCACGCAGTAGCCTGGCGTCCGTGCGCACTCGTGTGCTCGACGTCGTGGACCGTTCCCCGCTCGAGATCCCCGCAGCCGGCACCCGCCCGGCCGGGCCGGGCGGCGGTCGCGCCACCCTCGGTTCCGGAACCGACCGCTCGGCGCAGGACGCGCCGTGCGGGCTTGGACGCTTGACGCGCTACGGGGCACGGTGTACGCGATGAGTTCCGAGACCGACCAGCCCCGCCAGCGGACTGTCGCCGAGCTGCTCGCCCAGCACGGCGGCAGCGAGGCGACGTCCACCGGCCGGCGACGCCGCCGTCGCGACGCCGATGACGTCTCGGACGACCAGGCCGCCCCCACCGCCCAGAGCGCCCCCACCGCCAACGGGTCCAACGGGTCCAACGGGTCCAACGGCGCCGCCTGGCCCACGTCCCGTTCGCCGCAGCCCGAGCGCCCGTCCGGGCCGCCCCCGCCGTCGCTGGCCGGCCCGGCCGGGGCCCGGGAGTCCGGGCCCCGCCCGCCGAGCGCGATGCCCCAGCAGTACGCGTCCCCCGGCGCCGACTTCCCCGGCGGCAACGGCGCCCCGAACGGCTCGCCCAACGGCGCTCCGAACGGCTCGCCCAACAGTGCCCCGAACGGCTCGCCCAACGGCCGTGGCGCCGGCCAGTGGGGCGCGGGCCAGCAGCGACGCGAGCCCGACCGCGGCTGGCAGCCCGATGAGTCCCGCGACGCGACCGGTGCCTTCCGGCCCGACGCGTTCCGGCCCGAGCCGCAGCGCGAGCGCCCCGCCCCCGGGTGGGACCAGCCGGACCAGCCCCGTCCCGACCATCCCGCGGCGCCGTGGGATGCGCAGGGCCGCCCCGGTGGCGGCCAGCGCGGCCCGCAGCAGTTCGGCCCGCGTGAGCAGCCGCCGCGCGCGTTCCCGCCGGCACCGGAGCAGATGCGCCCCGGCGGTCCGCCGCACTCGTCCACCCCGTACGCGGGGGGAGCGCCGCTGGCCGCGTCCGCCCTGCCGGCGCCGATGTTCGGTCCGCCGTCGGCCGGGCCCAACGGGCAGCCGAACGGGCAGCCGAACGGGCGTCCGCCGTTCGAGCCGCAGGCCTACGGCCGTCCCGGCGCCGACCCGAACCTCACCGGGCCCATCGACCACCAGCGGCTCGAGGCGCTGCGGCAGTCCGAGGCCACCAGCCGCGTGCAGGCCGCCGCCCCCCGCGTCCCCGTCGACGACGGCGGCCCGGCCACCGCGGTCGGCATGCCCCCGGCCGGCGCCGAGGACTGGCACCGCGACCGCACCGGCCAGGGGGCCCCACCGGCCACCGACGGCGGCCCGCCCACCGAGGCCGCCGCGCCGATGGACTTCGACGAGTTCGACGACGACGCCCAGCCCGCCGGCCTCGGCCCGTCCGACGCCGGCCCCGACCTCCCGACCGGCGCCCGCACCGACTCCGACGACGACGAACCGGCCGCCGACGGCGCCGACGCCGTCGAGGAGGAGGGCACCGCCCAGTCGTGGGCACCGGTGCTCGCCCAGTGGGTCGTCGGGGCGATCGGCGGTGCCGCTCTCTGGGTGGGCTTCCGGTACCTGTGGAGCAGTCTGCTCGTCGTGGCCATCGCGGCGGCTATCCTCGTCACCGCGGGTCTGGTCGTCGTCGTGCGGACCCTGCTGCGCAACACCGACATGCGCACAACGATCGCCGCGGTCCTGGTCGGCGTCCTGCTGACCGTGTCGCCGGCGATCCTGGTCCTGCTGGGGAGATAGCCGGGGAGGCGAACGCCATGCCGTCGGGCCCGCCCGTCGCGCTGTCGACGGCATCGGTGTACCCCGAGCCCACGCCGGCCGCCTTCGAGCTGGCCGCCGAGCTGGGCTACGACGGCGTCGAGCTGATGGTCTGGAACGACCCGGTCAGCCAGGACCTCGCAGCCGTCTCGCGGCTCTCCCGGGAGTACGCCGTCCCCGTGCTCGCGGTGCACGCGCCCTGCCTGGCCGTCACCCAGCGGGTCTGGGACAGCGACCCGATCGGCCGCATCCGCCGGTCCGTCGCCGCGGCCGCGGAGTGGGGTGCCGGCACCGTCGTGCTGCACCCGCCGTTCCGCTGGCAGCGCCGCTACGCCGGGCTGTTCGCCGACGAGGTCGCCCGCGCCGGGGAGACGGCGGGCGTCGCGCTGGCCGTGGAGAACATGTTCCCGGTCGTCCGGGCGGGCGTGCGCAGCGTCCCGTACGCACCGGGCTTCGACCCCACCGAGGTCGGCCACCGGCACTACACGCTCGACCTCTCCCACACCGCCGCCGCCGGCGTCGACGCGCTGGCCCTGCTCGACCGGATGGGCACGGGCCTCAAGCACCTGCACCTGACCGACGGCAGCGGCGCCCCGCGCGACGAGCACCTCGTGCCCGGGCGGGGCTCGCAGCCGTGCGCGGAGGTCTGCCAGCGCATCGCCGACAGCGGGTTCGACGGCGTCGTCGTCCTGGAGATCAGCACCCGCCGCTGCCGCACCCGCTACGAGCGCGCCGCCCTGCTGGCCGAGTCGCTGCTGTTCGCCCGCCTGCACCTGCAGCCCACCGGCAGCCGCCTCGCGAACCCGCGCGTGGCCGAGCCGGCGAGATAGCGGTCAGCGCTGACGGCGACGCGGATCACACCAGGTTCCGCCGACGGCGGCGACGGTGATACCCCTGTTGCCATGACCACCGAAGCGCGGGTGGACGCCGCGCCCGCCGCGCCGTTCCGCGCCGCCGTCCAGGTCGAGCCCCTCGGCGACGGCCGCTTCGCCGCCGAGCTGGGCAAGCACTGGACGGTCGGGCCGAAGGCGCACGGCGGCCTGCTGATGGCCCTGATGGCCCGCGCCGGGCTGCTGGCCGTCGAGGAGGCCGCGCCGGGCGTCGCGCCCGACCCGCTGGCCGTGGCGGCCGACTTCCTGCGGGCCCCCGACCCCGGCCCGGTGGAGCTGAGCACCGAGGTGCTCAAGACCGGGCGCACCGCGTCGGTGGTGGCGGTGCGGCTCACCCAGGGCGGGCGGGCGATGCTGGCCGCCACGGTGACCGCGGGCCGGTTGCCTGATGTCGAGCCCACCTGGAGCGATCTGCCCGACCTGCCCCCGGAGCCGCCGGAGGGCGCCCGCGACTCCTCCCTCGGCCGCGGCGCCGAGGGCCTCGGCGCGGCCTGCGACCTGTGGTTCGACCGCCCGACGATGGCGTTCACGCGGCACGAGCAGGGGCCGCCCGTGCTGCGCGGCTGGGTCCGCCCCCGCGGCGAGCCGACCGACGTCCTGTTCGCCATGGTCGCCGGCGACATCCTGCCCCCGACGGTGTTCAACCTCGGCACGGGCTTCGGCTGGGCCCCCACCGTGCAGTTGACGGCGCTGCTACGGGCCCGCCCCGCCCCCGGCTGGCTGCGCCTGGAGGCGCGCTCGGCGAGCGTCACCCGCCCGTGGTTCGACGAGGACGTCCTGGTCATCGACTCGGCCGGCCGCCTGGTCTGCCAGACCCGCCAACTCGCCCTGGCCCCCCAACCCCCCACCTGACCCCCGTCGACGCGGCCGCGCCCGGCGGCCGGGGTTGGACGAGAGCCGCTTTCGTGCGGCGGGGTTCGACGAACGCCGCTCTCGTGCGGTCGGACGCAAACGAGGGCCCGCCCTCGCGGCTCTGGCGGGGGACGTCGCAGCGCTGGCTGGGTCGTCGCAGCGCTGGCTGGGTCGTCGCAGCGCGCCGGCGGGCTGCGAGCACACCCCTGCTGCTGCGAGGACACCGCGGGTGCTGCGAGGACACCGCGGGTGCTGCGAGGACACCGCGGGTGCTGCGAGGACACCGCGGGTGCTGCGAGGACACCGCGGGTGCTGCGAGGACACCGCGGGTGCTGCGAGGACACCGCGGGTGCTGCGGGCGCGCCGGCGTCGGCGTGGGACGAGCGCGGCGTTCGTCCGGCCTGGGTGGACGAGAGCCGCGCTCGCCCAACCAGCGCCCAGCCCTCGTCGGTCGATGCGTCCGACGGGCGCGGAACTCGGTGGTGGGGGAGTCGTAGGGTCGCGGCCATGACACGGATCGCGGTGCTGGGCGCCGGGAAGATCGGGGAGGCTCTGCTGGCCGGGCTGCTGGCGGCCGGGCAGCCCGCCGACGACCTGCTGTTCACCGAGCGCCACCCGGAGCGGGCCGACGAGCTGACCGCGCGCCACGGGGTGCGCGCCGTCGACGTGGCCACGGCCGCCGGGCGGGCCGAGATCGTCGTGGTGGCGGTGAAGCCGCAGGACATCGGTCCGGTGCTGGACGAGTTGGCCGCCGCGCTGCGGCCGGGGACGCTGGTCGTGTCGCTGTGCGCGGGGCTGCCCACGTCGTTGTTCGAGGAGGCGCTGCCCGAGGGCACGCCGGTCGTGCGGGTGATGCCGAACACACCGATGCTGGTCGGCGAGGCGATGAGCGCCATCTCCGCCGGCTCGCACGCCACCGACGACCAGTTGGCCGTGGTGGAGAAGATCCTGGCCTCCGTGGGCCGGGTGGTGCGGGTGCCCGAGTCCCAGCAGGACGCGGTGACCGCGCTGTCGGGCTCCGGGCCGGCCTACTTCTTCTACCTGGTCGAGGCGATGATCGACGCCGGGATCCTGCTCGGGTTGCCGCGCGAGGTCGCCGCCGACCTGATCGTGCAGTCGGCGTTCGGGGCGGCCCGGATGCTGCGCGAGTCCGCCGACCACCCGGTGCTGCTGCGCGAGGCGGTCACCTCGCCCGCCGGGACGACGATCGCGGCGATCCGGCAGTTGGAGCGGCACGGGGTGCGGGCGGCGCTGATCGACGCGATCGAGGCGGCGCGGGACCGGTCGGTGGAGCTCGGGAAGCGCGACTGAACCACGCCCGCGACGAGCTCTGCACAGTTGCGCTGATTGGCGTAGCCGGATCACCCTTACGCGCCGTGATGGTGCATGCTCATGGAGTAGACCGGAGTCGTCGGTGTCACTCGGACCCCGGTAGGCTCACCACCACCATCAAGGTCACGTGCTCGGGTCGCCGAGGTCGGGCACGGCCGGTGCGACCACGAAAGCGGTGATCGGATGCCGTCCGAGCCCTCCGACATCTCCCTCGCCCAGGTGCAGTTCCTCACGGTGGCCGAGGTGGCGTCGATGATGCGGGTGTCCAAGATGACGGTCTACCGGCTCGTGCACGCGGGCGAGCTGCCGGCGGCCCGGGTCGGGCGCTCGTTCCGGGTGCCGCGCCGCGCCGTCGTGGACTACCTCCGCAACGCCTACTTCGACGCCGGCTGATCGGCCGCCCGCCCCGGTCGGGGACGCCCCAGGTAGAGTGGGCCACCGGTCATGGTCCGGCCCGGCGCGTTGGCGCCGTCTCGGCCGGGTAACCACCGCATGGCGGCCCTCGCGGGTCGCGGACGTCATCATCACCGAAGGGTCGACGCATGGGTTCAGTCATCAAGAAGCGCCGCAAGCGGATGTCGAAGAAGAAGCACCGCAAGCTGCTGCGCAAGACCCGCGTGCAGCGTCGCAAGCTCGGCAAGTGATGGTGACGGCCGGCGGAGACGCCGGCCGTTCCCCGTTCTGCCCAGCGACGCGGTTCACCGGTGTGTCGGCTCACGATGCGCGCCGAGCGGTGTCACCGCCGCGCCCAGAGGTCTAGCATCGGTCACTTGCCGCACCCGAGAAACCCCACCGAGGTAGAGCCGTGACGCCATCCGTCGTGCTCGTCACGGGCGTCAGCCGGTTCCTCGGCGGTCACCTCGCCGCGCGACTGGCGGCCAACCCGGACATCGACCGCGTCCTGGGCGTCGACACCGTCCCGCCCCCGCGCGACCTGCTCCGCCGGATGGGCCGCGCCGAGTTCGTGCGCGCCGACATCCGCAACCCCCTCATCGCCAAGGTCATCTCCCACGCCGGCGTCGACACCGTGGTGCACGCGTCGGTGTCCGCCAACCCCGGCTCGTCCGGTGGTCGCACGGCGATGAAGGAGATGAACGTCATCGGCACCATGCAGCTGCTCGCGGCCTGCCAGAAGGCGCCGTCGGTGCGGCGCGTGGTGCTCAAGTCGACCACCGCGGTGTACGGGTCCAGCCCGCGCGACCCGGCCCTGTTCGACGAGTCGATGACCCCGAAGGACCTGCCGTCGGGCGGCTACGCCAAGGACGCCGCCGAGATCGAGGGCTACCTGCGCGGCTTCGCCCGACGCCGCCCCGACGTGTCGGTCACGGTCCTGCGGTTCGCCAACTTCATCGGCCCGCGCATCGACACCGTGTTCACCCGCTACTTCGCGCTGCCCGTGGTGCCCACGGTCCTCGGCTACGACGCGCGCGTGCAACTGCTGCACGAGGAGGACGCGCTGGCCGTGCTGGAGCGCTCGGCCAGCCAGGAGATCCCCGGCGTGTTCAACGTCGCCGCGGACGGCGTCCTGCTGCTGTCGCAGGCCATCCGGCGGGCCGGGCGGGTCCCGCTGCCGGTGCCCCGCTCGGCCGTCGGCCCGGTGAGCCGCGTGTTCCGCGGCGCCCGGATCGTCGACTTCTCCCCCGAGCAGATGCGCCTGCTCAACTTCGGCCGCGTCGTCGACAACCGGCGGCTGCGCGAGCAGTTCGGGTTCAGCCCCCGCTGGACGACCGTGCAGGCCTTCGACGACTTCGTGCGCGGGCGGGGCCTGCACCCGGTGGTCGGGCCCGAGCGGATCGAGTCCGTCGAGCGGGGCGTGCGCGCACTCGTCGGGATGCTGCGGTGAGCCCCCGCCGACCGGAGGCGGGCAGCCGCAACGGCCGGGTCCGCCCCGCCACCAACTCCGCCGCCACCTCTGGAGGGAGGCCGTCCGTGTCCGAAGCCCGGGTGATCCCGCTGCACGTCGACGACGCCGGTGCCCGCCGGCGCTGGCGGCTCGGCGGCCCGCAGGACGACCGCCCCGCGCCGGAGCCCGAGCCGGTCCCGTCCGAACCGGAGCCCGAGCCCGGCGCCGAGCTCGACGAGCTGATCGAGTTCGCGAAGCGCCGCCTCGGCGGCGACTACACCGTCGACGACTTCGGCTTCGACCGCGACCTCACCGACAGTGTGCTGCTCCCGGCGCTGCGCCCGCTGTACCGCAGCTGGTTCCGGGTCGAGACCATCGGCATGCACAACGTGCCCGGCGAGGGCGGGGCGCTCGTCGTCGCCAACCACTCCGGCACGGTGCCGATCGACTCGTTGATGACCGCCGTCGCCCTGCACGACGACCACCCCGACCACCGCCACCTGCGGCTGCTCGGCGCCGACCTGATGTTCCGGCTGCCCGGGATCGGCACGCTGGCCCGCAAGGGCGGCGCCACGCTGGCCTGCATGCCCGACGCCGAGCGGCTGATGTCGCGCGGCGAACTCGTCGGGGTGTGGCCGGAGGGCTTCAAGGGCATCGGCAAGCCCTTCCACGACCGCTACAAGCTGCAGCGCTTCGGCCGCGGCGGGTTCGTCTCGGCCGCGTTGCGCACCGGCGTGCCGATCATCCCGTGCGCCATCGTCGGCGCCGAGGAGATCTACCCCAAGATCGGCGACATCCAGCCGCTGGCCCGGCTGTTCGGGGCCCCGTACTTCCCGGTGACCCCGACGTTCCCGCTGCTCGGCCCGCTGGGGCTGGTCCCGCTGCCGTCCAAGTGGTACATCGAGTTCGGCACCCCGATCCCGACCGACAGCATCGGCCCGGCCGCCGCCGACGACCCGATGACCGTGTTCAACCTGACCGACCAGGTCCGCGAGACCATCCAGCACACCCTGTACCGGCTGCTGGCCCAGCGCCGCAACGCCTTCACCGGCTGACCGGCACCTGCAGCTCCGTGACCCACCGGTCGACGTCGTCCGGCGGGCACTCCAGGTAGACCTCGCGGGCGAAGCCGGGACCGACGGGCCGGAAGCCGTTGTCGTCGATCCAGCCGGCGATGGTCTGCCCGGTCCGGAACGCCTCCGACATCGATCCGTGGTGCAGCATCGTCGCCGCGGTCGCGATCTCCGGCAGCTCGACGACGTCGAAGCCGCGGTCCGCGGGCGGCTCGCCGGCGATGGGGAAGGCCGCGTGCACGGTGATCGTCTCGTCGCCGGGTTCGCGCGGGGCGGGCTCGTAGTAGGCCAGCGCCGCCCCGACCACCGTCGTCCCCGAACCCTCCAGCAGCTCCAGCAGCCGCGGGTACAGCGGGCTCAGGTTCTCGGTGATCGACGTCGGGTGGTCGTAGCCGGCGGCCGTGGCCGACAGCTCCGCCACCCGCACGGCCTGGATGCGCTTGAGGACGACGTCCCCGGTGTCCATGTGGCCCTCCTCCTCGATCAGCCGGAGGCGCGCGTCGACCCGGGCCAGCCGCGCGGTGTCCGCCTCGACCTGCGCGGCCAGCTGCACCCGCCGCAGCCGCAGCATCCCCCGCAGCTCCCCGACGTCGACCTCCTCGGCGAGCACCGCCCCCACCTGCTGCAGGGTGAGCCCGAGGTCTTTGAGGGCGACGACCCGGTTGAGCAGCGACAGCTGCGCGGCCGAGTACTGGCGGTAGCCGGTGCCGGGGTCGACGCGGGCGGGGCGCAGCAGGCCGATGGCGTCGTAGTGGCGCAGCATGCGCACGGACACCCGGCCCAGGTTGGCGAACTCTCCGATGGTGAACATGGCGCGGTCCACTGTGGGGGGTGACAGGGTGTCAGGGTCAAGCGCGGTGGGGCCGCGCGACGAACTCCCGGGACCCGCGCGGAAGAAGACGGCGGGCCCGGGAGGGGACCGGGCCCGCCGCCGTCGTGGACTCGGGCGGGATCGCCGCCGTCGTCGAGGTGCCCGGTCGTCCACCCGCCGCCGAACATGTCGGCGACCGGAAGCGAGCGGACGCCGTGCTGGGGAAACGGCTCGCCCGACGGGACCAGTCGTGGTGACGGTCCGTGCACCTGCAACCATTCGATCGGGTGACGGCGGCCGGCGCCAGGAAGAAGACCAGGCAGAAACCGTCGGTGCGGGAGGTGCGGGATGGACGAGCCCGCTTTCGGAGCGCGGCTGCGGGCCCTGCGGCACGGCGCGGGGCTGACCATCGAGGAGCTGTCGGCGGCGTCCGGGGTGAGCGAGCGGGCGATCGGCAACATGGAGCGCGGGACCAGCCGCCGCCCGCAGCGGGCCACCGTCGGACTGCTCGCCGACGCGCTCCGGCTCGACGGCCCCGAGCGCGACGCGCTGCTCGCCGCCGCGCGCACCGGCCGACGGGCCCCGGTCGACGCGGCGTCGGCCGTGCTGGCGATGCCCCGCGGGGTCGTCGACTTCACCGGGCGGGAGGCCGAGCGCGCCCTGCTGGCCGGTCTGCGACCCGACGACCCGACGGCGACGGCGGCGGTGGCCGTGGTGAGCGGGCCGCCCGGGGTCGGGAAGACGTCGCTGGCCGTGCACACCGCGATGGGGCTGGGTGGGCGCTGCCCTGACGGGCAGCTGTTCGTCGACCTGCGCGGCCTGGACGCCCGCCCGCTCGAACCCGCGCTCGCCCTCGAACGCCTCATCACGGCGCTGGACCCCCGGCACCCGCCGATCCCGTCGGACCTGGCGGGGCGCACCGCGCTGTACCGGTCGCTCGCCGCCGACCGGCGGACCGTCGTCGTGCTGGACAACGCCGCCGACGAGGCGCAGGTGCGCCCGCTGCTGCCGGCGACCGGCGGCGGGATCACGCTGGTCACCAGCCGCCGGCTGCTGACCGGGCTGGAGGGCGTGCGACGGGTCCGGCTCGACCCGCTGCCCGACGCCGACGCGCAGGCCATGCTGCGGGGCCTGATCGCCGAGCGCCCGGACAGCGACGACGCCGACGGCGGCGTCGTCGTGGAGCTGTCGCGGCTGTGCGGGAACCTGCCGCTGGCGCTGCGGATCGTCGGCAACCGGCTGGCCAGCCGACCGGACTGGTCGCCCGCCCGACTGCTCGGCCGACTCGGCGACGCGAGCCGCAGGCTGCCCGCCCTGGTCGCGGGCGACCTGGAGGTCAGCGCGGCGTTCCGGCTGTCCTACGCCCAGTTGTCGGCCGGGGCGCGGCGGCTGCTGCGCAGGCTGGCGCTGGTGCCGGGGCCGGACACGGGCCCGGAGCTGGCGGCGGTGCTGACCGGCGAGCCCGTCGGGGCCACCGAGGACGCGCTCGACGAGCTGGTCGAGCTCGGCCTGCTGCAGTCGGGGTTCACCGGCCGCTACCGGCTGCACGACCTGATGCGCCTCTACGCCGCCGACCGCCTCGACCAGGAGGAGACCCCGGCCGACCGGGCCGCGGCCCGGTCCCGCGCGGTCGACTGGCTGCTGGACACCGCGATCGTGGCCGGCCGCTGGTTCGAGCCGGAGTTCGGCGGCGCGCCGGGCGGCTGGGCGGGGGCAGCCGGGCTCGACACCGAGCAGCTCGCCGAGCGGTGGCTGCGCGCCGAGGCCGACAACTGGCTGGCCGCGCTGGAGGACGCGGCGGCGGCCGGCCGGCACCGCAAGGTCCTCGCGGTGGCCGAGGCGATGCACTGGTTCTCCGACCGCTGGACCCACTGGGGGCACTGGCCGCGGGTGTTCACGCTGTCCAGCCGGGCCGGTCTGCGCCTGCGCGACGACGGCGCCGCCGCCACCCACCTCAACTACCTGTCCTGGGCGTGCGGCAGCTGCCTGGGCGACGCCGCCGCGGCGGCCGCCTGCGCCCGGCACGCGCACCGCCGCGCGGTCGCCGCGGGCGACCTGCGCCAGCAGGGCTGGTCGCGCTCCTACCTGGCCACCGCACTGCTCCCGGCGGGTGACGCGGCGGCCGCGCTGGTGAGCGCGCGGCAGGCCGTGGAGCTGTTCCGGGCGGCGGGCGACCGGGAAGGGCTGCCGCACGCGCTCGCCCTGGCCGGTCGTTCGCTGGAGCGTTCCGGCCGGCTCGACGCGGCGCTGCGCACGTTCCGGGAGCGGCTGGCGGCGATCTCCGACCCGGCCACCGCCCCCGTCGCGCAGGTCGCGGCGATCACCCGGGTGTCGGCGCTGTTCGACATCGGCCGCCTGCACCTGCGTCGCGCGGAGTACGCCGCGGCCGTCGCCGCGTTGGAGACCGCGCTCGCCTCCGAGGTCGCCGGCGCCATCCCGCAGTGGGAGGCGGCGATGCACCTCGCCCTCGGCGAGGCCCGTCGAGGGCTGGGGTCGGCCGACGGGGCCCGCGACGAGCTGCGCCGCGCCGAGGCGGTCTACCGGCGGATCGGCGGGGGCGAGCACGCCGCCCGCACCCGCGAGTGGCACGACCGCCTGCGCCCCCTCCCGGCCGCCCGCGACTGACAGCGGCGGTGCGGCCGTGCCGGCTCAGTGCGGGGAGGCCGCCACCCAGGCCGTCGCCGCGGCGTGCTGCTCAGCGGCTTCGTCGTCGGTGCGCCCGTACCCGTTGACGACGACCCGCGGTGCGGGACCGCCGGCCGACGGCCGGACGATCGTGACCTGCACCTGGCCCCAGGCCGGGACGAGGACCGTGCGCTGGTGCGCGGAGCGCGCCCACTCCTCGTGCGCCCACGGGATGGCGGTCGCCGGTGCCCCGGGAGCCAGGAGGGTGTGGCGCGCACCCGCCGGCCGCACGGTGACGGCGTAGCGCAGCTGCTCGAGGAACGTCACCCAACCCTCGTCGATCTCGACGTCGTCCGCGCCCGACCCGGCGATCCGGGAGATGCGCAGCTCGGTACCCGGGCCGGCCTCCTGCAGCACCATCCGGTGGTCGCCGATCACCACGGCGCGTCCGTCGCGCTCGACCGTGCTGAACCCGCCGGACAGCCCGGCGATCTCGGCCTCGAACTCCGGGCCGTGCCACCCGAACCACCGGCGCAGCAGGTCGGGCTCGCGCAGGTGCCGCCACACGGTGGCCGGGGGCGAGGGCATCGAGAACGCGGCGCTGAACAGGGTCTCGTTGGGTGCCATGGGCCGAGGGTCGCACCGACAAATTTTTTTGTCAACACACGGACAGTGAGGCGACGAGGCAGCGGCGACCCTGTGCACACCGGTGGGCTTCGACGCACATGCGGGGAGCGCCGGGAGGTCGGCGAGTGCGGCAGACCTCAGCGGCGGCGGGCGGCGAGGCCGGCGGCGACGGCGCCGGCGATCACCCCGGCGCCCAGCACGGAGGGGACGCCGATGCGGGCGGCCTTGCGGCCCGTGCGGAAGTCGCGGACCTGCCAGGCGCGCTCCTTGGCGACGTCGCGCAGTTCGGAGTCGGGGTTGACCGCGACGGCGGTGCCGACGGCCGAGAGCATCGGCACGTCGTTGACCGAGTCCGAGTAGGCGGTGCAGCGGCGGAGGTCGAGGCCCTCGGTGGCGGCGAGGGCGCGGACGGCGTGGGCCTTGGCCGGCCCGTGCAGGATCTCGCCGACCAGCCGGCCGGTGTAGACGCCGTCGATGCTCTCGGCCACCGTGCCGAGCGCGCCGGTGAGGCCCAGCCGGCGGGCGATGATCAGGGCCAGCTCGACCGGGGTGGCGGTGACCAGCCAGACCCGCTGCCCGGCGTCGAGGTGCATCTGGGCCAGCGCCCGGGTGCCGGCCCAGATGCGGTCGGCCATCAGCTCGTCGTAGATCTCCTCGCCCAGCTCGGTGATCTCGGAGACGGTGCGCCCGGCCACGAACGACAGCGCGGTGTCGCGGCCGGTGGTGGTCGAGTACCGGGTCTCCCGGCCGCCGATCCGGAACTTCACCTGCTGCCAGGCGAAGCCGGCCAGGTCGTGGGTGGTGAAGAACTTGCGGGCGGCCAGGCCGCGGGCGAAGTGGAAGATCGACGCCCCGATCATCATCGTGTTGTCGACGTCGAAGAACGCGGCCGCGGTCAGGTCGGTGTGCGGGACGTCCGGCGGGCCGCTGTCGCCCGCGGCCACCGCGGCGGCGGCCGCGGCCTCGCCGGCGCGGACGGCGGAGTCGGTCGAGGTGGCGGCCTCGAGCACGCCGGGGGACTCGGTCGCACCGCTCGGTTCACCGGACGCGGTGGGCGCGAGCGGCCCACCGGGCTCTGGTTCTCCAACCACGCTGGCGCCTCCGGATGGGGGTCGTGTTCGTCCAGCCTACTGGCGCGCCCGCCGCGGATTCGGCCCGGTTTCCCGGTGCCGCACGGACCTCGGGGCCGCCCCGGACGCGTGGTCCGCGGGCGGCCCCGAGGGGACGCCGGTCAGCCGATCGAGACGCCCGGCAGGCCCGGAACCAGCGGCGGGACCTCGATCGGCGGCAGGCCGCCGCCGGAGCCGCCCGACCGGTCGTCGTCGCCGTCGTCGGACGGGGAGCCCGCGGAGCCGGACTCGTCCGGGGCCTGCCCGCCGGTGCCGCCGAGGACGCCGCCGAGCGGGTCCTCCGGCAGCAGGCCGGGCAGCGGCGAGTCCTGGCCGCCCTGCCCGCCGGAGCCGGTCTGGCCGCCGGAACCGGGCTGACCGGTCGACGGGGTACCGGTGCGCCCGGCGGTGGCCGGGTCGACCGGCGCGGTGCCGGTGGCATCCGCGCCGGGCGAGGTGGTGCCGGTGCCGTCGTCGAGGCAGGTGCCGCCCGCGCAGTCGTCGGCGAACGTCCCGGGGCCCCCGCCCAGCTGCTCCAGCCGCTCCAGGGAGCCGGCGGCGCCGCCGGCGACCGCCGCGGGCAGGTCGCCGTGCAGCGCGGACAGCCGGGCGGCCTGGTCGGCGGCCCACGCCCGCCACTCCGCCTCGGCGGCCGCGCGGGATTCCTCGGCCGCCAGTAGCAGCCGGTGGCCCTCGTCGGCCTCGGTGTCGAACTCCTGCAGCCCGGTGCGGAACACCTCGGGGTCCATGGCCGCGCCGTCCTGGGCGAGCAGCTGCTCGACCTCGCCGATGCGGGTGCTGGCCAGGTCGAGGTGCCGGCGCCCGCGCTCGGTCTCGTCGAAGGTCATCACCAGGCCTGCGGACTCGGCCACCCGCTTGACCGGGTAGAGCCCGTCGCCGGGCAGTGAGTTGCGGCTGGCGAGCACCCCGGCACCGCCGAGTACCGCGGTGCCCAGCACGGCCGCCGCGGCGACCAGCACGATCCGCCCCCCGATGGGCGGGCGGCGCGACGCGTCGTCGTCGGCGCGGCGGCTGGGCATGGCGTGCCGACGCCTGCCGCGGGTCCGGCGCAGGCGCGCCAGCTCGTCGACGGGTGCGGCGTCGGGCTCGGCCTCGTCGACCGCGGCTTCGAGCAGCGCCGTGCGCGGGCCGCTCTCGGCCGGGGCCGGTTCTGCGGGCGGCTGAGCGGGGCCGGCGTCGGGCACCTCGAACTGGTCGGAGGGGTCGTCGGCCGCGGCGAGCCGGGCGAACATCGCCGCGCGGGCGCGGGCGCGCTCGTCGGGCCGCGGCGCCAGCTCGGGGCCGCTCGCCTGCAGCAGCGCCACCAGCTCCAGGTCGCGGGCCAGCTCCGCGTCACCGGCGAAGGCCGGGTGCGTCCCCCGGTCCACGGCGGTGGCGAAGATCTCCTCGTCGCCGGCGGGCATGCTGGCCGTCCTCACTGCGTACCTGCGCTGTCGGTGCTCGCGCCGCGGCCCGGCTGGACGCGGCAGTCGACAGGGCAACGAGCGGGGACGCGACGGGTTACGCCCGATCCGCGCACTGCCGCGGCGGGGTGCTGGACCGGCGTCACCGCAGGCCCTCCGGGAGCAGCTGGGCGAGCCTGCGCACGGCGCGGTGCTGCAGCGCCTTGACCGCGCCCTCGTTGCGGTCCATCAGCGCGGCCGTCTCGGCGACGGACAGGCCCTGCAGGAAGCGCAGGGTGATGCACTCCTGCTGGTCGGGGTTGAGCTTGCGGATGCAGCGCAGCAGCTCGGAGTTGGTGGCGCCGTCGAGCACCTGCTGCTCGGGGCCGTGCGTGGCCGGGGAGTGCTCGACGATCTCGTCGGTGGCGTGCTCCAGCCGGTACCGGCTGGACTTGACGTGGTCGAAGATCAGGTTGCGGGCGATGGTGACGAACCAGGCGCCGATGTCGCGGCCCTGGTAGGTCACCGAGCCGATGCGCCGCAGGGCGCGCACGAACGTCTCCTGGGCGATGTCCTCGGCCTGGGCCCGGTCGCCGTTCATCCGGACCAGGGCGAACCGGAAGACCATGTCGAAGTAGCGGTCGAACAGCTCGCCGAACGCCTTCATGTCGCCGGCCTGGGCCATCTTGACCAGCGACCATGAGCCGTCGTGGCCATCGCCGATGGGCTGCGGCTGCGGAGCAGGCACCGCGGGGGTGCCGGGTTCGGCGACCGCGACCGGTCGGGCGTGGGGTGGACCGGACGGCGGCCGGGTGACGCCGGTGTACGGCCCTGCCTGGGTGGTCGGGTACGGGGTAACGGGCTGCCCCGGGTGGACGTTCTGCGGCCGCTGTCGCGGCATCGGTGGCCCGGTCGGCCGGTGCGCGCCCGGGTGGGCCGACTCGATCGGCGCGACCGCGGCGGGCCGTGCCTGCTGGGGTGGGCCCGGTCGCGCGGGCGGCGCCCCCGCGCCGCGTGGGGCGATGACGTGTGACGTGCTGGGCTGGGGCATCGCTACCTCTCCACCCGTCGGGTGACGGGCGGTGTCGAACGGGAGCAGCCGGGGCGGAAGCGCGGGCTCGGTCACGGCTCCAGGTCGGCCCCGCCTCGCGGCGCGCCCGTCGGGGCGGGTGCGGTCCGCGGTTCACCGGAGACGACTGGCTGCATGCCACTCCCTTTGGGTGAGTCGCGCGACGGAGCCGCGCGACCGGGCGTTGAGGTTCGGTAGCGGCGGAGCATAGGACTGGGAGAGATCGCCCAAGGGGCTGCTGCTGGTCGGCCCAACCGGTTTCCGGCGAACGGATACCCACACGCGGTGAGCGACGCGTCGCTGTGCGTGTCGGCGGGTGCTCGCGTCGGGTGCTGCGACGAACGTCGCGGGACACGCGCCGCCCGGTTCGTGCCAGACTCGCCGCAGCCCGCCAGTCGCCATGTCTCGACCCGATGGAGGACCGTGGACAGCGCGCCGACCGACCACCAGCCGCGGACCGCGGCCCACGTGGCCGACCTGGTCGCCCTGGCGGCGGCCAGGGTCCCCGACCAGCCCGCCGTGGTCGACGTGTCGGAGCCCGGATCGGCGCCGCGCACGCTCACCTGGGCGCGGTTCGACGCGGCCGTCACGGCCGAGGCGGTCCGGCTGCGCGGCGCGGGTGTCGGCCGCGGCGACCGGGTCGTCGTGCGGCTGGGCAACGGCGCCGGGTTCTGCGTGGCGGTGCTCGGCGCGCTGCGGGCGGGGGCGGTCGCCGTGCCGCACGGCCCGATCGCCGTGCTGCGCGAGCTGGAGATCGTCGTCGCCGACGCCGGGCCGGCCGTCGTGGTCGCCGCGGACGACGACACGGCCGCGCGCGCCTGCGCCGGGCAGGCCGGCGCGCGCCTGCTGCCCCCGCCCGACCTCGACCCCGCCCCGGTCGACCCCTCCGGCGTGCCCGACCAGGGCCCGGGCGGCGAGGAGCTGGCGCTGCTCGTCTACACCTCCGGCACCACCGGCCGCCCGCGCGGCGTGCAGCTGTCGCACCGGGCCCTGCTGGCCAACCGGGAGCAGACCGCGGCCGTGCGCCCGTCGCCGGTCACCCCGGTCGACCGGGTCCTGCTGTCGCTGCCGCTGTTCCACGTCTTCGGCCTGGCCGCCGGGCTGCTGCAGACCTGCTGGGCCGGGGCCACGGTGGTCGTCACCGACCGCTTCGAGCCCGAGCACGTCGTCGAGGTGCTGGAGCGGCAGCGGATCAGCACGGTGGCCGGGGTGCCGTCGATGTTCCGGGCGCTGCTCGACGTGCCGGCGGCGCGGCTGCGCGCGGCGACGTCCGGGGTGCGGTTGTGCACCTCGGGCGGGGCGCCGCTGCCGCCGGAGTGGCTGGCCTCCTTCCAGGAGATCACCGGCCTGCCGATCTACGAGGGCTACGGGCTCACCGAGGGCGGCCCGGTGATCACCACGAACGCCATCGGCGGGGTGGCCAAGCCCGGCTCGGTCGGGCGCCCGCTGCCCGGCATCGAGCTGCGCCTGGTCGACACCGAGGGCCGCCCCCTCGACGAGCCCGACGAGCCCGACCCCGACGACCTCGACGAGTACGCCTCCGACCCGAGCGACGACACCGGGCTGGTCTCGCTGCGCGGGCCGAACCTGTTCTCCGGCTACTGGCCCGACGGCGCGGGCGGTCCCGACGAGGAGGGCTGGTTCCGCACCGCCGACGTCGGGTTCCTGGACGCCGACGGCGACCTGCACCTGGTCGACCGCTCGTCCGACGTGGTCATCGTGAGCGGCTTCAACGTCTACCCGCGCGAGGTCGAGCAGGTGCTGCTGGAGCTGGAGGGGGTGGCCGAGGCGGCCGTCGTCGGCACCCCGGACGAGCGGCGCGGCGAGCGGGTCAGGGCGGTGCTGGTGCGGGCGCCGGGGGTCGAGCTGACCGACGAGGAGGTCCGGGCGCACTGCACCGAGCGGCTGGCCCGGTTCAAGGTGCCCTCGACGATCGAGTTCGTGGACGCGCTGCCGCGCACGCCGACCGGCAAGGTCGCCCGCCGGACGCTGGCGGAGCAGCTGCGATGACCGCGGCCGAGCCGCGGGTGACGGTCTACACGCGCACGGGCTGCCACCTCTGCGAGGAGGCCGAGGAGGCCGTCGCGCGGATCTGCGCCGAGCTGGGCCAGACCTGGCGGGCGGTCGACGTCGACGCCGACCCGGCCCTGCGCGCGGAGTACGGCGACCAGGTGCCGGTGATCACGGTCGACGGGCGTGAGCACGGGTTCTGGCGGGTCGAGGAGGACCGGTTCCGGGCCGCACTGAACTGATCGCTTACTCGGTTCGGTCTAATCAGTAGGCCCAGAAGACGCACACTCGGTGCTGCTGTACGGTCCTGCGCCGTGCACCGGATCCGCATGCGGGCGACCGCGCTGACCCTGACCGCCGTCGCCGCGGGCGCCGTCGCCTGCGCCGGGCCGATGACCGCCCCCGGCACCGGCGCCGGACCGGTCGTCGCCCCGGCCGCGAGCGCGACGCCGATGGCGGCGCCCTACGGCGACTGCGCCGACCTGCCAGTGGCCGAGCTGGGCGACCGGCCCGTCGTGGCGGCACTGGCGGAGAGCCCGCGGCTGAAGACGCTCTCCGAGGCGCTCGGGCGGATGCCCGAGCTGTCGGCGACCCTCGACGCGGCGCAGGCGCTGACGGTCTTCGCCCCGACCGAGGCGGCCTTCGAGGGCCTGCGCACCCGCGTCGGCGACGCGGAGTTCGAGGCGCTCACCGGCGACGCCGAGCAGCTCGACGGCCTGCTGTCCTACCACGTGACCGAGAAGCAGCTCGACGCCCGCGGGCTGGTGGACGCCGGCAAGACCACCCAGCTGGCGTGGGGCGACGTGACGGTGTCCGGGTCGCCCGAAGCCCTCACCCTGACCAGCACCGACGGCGGCACCGCCGCCGTGGTGTGCGGGAACGTCCGGGCCGCGAACGCCACGGTCTTCCTGGTCGACGCGGTGCTGACGCCCGCGCCGCCGACGCCCCCGGTACCCCCGATGTCCTGAGCGGCGGTTCGAGCGCATCTCGCGCTGCGCACCCCGCCCCGCGGGGTCCTCGCAGACGCAGTTGCGTCGCGCAGTGCGGGGTGTGTCGTCGCAGCGTGCCGGTGTGCTGTGAGAGCGCAGCCGGCGCTGCGAGGCGCACTTCGTGCTGCGCGTCCGCGCCCGGGCGCGTGCTCGCAGACCTGGCTGTGTCGCGCAGCGCGGGGTGTGTCGTCGCAGCGTGCCGGTGTGCTGTGAGAGCGCAGCCGGCGCTGCGGGGCGCACTTCGTGCTGCGCGTCCCGCGCCGGGCGGGTCCTCGCAGACCTGGCTGTGTCGCGCAGTGCGGGGTGTGTCGTCGCAGCGTGCCGGTGTGCTGTGAGAGCGCAGCCGGCGCTGCGGGGCGCACTTCGTGCTGCGCGTCCGCGCCCGGGCGGGTCCTCGCAGACCTGGCTGTGTCGCGCAGGGCGCGGTGTGTCGTCGCAGCCTCCGGGCGGGCTGCGAGAACACACCTGGTTCTGCGCGACGCCACGACCTCTGCGAGGCACGGTGCACACGGCTGCGAGGCACGGTGCACGGCGCCGGGTAAGCGCGACGCAGCTCCGACGGGGCGGCTCCGGGACACATCCGGGGCCCGCCCCGTCGGCGTGCCGGCCGGCGCTCGACCGGTGTCCGTTCCGTCCGATGCGCTGCGACGAACGGCCGCTCCGCGACGACCACCGGTCGCTCTCCCGGGGACCCCCCGGTGAGTACGGTCCCGTTCAAGATCGCAACTTTGTGCGTGCCTTCACAAGCGGCTACCGTGGAAAGCCGTCGCCGTCAACGCCCGGTCCCAGCGGTTTGTCGGCCGGGTCCCCCAGCCGACGCCCCACCGGACCGGACACCACGTATCGAGCGTGCCCGACGGCGGTTCCTTGTCAGCGAGAACACCCGTCCGCAAGTAGCACCCGAAGCAGAGCAGCGCGAGGAGAGGCCGTGACGTTGCCGCAGGCCGGCTCCGATCCGGTGACCGTACGGGCCCCGAGGTCGATCCCCGAGGCCAGCGTCGCCCGCCTCGCGGTGTACCTGCGGATGCTCGGCGAGCTCGCCGAGCAGGGCGCCGACACGGTCTCCAGCGAGGAGCTCGCCGCCGCCACCGGCGTCAACTCGGCCAAGCTCCGCAAGGACCTGTCCTACATCGGGTCCTACGGCATCCGCGGCGTCGGCTACTCCGTCTCCGCGCTCATCCACCAGCTGGAGCGCGCCCTCGGGCTCAACCACCGGCAGGCCGTCGCGCTGATCGGGGTCGGCAACCTCGGCCACGCGCTGGCCGGCTACGGCGGCTTCGGCGGGCGCGGCTTCCCGGTCACCGCGCTGTTCGACGTCGACCCCGACCTGGTCGGCATCCACATCAACGGCATCCTCGTCGACCACGTCCGCGACATCCCCACCACCTGCCGCGAGCGCGGCATCACCATCGGGATGATCGCCACCCCGGGACCGGCCGCCCAGGGCATCTGCGACGCGCTGGTCGAGGCGGGGGTGCGGTGCATCCTCAACTTCGCACCCGTGGTCCTGCAGGTGCCCGAGGAGGTCGAGGTGCGCAAGGTCGACCTCGCCGTCGAGCTGCAGATCCTGGCCTTCCACGTGGCCCGCAAGCGGCTGGTGGTCGAGGGCGCCGAGGTCGACGGGGAGTCGCTGGCCGTCCCCGACGCCCAGGCCAACGGGCACCCGGTGAACGGCACGTCGAACGGTGGGATCCGATGAGCGAGCTCGCGAGCGAATCAGTGGCACAGCGTCCGCGCGAAGCGTCGCCCGAGCTCTGCGAGGGCGCCCGATGAGTGTGATCGTGGTGGGGCTGTCGCACCGCAGCGCCCCCGTCGACGTGCTGGAACGCGCCGCGGTCGGCCCGCACGACGTGCCCAAGCTGCTCGACGAGCTCCTGCACCACCCGCACGTCAGCGAGTGCCTGCTGCTGTCGACCTGCAACCGCATCGAGGTCTACGCGGTGGTCGACGCCTTCCACGGCGGCCTCGGCGACATCTCCGCCGTGCTCGCCCGGCACGCCGGCACCCCCGTCACCGAGCTCACCGAGCACGTCTACGTGCACTACGCCGGCTCGGCCGTGCAGCACATGTTCGCCGTCGCCGCCGGCCTGGACTCGATGGTCGTCGGCGAGGCCCAGATCCTCGGCCAGCTGCGCACCGCCTACGCCGCCGCCGACGAGGCCGGCACCGTCGGCCGCTCCCTGCACGAGCTGGCCCAGCACGCGCTGCGCGTCGGCAAGAGGGTGCACGCCGGCACCGGCATCGACGCCGCGGGGGCGTCCGTCGTGTCCGAGGCGCTGGTCGAGGCGACCGCCGTGCTCGGCGGCGACCTCGCCGGTCGCCGCGCGGCGGTCGTCGGCGCCGGCGCGATGGGCGGGCTGGCCGCCGCGCACCT
>NZ_JAHDTH010000142.1 GCF_018531445.1 Pseudonocardia lacus
AGCCGCAGCCCGCGCAGCGGTAGGCGGCCTCGGTGCGCCCGCACCACCGGCAGCGCGGCGGCCCCGCTCCCCCGGTCGGGTCGGCGGTCAGCGCCAGCGGACCGGCGCAGTGCCGGCAGCGCGCCGTCTCCCGGCACGACCCGCAGGCCAGCCAGGGCAGGTAGCCGGCCCGGGGCACCTGCACCAGCACCGGGCGACCGGCGGCCAGCGCCGTGCGCGCCGCGTCGAAGGCGGTGTTCTGCAGGCGCGCGCCGGGCTCGTCGGGGTGGCGGGCGCGGATCTCGTCGTCGGCCATCGGCAGCACCCGGGGCATGGCGGCGCGCACGGCCGCGCGGTCGGCGACGACCTCGCTGGCCCACCCGGACCGCACCAGCAGGTGCGCCTCCGCGGTGCGGGCGAATCCGGCGACCAGCAGGGCCGCCCCCTCGCCGTGGGCGCGCAGCACCAGCACGTCGCGCACCTGCGGGTAGGGGGCCCTCGGCTCGGCGTGCAGGTCGTCGCCGTCGTCCCAGACGGCGAGCAGGCCGAGCCGGGGCACCGGGGCGAACATCGCCGAGCGCGTGCCCACCACGAGCGGCACCTGCCCGCGCCGGACGGCCAGCCAGCGCCGGTAGCGCTCGGCCGGGCCCACCTCCGCGGTGAGCGCCACGACGGCGTCGGGGCCGACCAGCGCCGCGCAGGCGGTGTGCAGGACGTCGACGTCGCGCTGGTCGGGCACCACCAGCAGGGCGCCGCGCCCGGCCGACACGGTGGCCGCGGCGGCCTCGGCGAGCCGGGCGGCCCAGTCCTCCCCCGGCAGCGGCTGCCACACCGCGTGCGCCGCGCGCCCGCCGGCGAGCGCGTCGAGCAGGGCCGGGCCGCGCGGGTAGCGCACCCAGCCGGTGCTGTCGGGCCGGACCACCGGCTCCAGGACGCGCTCGCGGGGCTGCTCGCCCTCCACCCTGGCGTGCCGCGGCGGCACCGCCATGCGCAGCACGTCGGCCAGGACCCCGGCGTAGCGGTCGGCCACCGACCGGCACAGCGCCGCGATCTCGGCGGTCAGCACCGGCTCGGTGGAGACGACCTTCTCCACCCAGGCCAGCCGGCCGTCGTGGGCGGACTCGGCGACGCGCTCCAGGAGGTAGCCGTCGACCGCGCGGCCGGAGAAGCGCACCCGCACCCGCACGCCGGGAACGGCCTGGTCGGCCAGGTGGGTGGGCACCCGGTAGTCGAAGGGGCGGTCGAGGTGCGCGAGCGGCACGTCGACGGCGATCCGGGCGACCGGGAGCTCAGCGGCCGGCTCCCACTGGCCCCGGTTGGCCGCCCCGCGCCGCGCTCCGCTCTGCGCGCCGCGACGGGCGGCGGTGCGGGGTGCGGGGCCTGCGGTCATGGCGGCCATCCTCGCGGGCACCCCCGACAGCGCGACGACCCGGGGCCCGCGCAGGGGGCCCCGGGCCGTCGGTCGCGCCGGTGGTACCGGGGATCAGGCCCCGGCGGCCGACTTCAGCGCGTCGGCGCGGTCGGTGCTCTCCCAGGGCAGCTCGACGTCCACCCGACCGAAGTGCCCGTAGGCCGCGGTCTGGGCGTAGATCGGGCGCAGCAGGTCGAGGTCGCGGATGATCGCGGCCGGGCGCAGGTCGAAGACCTCGTCGATGGCCGCGGAGATGCGGGCCGGGTCGACGTGCTCGGTGCCGAACGTCTCGATGAACAGCCCGACCGGGGCGGCCTTGCCGATCGCATAGGCGACCTGCACCTCGATGCGGTCGGCCAGGCCCGCGGCGACCGCGTTCTTGGCCACCCAGCGCATCGCGTACGCGGCGGAGCGGTCGACCTTCGACGGGTCCTTGCCGGAGAACGCGCCGCCGCCGTGGCGGGCGAACCCGCCGTAGGTGTCGACGATGATCTTGCGACCGGTCAGGCCGGCGTCGCCCATCGGACCGCCGACGACGAACCGCCCGGTCGGGTTGACCAGCAGCCGCACCCCGGAGACGTCCAGGCCGAGCGCCGAGGTCTCCGGCTCCACCACGTGCTGGCGGATGTCGGGGGCGAGCAGGCCGTCGAGGTCGATGTCGGCGGCGTGCTGGCTGGAGACGACCACGGTGTCGAGCCGGACGGCCTTGTCGCCGTCGTACTCGATGGTGACCTGGGTCTTGCCGTCCGGGCGCAGGTAGGGCAGGACGCCGGACTTGCGGACCTCGGTGAGCCGGCGGGCCAGCCGGTGGGCCAGCGCGATCGGCAGCGGCAGCAGCTCGGGGGTGTCGGTGTTCGCGTAGCCGAACATCAGGCCCTGGTCGCCCGCGCCCTGCCGGGCGATCTCGTCCTCGCTGGACTCGACCCGGCTCTCGTAGGCCGTGTCCACGCCCTGGGCGATGTCGGCGGACTGGGCGCCGATGGCCACGTTGACGCCGCAGGAGGCGCCGTCGAAGCCCTTCGCCGACGAGTCGTAGCCGATCTCCAGGACCTTCTCCCGCACCAGGGTGGGGATGTCCGCGTATGCGCTGGTGGTGACCTCGCCGGCGACGTGCACCTGGCCGGTGGTCACCATGGTCTCGACCGCCACCCGGCTGCGCGGGTCCTCGCTCAGCAGCGCGTCGAGGATCGTGTCGCTGATGGCGTCGCACATCTTGTCCGGGTGACCTTCGGTCACCGACTCGCTGGTGAACAACCGCCGGCCTGTGCTCACACCATCTCCGTCCGCTCTGATTTCCGGGCCAACCACATGGACCGATTCGCGTGCGAGGGTAGTCGCCCCGTGCGGGCGGCCCGCCCACGGGCGGTCCGCACCGTCAGCCCATCCGGTGAACGGGGGTGCGGCGCCCGAACCCGCCGCGTGCGGGCTCGTTGCTCCTGGTACCCACGTCGCCACCGGAGGAACGCCGAGGATGCCGATCCGATCGATCGTCCCGCTGCCCACGTCGCTGCCCACCGGGCCGGCCCGCACGGTCGCCACCGCCGCGCTGCTGCTGGTCACCGCGGCCGCGGTCGCGCTGGCCGGCACCGCGGGCACGGCGACCGCGGCGGTGCCGGGGCGCTGCACCGCCGACGTGCACGTCCGGGCCGAGCCGGAGCCGACGGCCGAAGTCGTCGGGCTGTGCGCGGCCGGGACGGCGGTCGAGGTGGGTGAGCGGCGCAACGGGTTCGTGGAGCTGCCCGGGCTCGGCGGGTGGTCGGCCGCCCGCTACGTGGCCGTCGACGGGGACGCCGGCACCGCGGTGACCGAGCCGACCCAGCACGTCGTCGAGGACGGCGTCACGCGCACGACGACCGACGAGAGCCAGATCGGCGGCCCCGACGGCGGGGACGGCATCGACAGTGCGGACGGCTTCGCCGAGGGCGCGCTCGGCGGCCCGCGCTTCCAGCGCTGGCAGCCGACACTTCGGTGAGCGCCGAAGGCGCGAACCCGGGGCGCGCGTAGCGCGCCCACCGGGCCAGGCCGGCGGTGTGCTCGCAGCACCTGGTGTGTGCTCGCAGCCCGCCGGCGCGCTGCGACATCCCCGCCTGCGCTGCGACGTCCCCCGCCTGCGCTGCGACACCACCCCAACCGGCGCCCTCGCAGCACCAGATGTGGGCTCGCAGCCCGCCGGCGCGCTGCGACATCCCCGCCTGCGCTGCGAGTCTCCCGCTAGCGCTTGCGATGACTCGCCAACCGCTGCGACGTCCAGGGCAGCGCTGCGACGTCCCGCTGATCAGGACCGCGGCCGCAGGCGGGACGCCACGGCGTCCCAGACTCGCGAGGCCAGCAGCGCCTTGGAGCCGGTGGGCAGCTCGGTCTCGCCGCCGCCGTCGGCGGCCAGCAGCCAGCCGGCGTTGTCGGCGACCTCGAAGGCCCGCCCGTCGCCCACCGCGTTGACCACGAGCAGGTCGCAGCCCTTGCGGGCGAGCTTGGCCCGCCCGTGGTGCAGCGGGTCGCCGGACTCGTCGCCGGTCTCGGCGGCGAACCCGACCACCACCTGGCCGGGTTCGCGGCGCCCGACAAGCTCGACGAGGATGTCGGGGTTGGTCGTCAGGGGCAGCGGGGGCGGGTCGGTCGCGCCCTTCTTGATCTTGTTGGCGGCGTGCGCGACGGGCCGGAAGTCGGCCACGGCCGCGGCCATCACCACCGCGTCGGCGCCGCGCACCGCGGCGTGCATGGCCTCCTGCAGTTGCAGGGCCGATCCGACCCGCACCACCTCGACCGCGGCCGGGTCGCCCAGGTCGGCCGTGTGCGCGGCCACCAGCGTGACCCGCGCGCCGCGCTGGGCGGCGACCCGGGCCAGCGCGTAGCCCTGCCGGCCGGAGGACCGGTTGCCCAGGTAGCGGACCGGGTCCAGCGCCTCGCGGGTGCCGCCCGCCGACACCACGACCCGGCGGCCGGCGAGGTCGTGGGGCAGGGCGTCGGGCCGCTCCAGCAGCAGCCGGGCCAGCTCGGCGATCTCGGCCGGGTCGGGCAGCCGGCCGGGGCCGGTGTCCCTGCCGGTGAGCCGGCCCGAGGCGGGCTCCAGCACGACGACCCCGCGCGAGCGCAGCAGGGCGACGTTGTCGCGGGTGGCCGGGTGCTCCCACATCTCGGTGTGCATCGCCGGCGCGAAGAGCACCGGGCAGCGGGCGGTGAGCAACGACGCGGTGAGCAGGTCGTCGGCCCGGCCGTGGGCGGCGCGGGCCATCAGGTCGGCCGTGGCCGGGGCGACCACGACGAGGTCGGCCTGCTGGCCGAGGCGCACGTGCTGCACCGCCGGGACGTCGGCGAACACGCCCGTCGCGACCGGCTGGCCGGACAGCGCCTCGAAGGTCGCCGCGCCGACGAACTCCAGCGCGGCCGCGGTGGGCAGCACCCGGACCGCGTGGCCCGTCTCGGTGAACCTGCGCAGCAGCTCGGCGCTCTTGTACGCGGCGATGCCGCCGGCCACGCCCAGCAGGACGTTCGGCCGGCGGTCGGGATCGGTCATCGCGGACCGCGGACGGCGTGCCTACTCGCCCTCGGTGTGCTCGAGCAGGCCGGCCTGGATCTCGCGCATGGCGATCGACAGCGGCTTCTCGCGCGGGCCCGGCTCGACGAGCGGGCCGACGTACTCCAGCAGGCCCTCGCCGAGCTGGGAGTAGTAGTCGTTGATCTGGCGGGCCCGCTTGGCGGCGTAGATCACCAGCGCGTACTTCGAGCTGACCTGGCCGAGCAGGTCGTCGATCGGCGGGTTGGTGATGCCCTCGGGGACGGTTCCGGTCACGGCACCGGTCAGCGGCATGCTCACGTAGAAGACTCCTGGGAGGAAGTGCGGACGGCCGGCGCCTGCCCGGCGGGTGTTGATCCAACGGCGCCCGGTCCGACCAACAACTCTACCAACGCCGCGGCGACAGCCCGCACGTCGTCGTTCACCAGCGCCACGTCGAACTCGTCACGCGCGGCCAGCTCCTCGGTGGCCGTGCGCAGCCGGCGCTGGTACTGCTCCTCGGACTCGGTGCCGCGGCCGCGCAGCCGGCGCTCGAGCTCGGCGATCGACGGCGGCTCGACGAACACGGTGACGGCCTCTGGCACGGTCTCCCGGATGGCCCGGGCGCCGTTGAGGTCGACCTCCACCAGGACCGGACGGCCCTCGGCGAGCGCGCGCTCGACGGGCTCGCGCGGCGTGCCCGAACGCTGCAGGCCGCCGTGGATCTCGGCCCATTCCAGCAGCTCGCCGCGCTCGATCAGGCGGTCGAACCCGGCCGGGCCGACGAAGTGGTAGTCGCGCCCCTCCACCTCGCCGCGGCGAGGGTTGCGCGTGGTGGCCGAGACGCTGAAGAACAGCTCCGGGAGGCGGGAGCGCAACTCGGCCACGATGCTGGACTTGCCGACGCCGGAGGGGCCGGCCAGCACGACCAGCCGGCCCCGTCCGACGCCGTTCACCACGATGGCGCTCTCAGGACTCGAAGTCGGCCAGCAGCGCCTTGCGCTGCCGGTCGCCCAGCCCGCGGAGCCGCCGGGACGGGGCGATCTCGAGCCGCTCCATGATCTGCGCGGCCCGGACCTTCCCGACCCCGGGCATCGCCTCCAGCAGCGCGGACACCTTCATCTTGCCCAGGACCTCGTCGGTGTCGGACTGCTTGAGAACCTCACCGATCGTGGTCCCGCCGCGCTTGAGCCTGTCCTTCAGCTCGGCCCGGGCACGGCGCGCCGCAGCCGCCTTCTCCAACGCGGCAGCACGCTGTTCCTCAGTCAGCTGGGGAAGGGCCACGGTCTCCTCCGTCTTTCGGTTCGTGCGGCCTGAGATCCAGGGCCGTCATATCACCTCGCGGACCTGCCGCTCGGTTCCATCGAACGTACTCACGCCCCGTTCGGGAACGGAAACGGGGGGTGCAACCAGTGGGAACGTCCGGCGGACCCACCCGCGAGTGTGAAATACCACGACCCGCCGCTGCGCGGGTCGTCCCGCCCGGCCGCTCACCGCAGGTGGATGACCGCTCCTTGGACGACGTGAACCCGAACGAGCCGGGAATCGGACAAACCATCCCGCAAAGCGCCTGCCCGCACCCGGGCGCACCGAGTGGGCGACGGCGACGGGAAGGCACGACGACGACGCGATGTCGCCGCCGTGCCCGCGACCGGGCGCCGGGCGCATCGACGACTGATCATCGAGATGCGGTGAGCTGCGCTTTCCCGGTGCCGGCCCGCGCGGTCAGACGGTGGTGGTGAGCGCGTCGCGCAGGCGGTGCGCCGCGGCGCGCACCGCCCGCGGGTCGGGCCCCGCGGCCAGCAGCGAGCGGGCCGCCGCCGGCAGCACCAGGCCGTCGAGCCCGAAGAACCGCGCGGTGATCTCGGCCGGGCCGGCGCCCTGGGCGCCCACCCCGGGGGCGAGCACCGGGCCGTTCAGCGCCGACAGGTCGAGGCCGTGGTCGTGGGTCGCGCCGATGACCACGCCCACCGCCCCCAGCGGCTCGGCGCCGGCGTTGCGCTCGGCCGCGGCATCGACGATCCCCTGCGCCACGCTGCGCGCCGAGCCACCGACACCCGTGGTGGCCTGCTGCACCTCGCTGCCCTCCGGGTTCGACGTGCGGGCCAGCACGAAGACCCCGCGGCCGGCCTCGGCCGCCGCGGTCAGCGCCGGCTCCAGCGAGCCGAACCCCAGGTACGGCGAGAGGGTCACCGCGTCGGCGCCCAGCGGCGCGCCGACGGCCAGGTAGGCGTCGGCGTAGCCGTCCATGGTCGAGCCGATGTCGCCCCGCTTCACGTCCAGCAGGGCGAGCGTGCCCGACCCGGCGAACCCGGCCAGCAGCCGCTCCAGCACCGCGATCCCCCGCGAGCCGTGCCGCTCGAAGAACGCCGACTGGGGCTTGACCACCGCCACCTGCCCGGCCAGCGCCTCGACGCAGCCCGCGGTGAAGCGGTCGAGCCCGTCGGGGTCGTCGGTCAGGCCCCACTCGGCCAGCAGCGACGGGTGCGGGTCGATGCCGGCGCACAACGGGCCGTGCGCGGCGACGGCCGCGGCCAGCCGCTGCCCGAACGGCGTCGTCGCGGTCACGGGCGGGCCTTGCGCAGGGCGGCGTGCGCGTCCTGCAGGGACCGCACCCCGATCCGGCCGGCGGCCAGCGCCTCGATGCCCTGCACCGCGGCTGAGGCGCCCTGCACAGTGGTGATGCACGGCACGCCACGCGACACCGCCGCGGCGCGGATCTCGTAGCCGTCGACCCGCGGCCCGGAGTTGCCGTACGGGGTGTTGATGATCATGTCGACGTCGCCGGCCAGGATCCGGTCGACGATCGTCTCGCCCCCGTCGCGCACACCCTCGCTGTACTTGCGCACCACCGTCACCGGCACGCCGTGGCGACGCAGCACGTCCGCGGTGCCCTCGGTGGCCAGCAGCTCGAAGCCCAGGTCGGCCAGCCGCAGCACCGGGAACATGATCGCCCGCTTGTCGCGGTCGGCCATCGACACGAACACCCGCCCCGACGTGGGCAGCGAGCCGTACGCGCCGGCCTGGGACTTGGCGAAGGCCGCCCCGAACGAGGCGTCGAAGCCCATCACCTCGCCGGTGGACTTCATCTCCGGGCCGAGCAGCGGGTCGACGCCCTTGCCCTCGCGGGTGCGGAACCGGTTGAACGGCAGCACCGCCTCCTTCACCGCGATCGGCGCGTCCGGGGGCAGGTCGCCGCCGTCGCCCTCGGAGGGCAGCAGCCCCTCCGCGCGCAGGTCGCGGATCGAGGCGCCGAGCATGATCCGGGCCGCGGCCTTGGCCAGCGGCACCGCCGTGGCCTTGGACACGAACGGCACCGTGCGCGAGGCGCGCGGGTTGGCCTCCAGCACGTACAGCGTCTCGCCGTGCAGCGCGTACTGGACGTTGAGCAGCCCGACCACGCCGATCCCGCGCGCGATGGCCTCCGTGGACGAGCGGATCACGTCCATCACGCCGCGACCCAGGGTGATCGGCGGCAGCGTGCACGACGAATCGCCGGAGTGCACCCCGGCCTCCTCGATGTGCTCCATGACGCCGCCGAGGAAGACCTCCTCGCCGTCGCAGAGCGCGTCGACGTCGATCTCCACGGCGTCGTCGAGGAACCGGTCGACCAGCACCGGGCGGTCCGGGCTGATCGTGGTCGAGCGGGCGATGTACGCGGCCAGCGTCGCCTCGTCGTACACGATCTCCATGCCGCGCCCGCCGAGCACGTACGACGGCCGCACGAGCACCGGGTAGCCGATCCGCTCGGCGATCTCGCGGGCCTGCTCGAACGACACCGCGGTGCCGAACGCCGGCGCCGGCAGCCCGGCGGTGCGCAGCACCTCGCCGAACGCGCCGCGGTGCTCGGCCAGGTCGATGGCGGCGGCGCTGGTGCCCACCACCGGCACGCCGGCCGCGGTGAGCCGCTGGGCCAGCCCGAGCGGGGTCTGCCCGCCCAGCTGCACGATCACCCCGGCCACCGTGCCCGAGCGCTGCTCGGAGTGCACCACCTCCAGGACGTCCTCGAAGGTCAGCGGCTCGAAGTAGAGCCGGTCCGCGGTGTCGTAGTCGGTGGAGACGGTCTCCGGGTTGCAGTTGACCATCACGGTCTCGAACCCCGCCTCGCGCAGCGCCATCACCGCGTGCACGCACGAGTAGTCGAACTCGATGCCCTGCCCGATCCGGTTGGGCCCGGACCCCAGGATGAGCACCTTCGGGCGCGCGGTCTGCGGCTCGACCTCCGACTCGGCGTCGGGGTCGGCCTCGTAGGCGCTGTAGTGGTAGGGCGTCCGCGCGGCGAACTCCGCCGCGCACGTGTCCACCGTCTTGTAGACCGGGCGCACGCCCAGCCGGTGGCGCAGCGTCCGCACGCCGTCCTCGCCGGCCAGCTCCGGGCGCAGGGCGGCCAGCTGGCGGTCCGACAGGCCGGCCCGCTTGGCCCGCCGCAGCAGCGCCGCGTCGAGCACCGGGGCGTCCTCCACCTCCCGGCGCAGCTCGCAGAGCTGGGCGATCTGGTCGAGGAACCACGGGTCGATCCCCGAGGCGACCGCCACCTCGTCGACGCCCGCCCCGCCGCGCAGCGCCCCCTCGACGGCGTAGATCCGCGACTCGGTGGGCGTGCGCAGGGCGGCCTCGGCGGTCCACTCCGCGTCGTCGGGGTCGGGCGTGGTCCAGAACCCGGCCGCGGTGGTCTCCATCGAGCGCAGCGCCTTGTTCAGCGCCTCCGGGAACGAGCGCCCCAGCGCCATCGCCTCGCCGACGCTCTTCATGGTCGTGGTCAGCTCGGGGTCGGCGCCGGGGAACTTCTCGAACGCGAACCGCGGCACCTTCACCACGACGTAGTCCAGGCTCGGCTCGAAGGCGGCCGGGGTCTCGCCGGTGATGTCGTTGCGGATCTCGTCGAGGGTGTAGCCCACGGCCAGCCGCGCGGCGATCTTGGCGATCGGGAAGCCGGTGGCCTTGGAGGCCAGCGCGCTCGACCGCGAGACGCGCGGGTTCATCTCGATGACGACCAGCCGGCCGGTGTCGGGGTGCACCGCGAACTGGATGTTGCAGCCGCCGGTGTCGACGCCCACCGCGCGCAGCACGGCGATGCCGACGTCGCGCATGTGCTGGTACTCGCGGTCGGTCAGGGTCATCGCCGGCGCCACGGTGATCGAGTCGCCGGTGTGCACGCCCATCGGGTCGAGGTTCTCGATGGAGCAGACGACGACCACGTTGTCGTTGCGGTCGCGCATCAGCTCCAGCTCGTACTCCTTCCAGCCGAGCACCGACTCCTCGATGAGCACCTCGCGCACCGGCGAGGCGTCGAGCCCGCCGCCGGCCAGCCGCTCCAGGTCGGCGTCGTCGAAGGCCATGCCCGAGCCCAGCCCGCCCATCGTGAACGACGGGCGGATCACCACCGGCAGCCCGAGCAGCTCGACGGCCGCGCGGACCTCGTCCATGGAGTGGCAGACGGCGCTGCGCGGCACGTCGCCGCCGACCGACTGGACGATCTCCTTGAACTTGAGCCGGTCCTCGCCGCGCTGAATGGCGTCGATGTCGGCGCCGATCAGCTCGACCCCGTAGCGCTCCAGCACGCCGTTCTCGTGCAGCGCGACGGCCGTGTTCAGCGCCGTCTGGCCGCCCAGGGTGGCCAGGATCGCGTCCGGGCGCTCGGCGGCGATGATCTGCTCGACGAACTCCGGGGTGATGGGCTCGATGTAGGTGGCGTCGGCGAACTCCGGGTCGGTCATGATCGTCGCGGGGTTCGAGTTGACCAGCGAGACGCGGATCCCCTCGGCCCGCAGCACCCGGCAGGCCTGGGTGCCGGAGTAGTCGAACTCGCAGGCCTGGCCGATGACGATCGGCCCGGAGCCGATCACCATCACGTGCTGGATGTCCTGGCGGCGCGGCATCAGCGCGTCCCCCCGTCCGTGGTCTCGGGGCGGTCGGCGCCGGGGTGCGCGCCCTCGGGCGGGTCGTCCTCGCCCGGGATGGTGAACCAGGCGCCCTCCGCGCGGGCGTCCTCGTTCGCGGGCTGGTCGGCGGGGCCGGCCTGCGGCGCGGGCCGCAGCGAGCCCAACGGGATCGGCCGCGTGGTCTCCGCCGAGGCGGGCACCGGATCGGGCGCCGTCACGGGCGGCTGCGCGGCCGGCGGCGGGACGGGCTCGACCGGCCAGTCGTCCCGCGCGGCGACCGGCTCGACGACCGGCTCGACGCGGGCCTCGACGAAGGGCTCGGCGAAGGGCTCGGCGCGGGGTTCGACGAACGGCTCGGCCGCGGCCGGGACAGCGGGCTCGACCGGGGGTTGGACGGCGCGCTCGACGGGCTGCTCGACGGTGCGCTCGACAACCGCCTCGTCGTGCGCGGCGTCCGGCTCCGGAGCGGGCTCCGCGGGCGGCGCCACACCGGGCGGCGGGTCGTAGAGCCGGTGCCGGCCGCGGCCGGTCGCCTCGCCCATCATGTCCACGAACCGGTCGAACAGGTCGGCGGCGTCGTGCGGGCCGGCCGCCGCCTCCGGGTGGTACTGCACGCTGAACGCCGGCACCTCCAGCGCCCGCATGCCCTCCACCGCGCCGTCGTTGGAGCACGTGTGCGTGATCACCGCGGGGCCGAAGGGCGTGTCGAAGCGCTCACCCGCCTCGCCGACCACCGCGAAGCCGTGGTTCTGCGACGTGATCGCCACCCGCCCGGTCTCGTGCTCGATGACCGGGATGTTGATGCCCCGGTGCCCGTAGCGCATCTTGTAGGTCCCCCGGCCCAGCGCGCGGCCCAGGATCTGGTTGCCGAAGCAGATCCCGAACAGCGGGATCCGCCGCTCCAGCACCTGCCGGGTCAGCGCCACCGGGTCGTCGGCGGTGGCCGGGTCGCCCGGCCCGTTGGACAGGAACACACCGTCCGCGCCGAGCTCCTCGATCTGCTCGATCGTCGCGCCGGCGGGCAGCACGTGGGTCTCGATGCCGCGCGCGGCCAGCATCCGCGGGGTGTTCGACTTGATCCCCAGGTCGACCGCGGCCACCGTGAACCGCTTCGCCACGGTCGCGTGTACGACGTACGGCTCCGCCGTGGTCACCGCGCCGTACAGGTCCGAGCCCGCCATCTGCGGCGACTCCCGCACCCGCTCGACCAGCCGGGCGTCCTCGTCCAGCGCGTCGCCGGAGAACACCCCGGCCCGCATGGCCCCGCGCTCGCGCAGGTGGCGCACCAGCGCCCGGGTGTCGATCCCGGCCACCCCGACGACACCGTGCTCGCGCAGCGCGTCGTCCAGCGAGCGGCGCGAGCGCCAGTTCGAGGCGATCCGCGACGGGTCGCGCACCACGTAGCCGGCCACCTGGATGCGCACCGACTCGTCGTCCTCGTCGTTCCAGCCGGTGTTGCCGATCTGCGGCGCGGTCTGCACCACGATCTGGCGGTGGTAGGAGGGGTCGGTGAGCGTCTCCTGGTACCCGGTCATGCCGGTGGCGAAGACCGCCTCCCCGAACCCCGCGCCGGTGGCCCCGAAGACCTCGCCGCGGAAGATCCGCCCGTCCTCCAGCACCAGCAGTGCCGTTCCGCTGCTCCCCGTGGCGCTCATGGGGTCCCCTGTCCTTCGTCGTGGCGGGCCACCCTGCCGTCCCGCGCGGTGATCCGCCCGCGCAGCACGGTGGCGGCCACCGTCGCCGGCAGCCGCATGCCCTCGTATGGAGTGTTCGCCGCCCGGCTGGCCAGTGTTGCCCCGCGCACCGTCCACACGCCGTCCGGGTCGACCAGCGCGAAGGTGGCGGGTTCGCCGACCGCGATGGGGCGACCCTGGTCGGGCAGCCCGGCGATCTCGGCCGGGCGCTCGGAGAGCACCCGGGCCACGCCGCGCCAGTCCAGCAGGCCCGGCTCGACCAGCGCGTGCACGACCACCGACAACGCCGTCTGCAGGCCCAGCATGCCCGGCCGGGCCGCGGCCCACTCGGTGTCCTTGTACTGGGCGGCGTGCGGCGCGTGGTCGGTCGCGACGACGTCGATCGTGCCGTCGACCAGCGCCGCGCGCAGCGCCGCGCCGTCCTCCGCGGTGCGCAGTGGCGGGTTGACCTTGTGCACCGGGTCGTAGCCGCTCAGGACGGTGTCGGTGAGCAGCAGGTGGTGCGGCGTGACCTCGGCGCTCACCCGCACGCCGTCGGCCTTGGCCGCGCGCAGCACGGCCAGCGTGCGGGCCGAGGACACGTGGCACACGTGCAGCGCCGCGCCGGCCTCGCGGGCGAGCGCGCAGTCGCGCGCGACCACGGTCTCCTCGGCGGTGGCCGGCCAGCCGGCCAGCCCCAGCCGGGAGGCCACGACGCCGTCGTGCGCCTGCGCGCCCGCGGTGAGCCGGTGGTCCTCGGCGTGCTGGGCGATCACCACCCCCAGCGCCGAGGCGTACTCCAGCGCCCGCCGCATGACCAGCGGGTCGTTCACGCAGCGGCCGTCGTCGCTGAACACGCGCACCTGCGCGGCCGAGCGGGCCATGGTGCCCAGCTCGGCGAGCTTCGCGCCCTCCAGGCCGACGGTCACCGCGCCCACGGGGTGCACGTCGACCAGCCCGACCTCCTCGCCGCGGCGGCGCACGTACTCGACCACGACCGCCGAGTCGGCCACCGGGTCGGTGTTGGGCATCGCGAAGACGGCGGTGTAGCCGCCGAGGGCGGCCGCGGCCGAACCCGTCTCGATGGTCTCGGACTCCTCGCCCCCCGGCTCGCGAAGGTGGGTGTGCAGGTCGACGAAGCCGGGCAGCAGCACCAGCCCGTCGGCGTCCAGGCGCACCATGTCGATGGCACCCCCGTCGGCGTCCCGGCCATGGCGCTCGGCCACCCCGGGACCCATCTCGGCCACGACGCCGTCGCGGACCAGCAGGTCCACCGGGTCCTCGCCGTACGGGCGCACGCCGACGATCAGCAGGTCGTTCGCCGTTCCGTTCACCGGCTCCTCCGGGTTGTCGGTCGCGCGGCCCTCACTGCTGGGCCCCGGCGAGCAGGTGGTACAGCACGGCCATCCGGATGTGCACGCCGTTGGACACCTGGGCCAGCACCGCGGAGCGCGGCCCGTCGGCCACCTCGGGGGCGATCTCCATGCCGCGGACCATCGGGCCGGGGTGCAGCACGACGGCGTGTTCGGGCAGCAGCGCGGCGCGCGCGGTCGACAGGCCGTAGCCGATCGCGTACTCGCGCGCCGAGGGGAAGAACGACCCGTGCATCCGTTCGGCCTGGACCCGCAGCATCATCACCGCGTCCAGCGCGGGCAGCTCGGCGTCCAGGTCGGAACCGACCCGGCACGGCCACTGCCGCACGCCGACCGGCAGCAGCGTGGGCGGGGCCACCAGCACGACGTCGGCGCCCAGCGTGGCCAGCAGGAACACGTTCGACCGGGCGACGCGGCTGTGCAGCACGTCGCCGACGATGCCGATCCGCCGCCCGGCGATCGACCCGAGCCGTTCGCGCAGGGTCGCCGCGTCCAGCAGCGCCTGGGTCGGGTGCTCGTGGGTGCCGTCGCCGGCGTTGACGATCGCCGTGTGGGTGCCGGTCGCCGCAGAATCGCGGTCGATCCAGGCCGCCAGTCGGTGCGCCGCCCCCGAGGCCGGGTGCCGCACGACCACGCAGTCGGCACCCATCGCCGAGAGGGTGAGCGCCGTGTCGCGCAGCGACTCCCCCTTCGACACGGACGACCCCGACGCGCTCACGTTCACGGTGTCCGCGCTCATCCACTTGCCGGCGATCTCGAACGAGACCCGGGTGCGGGTGGAGTTCTCGTAGAACATCGTGATCACCGTGCGGCCGCGCAGGGTGGGCAGCTTGCGGACCTCGCGGCCCAGCAGCGCCTGCTTGAGGCGGTCGGAGGTGTCCAGCAGACCGGTCGCCGCAGTGGCGTCCAGGTCGGTGACCGACAGCAGGTGCCTCACCGCGCACCCCCCTCGTCCGTGCGCGGGCCGCCCGCCCCGCGGCGCAGCAGCACCGCGTCGCGGCCGTCGGTCTCCCCCAACAGCACCAGCACCTGCTCGTCGCGGGCGCTGGGCACGTTCTTGCCGACGTAGTCGGCCCGGATCGGCAGTTCGCGGTGCCCGCGGTCGACCAGCACGGCGAGCTGGACGGCGCGCGGGCGGCCGTGGTCGCCGAGGGCGTCGAGCGCGGCGCGCACCGTGCGCCCGGACATGAGCACGTCGTCGACCAGCACGACCAGCGCGTCGTCCAGGCCGACCTCGGGCACCGTGGTGCCGGCCAGCGGGCGGGCCGGGCGGCGGCGCAGGTCGTCGCGGTAGAGCGTCGGGTCGACCGACCCGACGGCGGGGGTCGTGCCCCCGAACCCGCCGATGGCCGCGGCGAGGCGGGTGGCCAGCACGGTGCCGCGGGTCGGCACGCCGATCAGCACGACGCCGTCCGCCCCCGCGGTCTTCTCGATGATCTGGTGCGCCATGCGCGCGATGGTGCGGGCGACGTCGGCCGCGCTGAGCAACTCCCGATCGGGAGGGCTCGCGCCGGTCACGCCCCCGCGGCGGTCGTCCGCCACGAGTCGCTCCTTCCCCGCCTCACGGGACGGGCCCTTAAAGGAATGTCGCCGACCGAGATCGGCACGGCGCGGTCCCCGCCTGGCGGCGGGGGACGACACGCCGTCGCCGCGACGCTATCAGCGAGCCCCCCACCGTCCGCCGCCATCCATCGCGGATGTCACACCGCGTCGAACATCGGCGCCCCCCACTCGTACCCCAGGTGCCCCACCGCGCATACCATCATCGATCGCAAGGCTCTCACCTGCACGACGTAACGCCTGACCGGACAGTGTCGATCAGCCGTTCGAGTGATCTAGGGACGGGGGCGACTTGACCGAATGGCAGAGCAAGCGCAAGATTACTCTCCGTATCGGAACCGGCTCGCCCCCCGAGTCGGTGACGGTGCGGGACCGGCGTCGGCGAGCAATCGACACGCCCGGGCCCTGAGCACTCCCGGCCCCGTTCGCGCCGTCGGACCGATCGCACCACAGGTCCGGCCGCGGAGGGGACCCAACGGGGGTGACAGTGGTACCGAAGCGTCATTGAGATCGCACTGATGTAGTACAGATGCTGTACGAAGTTGTACGAACTAGTACGAATCGACCAGGCGGCCCGACGCGGGCCGCCGGAACCACCCGACGACCACCCGAACAACCCAGCCGCCGCGCCACCCACCACCAGTACGAACCGATGCGGTTGGCGAACACGGCACGACCCGGGCACACCGCAGTACCGATGCATGAGGTCGGTCCTCGACCGACAGGACGCAAGTGAGGAGATCGCCACATGGGCGACTACGCCAAGGCGCTCGGCGGAAAGCTCCGCGCCATCCGGCAGCAGCAGGGTTTGTCGCTGCACGGTGTCGAGCAGAAGTCGGGCGGCCGCTGGAAGGCGGTCGTCGTGGGCTCCTACGAGCGCGGCGACCGCGCCGTCACGGTGCAGAAGCTCGCCGAGCTCGCCGACTTCTACGGCGTCCCGGTGGCCGAACTGCTGCCGGAGGGTCGCGTCCCGTCGGGTTCCGAGCCGGCCACCAAGATCGTGATCAACCTGGAGCGCCTGCAACAGCTACCGGCGGACAAGGTGGGCCCGCTGGCCCGCTACGCGGCGGCCATCCAGAGCCAGCGCGGCGACTACAACGGCAAGGTCCTCAGCATCCGCGCCGAGGACCTGCGGTCCCTGTCGATCATCTACGACATGACCCCGGGCGAGCTGACCGACCAGCTCATCAACTGGGGCGTGCTGCCTCCCGAGGCCCGGCCGGCGGGCTGAGCCGGCAGGGCCGGTCCGCGGTGGTCGCGGACCGGCCTGACCCGAAGGACGGGCCCCGATCGGGGGGATCGCCACGGATCACCACCCGGATCACCACGGATCGGGAGCCGCAGCGGCGTGCGTCACGCCCGCCGGTCAGCGGGTGGCGCGCAGGTGCTCCGCGATGTCGGAGATCCGGCCGAGCACGCCGTTGAGGTAGCGCGGGCTGTCGTCCGTGGACAGCGACCGGGCCAGCTCCACCGCCTCGGTGATGGCCACCGGGTCGTCGATCTCGTCGACCCACAGCAGCTCCAGCACGCCGATCCGCAGCAGGGTGCGGTCGACCGCGGGCATCCGGGCGACAGTCCAGCCCTCCGCGTGCTCGGCGAGCAGCTGGTCGATCCGCTCCCGGTGCTCCACCACGCCCCGCACCAGCAGCGCCGCGTAGTCCGACACCGGCGGGGCGTCGTCCGTGGAGCGCCGCTGCTCGAGCACCGCCAGCGGGTCCTCGCCGCGGGCCTCGGACTCGAAGAGGATGTCGAGGGCCCGTTTCCGGGCCTTCGTCCGGGCTCTGAGCATCAGCTGGAGACGCGGCCCAGGTAGCGGCCGTCCCGGGTGTCGACCTTGATCTTCTCGCCGGTGGTCAGGAACAGCGGGACCTGGACCTCGGCCCCGGTCTCCAGCGTGGCCGGCTTGGTGCCGCCGGTGGAGCGGTCGCCCTGCAGGCCGGGGTCGGTGTGCGAGACGACGAGCTCGACCGAGGCGGGCAGCTCGATGTAGAGCGGCACCCCGTCGTGCAGCGACACCATCGCGGTCTGGTTCTCCAGCAGGTAGTCCGCGGCCGATCCGACGGTCTGCGCCGGGATCGGGATCTGGTCGTAGGTGTCGCCGTCCATGAAGACGAAGTCGGTGCCGTCGCGGTAGAGGTAGGTCATGTCGCGGCGGTCGACGGTGGCGGTGTCGACCTTGGTGCCGGCGTTGAAGGTCTTGTCGACGACCTTCCCGGTCATCACGTTCTTCAGCGTCGTGCGCACGAATGCGCCGCCCTTGCCCGGCTTGACGTGCTGGAACGCGGTGACCGACCACAGCTGGCCGTCGAGGTTCAGCACCAAGCCGTTCTTCAGGTCGTTCGTGGTGGCCACGTGCGGGTGTCTCCTGGGTCTGTCCGGGGCGCGGGGGTCGGCCGACCTCCGGCAACGCGGTGCCGGTGGCTCGGTGGGCGCCGGGTGTGTTCGTGAGCGGCGCCGCGGCGGCGCGCTCGTCCGTGCTCCAGGGTACCGCCTCGGCGCCCGCGGGCCGCGCCGCCCGGCGCGGGCGGACGCGATCAGACCTCGACGAGCTCCTTGGTGGTCAGCGTGAGCAGGTCGGGGGGGCCGGCGTCGGTGACCACCAGGGTGTCCTCGATCCGCACGCCGCCGCGCCCGGGCAGGTAGACCCCCGGCTCGACGGTCAGCGCCATCCCCGCGGCCAGGGTGCCGGTGCCGCTCGCGGCCAGCGCGGGCGCCTCGTGGATCTGCAGGCCGACCCCGTGGCCCAGGCCGTGCAGGAACTGCTCGGCCCGACCCGCGTCGCGCACGACCGACCGGGCGGCCTCGTCCACCGCCGACACGGCCACGCCCGGCGCCAGCGCCGCCGTCCCGGCGGCCTGGGCCCGCGCCACCAGCGCGTAGACCTCGCGCTGCCAGTCGGCGGCCCGGCCGAGCACCACGGTGCGCGTCATGTCCGAGTGGTAGCCCCCGACCAGTGCACCGAAGTCGAGCTTGAGCAGGTCGCCCGCGGCCAGCACCGCCGTGGTCGGGCGGTGGTGCGGCACCGCGGAGTTCGCCCCGGTGGCGATGATGGTGTCGAACGATGGTCCCTGCGCGCCGTGCCCGCGCATGCGGTTCTCCAGGTCGAGGGCGACCTCGACCTCCGTGCGCCCCGGCGCGAGGCCGCCCGCGCCGATGAGGTCGGCCAGGGCGGCGTCCGCGGCGGCGCACGCGGCCCGCAGCGCGGCGACCTCCGCCTCGTCCTTGACCGCGCGGAGCCGCTGCACCAGCCCGGGCGCGCGGTGCAGGCGCACCGGGCCCGCGGCCTCGACCAGCGCGGAGTGGGCGTCCACGGTGACCGCGTCGGACTCGAAGCCCAGCCGGTCCACCCCGCAGCCCGCGGCGTCCGCGGCGAGCCGCAGCGCGCACCCGCGGTCCTCCAGGCGCCGCAGGTCGGGCACCTCGACCGCGGACTGCTCCCGGTAGCGCCCGTCGGTGCAGAACCGGCTGCTCCCGTCGCCGTCCGCGTGCACCAGCAGCGCGGCGTTGGAGCCGGTGAAGCCGGTCAGGTAGCGGACGTTGACCAGGTCGGTGACCAACAGGGCGTCGACGCCCGCCGGCTCCAGGGCTCGACGCAGGGCCGCACGGCGAGTCGCGAACATCCCCTCACCGTACGGCCACCGACCCCCCGGTCGCCGTCCCCGCCGTGTCGCCGCATGTGTTCGACGAGCCCCGTCCGGGTAGTCGTCGGCATGAGAATCGGATCGAGCATCGGCCTGATCGCCGTGGGGTTGGTCCTCGCGCTGGCCGTCGACTTCGACATCAGCGGTGTCGACCTGTCACTGGTCGGCTGGATCCTCGCCATCGCCGGCGTGGTCGGCCTGCTGGTCAGCCTGGCGATGGCGCGCCGCGGCCGCCCCGTCGTGGAGCAGCCGGTGGTGCGCGAGCCGACCGTGCGCGAGCAGCGGGTCGTGCGTGAGCCCACCCTGCGCGAGCAGCCCGTCGCGCGCGACGAGTACCCGCCGCAGCGCGTCGAGCGCCGCGAGCAGTACTGACCCGATTTGGACCGGCCTGACCCGGACCCGGCCCGACCCGGTCAGGCCGGGTCCGCCCGGAGCTGCTCGGCCACCCAGCGCAGGGCCAGCGCGTAGCCGGACACCCCCAACCCGACGACGACCCCGCTGGCCACCGCGGAGATGTAGGAGTGGTGGCGGAACTCCTCGCGGGTGTGGACGTTGCTGATGTGCACCTCGACCAGCGCCGCCGTGCGCTGGGCGCAGGCGTCGCGCAGGGCCACCGAGGTGTGCGTCCACCCGCCCGCGTTCAGCACGACCGGCAGCGCCGCGTCGGCGGCCTCGTGCAGCCAGCCGATCATCTCGCCCTCGTGGTCGGTCTGGCGGACCTCGACGCGCAGCCCGAGCTCGTCGCCGGTGCGCTCGCAGAGGGCGACCAGGTCGGCGTGGGTGGTCGCCCCGTAGACGGCCGGCTCCCGACGGCCCAGCCGGCCCAGGTTGGGGCCGTTGAGCACGAGCGCCCGCGGCGCGCTCATCCGACCGGCCCGGTGGCGACCGCGGCGTAGGCGCGTTCGAGCAGCGCGGGGTCCGGGCCCTCCAGCCGGCCCGGGTCGGCCAGCCCGTCGAGCACCACGAAGCGCAGGGTGCCGGCGCGGGTCTTCTTGTCCCCCCGCATCGACTCCAGCAGCTCCCCGAACGCGTCCGGGGCGTAGCCGACCGGGAGCCCCAGCGAGGCCAGCACGTCGCGGTGGCGCATCGTCGTGGCCGCGTCGAGTCGGCCGGCGGCGTGCGCCAGCTCCGCGGCGAAGACCAGCCCCACGCTCACCGCCGCGCCGTGGCGCCAGCGGTAGTCCTCGCGCCGCTCGATGGCGTGCGCGAGGGTGTGGCCGTAGTTCAGGATCTCCCGCAGGTGCGACTCGCGCAGGTCGGCCGCGACCACGTCGGCCTTGACCCGGATCGAGCGGCGCACGAGCTCGCCCAGCACCGGCCCCGCCGGGTCGAGCGCGGCGGCCGGGTCGGCCTCGATCAGTTCGAGGATGACCGGGTCGGCGATGAAGCCGGTCTTGACGATCTCCGCGCTCCCGGCGACCAGCTCGGCGGCCGGCAGCGTGTCCAGCACGGCCAGGTCGACCAGCACGGCCGACGGCTCGTGGAACGCGCCCACCAGGTTCTTGCCCGCCGCGGTGTTGATCCCGGTCTTGCCGCCGACGGCGGCGTCGACCATGGCCAGCAGCGTGGTCGGGACGTGCACCACCCGCACGCCGCGCATCCAGGTCGCGGCCACGAACCCGGCCAGGTCGGTGGCCGCGCCCCCGCCCAGCGACACCACGACGTCCTGGCGGGTCAGCCCGATGCGGCCGCAGACCTCCCAGCAGAACCCGGCCACGCCCAGCGCCTTGCCGTCCTCGGCGTCGGGGACCTCGGCGCGGTGCGCGTCGACCCCGGCGGCCACCAGCTCGGCGCGGGCCGCCTCGGCCACGTCGGCCAGCCGCGGCTGGTGCACCAGCAGGGCCTTGCCGGCGCCGAGCTCGACCACCGTCCGGGTGAGCTCCGCGCGCACGCCCCGCCCGATCCGCACCGGGTAGGGCCGGCCGGAGGCCACCTCGATGGTCACCGCGCCGTCGACCGCACCCACCGCCGGGCCGCTCACCGCTCGCCCCGGGCGGGGTCGGCGCCGGGGACCATGGCGGGCATGCCCAGGTCATGGGCGTGCTCGTGGGCCTGCTCCGGGGCGACCGCCTCCTCGTGACCACCGACGCCCTCGTCGGGCTGGTCGTCGGGGGCGACCGGGCTCTCCCCGATCGCCTCCAGGACCGCGCGGGCGACCTGGCTGGTGTTGCGGCGCGTCGTGTCGACCTCGACCGTGGCCACCTCGCGGTACAGCGGCGCCCTGGCCTCCAGCAGCGCCCGGAACGTCGCCCGCGGGTTGACCCCGGCCAGCAGCGGGCGCGCGGTGGACATGCCGGTGCGGCGCAGGCCGTCGGCCAGGCCGACGGCGAGGTGCACGACGCGGTGCCCGCGCAGCGCCCGGCGGGTGCCCTCGTCGAGCACCGACCCGCCACCGAGCGCGAGTACGCCGTCCACGCCCGCCAGCGCCTCGGCCACCACCTCCCGCTCCAGCTCGCGGAAGGCGGGCTCGCCCTCCTCCACGAACATGTCGGCGATCGGCTTGCCGATCCGCTCCACGATCACGGCGTCCACGTCGGTGAAGCCCACCCCGAGCCGGCGGGCCAGCACCCGCCCGACCGTCGTCTTTCCGGCGCCGGGGGGACCGACCAGCACCACCACGGGCCGAATCGGGGTCGTCATACCGCCCACCCTACTGATCGCTACCGCTCCTCTCCGCGGCCGACCGACCGCCGACGCGCCCGGCTCACTCAGCGCATCCGCGGCGCGGGACGTGTGCCGCCCGTCCGGGCGATCGGCTACTGTCCGCGTACGGGGGAACGAGCCGTCGGGCATCGTTCGTTCGGCTCCGGCGGGCACCCGGCCGGGGCTCCCGGGGACGGGGTCCGCGGCGGATCGGCGCCGCGGGAGGACGAACGCAGAGAGACGCGCCGGGGACGGGACGAGCACCACCTGCCCCCGACGAGTACGGTCCCCAGCCACACCCGGACGGCAGTGAGGAGTGCCTCGTGATCCGCGGGCCCGAGCCCCTCGACCCTGGACCCCGATCCACCGAGGATCCGCTGCCCCCCGCTCGCGAGCAGCTGCCCCTGCCCCGCCGCCGCCAGCAGGCCCACATGGAGCCACAGCTGCGCGAGCGCGGCGGCGCAGGCGACGGCACCCCGTTCTCCGCCTTCTCCGCACCCACGGCCACCGAGGACCAGGCCGGCGAGCCCAGCGGCCCGTCGGAGTTCTCCAGCCGGCTCGGGCAGGCCCTGCATCGCGGGCCGGGCGGGCTCGCCGACCGTCCCACCGAGCGGACGACCGTGCCCGGCGACCCGGGCGGCATGGTCCCGGCCGACCCCGCCGAGCGCGTCGTGCGCCCGGAGCGGGCCGCGGACCGGGCCCAGGCCTTCCGCGCCGCCACC
>NZ_JAHDTH010000143.1 GCF_018531445.1 Pseudonocardia lacus
CGCCCCGGAGTACCTGGTGCTCAGCTACGGCGATGGCGGCGACATGCCGGCCGTGCAGCTCTACGAGGGCTACTGCTACCAGGTCGCCCCGGCGCCGGGGCGCACGATCGACCGCGGCGCGGCCCGCGACTGCGACCAGGTCCACGTCAGCCAGGTCTTCCGGATCCTCGGGCCCTACGACGCCACCACCCCCGACCTCCCGCTGCCCGACCCGGCGGCCCTGCGTGCCTACGGCATCGAGGCGTGCCGGCTGCAGTTCGACGCCCTCGTCGTCGGCGACGACCGCGACCGGCTCGCGGTGACCGTCCTGGTGCCGAGCGCGGAGTCCTTCACCCACGACACGAGGTCCACCCCCGAGTCCGCCCCGGCATTCGGCCGCCGCGGCGTGCACTGCCTGCTCACCGCGGTCGACGGCAGCCAGCTCACCGGTTCCCGCCTGCGCGCCCCGTGATGGGATGACGGCGTGACCCACGCGAACGTCCGGCTCGTCGTCGACGCCCTGCGCCGCGGCGGCGCCGACCCCACCCGCATCGACCGCATGCGCGTCCTGCCCGACGCCGTCGCCACCGCCGCTGCCGCGGCCGCCGCGCTCGGCGTCGAGGTCGGCCAGATCGCGAACTCGCTGCTGTTCGCCGTGGTCCCGGAGACGGGCGAGCCCGAGCCGCTGCTCGTGCTGACCTCCGGCGCGCACCGCGTCGACACCGGCAAGGTGGCCGCCCTGGTCGGGGCCCGCGAGGTGAAGCGGGCCAAACCGGAGTTCGTCCGGGCGGCGACCGGGCAGGTGATCGGCGGGGTGGCGCCGGTGGGGCACCCGGCCCCGGTGCGGACGCTCGTCGACCGGGCCCTCGAGGCGTACGACGAGGTGTGGGCGGCCGGCGGAATCCCGCACGCGGTGTTCCCGACGACGTTCGCCGAGCTGGTGGCGGTGACCGGTGGGGAGCCGGCGGACGTGGCGTGACGCCCGCGCCCGCGCACCCCGTCGAGAACGAAGTCGTCGTGGGATGGACCGGTCCAAAACGACGGTAACGTCGTTCTCGACGGCGCGGCGGCGCGGGCTTACTCGCCGCGCAGGGCCCGGAGGGCGGCTTCCGTGCGGTCGCGCGCCTCGGCCTCGGACAGCCCGTCGACCGAGGAGATGAACGCGACGAAGACCTCGTGGTCGGGGGCGCTCCAGTTGAACACGCCGCCGTCGGCCGGGAACACCAGCTTGACCAGCGCGAGCGTCGACTGCGTCAGCTCGGTGTCGCCGCCGTCGGAGCCGAGCGCGGCGAGCATCCCGAACCAGGCGCCCAGCCGCCAGGTCAGCGCCTTGCCGAACGCGATGTTGAACGGGATGCCGATGATCGGGATGGACCCGATCGCCTTGTCCCACACCAGGTCCTGCACGAGGAACGCCACGTTCGGCTTGAGGTACTCCTGGGCGGCCTGCAGGGTGATCTCGCCGCGGCCGTAGATGCGCCGGATCTCGTTCCACAGGTCGACGTAGAAGGGGATCGCGGCGGCGTCGACCAGCAGGTTGACCCCGCCGCCGAACAGGCCGCTCGCGCCCTGGGCGATCGCGTTGCCGTTGGCGACGGTCCGGGTCTTCTCGTAGACGCGGGCGGCGCGCTCGTGCTTCGCGTGGTCGCCACCGGATGCGGGCGGCTCGGGCTCGGCAGACACCAACGGACTCCTTCGGGCTGGAGGGCCGGTGGCAGCGCGGGTCGACCTCGGCCTCGGTCACGACCCTACCGGCGTGACCGCCACCGACGGCCGAGCGCGCCGCCGGCTGCGGCGCCTCCACCACCCGTCGAACAGGCGGCCCCGTTCGGCACGCAGTGGTGGGCGCCGTCGGGTCGACGTCCAGCTCGGCCCGACCCGGCCCGTCGACGTCGCGTCCGTCCCCGAGCCGCCAGCGGGGCGCCGGTCAGCGCCGGACGGCGTACCGGACGTGCACGGCGTACGGGGAGTGGTGCACCGAGAGGATGTCGAGGTCGACGTCGTGGTCGAACCCCTCGAACAGCCGCTTCCCACGCCCCAGGACGACGGGCGCGGTGGTGATGCCGAGCTCGTCGACGACGCCGGCCGCGAGGGCCTGCCGGATGATGTCCGCGCCGCCGCCGATGGCGATGCCGCCGTCGCCGGCGTGCTCGCGGGCGGCGGCCAGCGCCGCGTCGAAGCCCTCGACCATCAGGAAGCCGGAGTCCGGATCGGGCTGGTCGGCGGTGCGGTGGGTCAGCACGACCATGGTGCCGCCGAAGGGGTTGCGCCCGCCCCAGGCGCCTGCGCAGTCGTACATGCCCCGCCCGCACACGCCGCCGGTCGTGCCGTCGAGCAGGGCGTCGTAGTAGGCGCGGTCCGCGTCGGTCATGCCGGCGCCGGGCTCGTGCTCGCTCGCGTAGGTCCAGGGGCCGCCCATCACCCAGTAGTGCAGCCGTTCCCCGCCGACGCCGAGGCCCTGGCCGGGGCGGTCGTCGGGGCCGGTGACGTAGCCGTCCAGGGAGACGGTGATGGCGGCCCTGACCGGGCCGCGGGCGTCCGTGCTCATCGGGATCCTCCTTCGGCGTGGCGATGCGGGTCAGACCGCCGGCCGGGCCCGGACTCATCGGCCGGTGGCGCCGTCGATCTGCTCGCGCAGGATGTCGGCGTGGCCCGCGTGCCGGCCGGTCTCCTCGATCATGTGCACGAGGAGCCAGCGCATCGACGGCGCCGCACCGCGCCGCGTCCGCGGGGCCGGCAGGGTGAGGTCCGAGTAGCCGGCGATGACCTCGTTCGCCCGCCGGACCGCGTCCCGGTAGTCGGCGAGCAGGTCCGCGGCCGTCTCCTCGGGCGCCACCCGCATCGTGGCGGCCCAGTCGCCGACGTCCTCGCCGAGGAAGTAGAAGCGCTCGACCGCGGTCAGGTGCTTGACCAGGCCGAGGACGCTGGTGCCCGACGCCACGCCGGCGGCCCGGATCCGTCCGTCCGGGGCGCCTTCCGACTTCCGCGCCACGGCCTCCCGCAGGTAGTCGAGGAAGCCCACGAGCGTGGTCCGCTCGTCGGCGTCGGTGCGAGGGGGGCGAGCGTCCATCCCGGGTGATCCTTCGCTGTCGGCGGTCGGACGGAGCACTGTCCCGTCACCGGCGGCCGAGCCGCAAGCACCGTTGCCGCAGCGGCAAACAAGGCGCGATGCGGGAGAGTTGCCAGGACGAGCGAGGGGGACGCGATGGGTCTGGACGTGCGGATGGTGCCGGTGCGGCTCGACAGCCCGGCGCTGCGCGCCATCCGGGACAGCGCCGACACCTGGGAGCAGGCCGACCTGCACCCGCCGTTCGGCTCCGGCGGGCGGGGCGAGCCGCTGCCGGCCGTCAACCGGGAGATCGCGGCGCAGGTGCCGGAGGGGTTCGGCACGTACCACCCGTTCCCGGGGCGCACCCAGGAGCAGGCGGAGTACCTGCTCGACCCCGCCGCTCGCGGCCGGTCGCGCAGCTACGAGGAACGCGAGCGCACGCCGGCCTACCGCGCCGTCTTCGGCGACGAGCGGTTCGCCGAGCACACCAGGTCGGGGCAGGGCATGCGCTGGCGGTGCTCGGGCTCCGGCTTCCTGGTCGAGGCGGCGGCCCGGATCGACGCGCTCGACGCCGTGGCACGGCGCGGGTTCACCGTCGCCGGGATGGTCGAGCTGGGCGTCTACAAGGTGCACCCGGACGCCGACGACGACGAGACCTTCGCCCTCGTGCTGGGCGAGCTCCGCGCACTCGCCCGCTGGTACCACCGGCTCGTCGACCGGGGGCTGGACGTCATCGTGATCGTCTACTGAGCTGGAGCAGGGACGGTGGGTGGAGCCCGGTGGTTGGCCGGCGGTGCCGATGCCCTCCGGGGGTCGTCGCAGGTTCGGGCGGGCGCTCGCAGCCCGCCGGCGCGCTGCGCGAACCCACCCGTGGCTGCGAGGACGCCGCCATCTCTGCGAGGACCCGCGGGGTCCCGTCGCGAAGCCGCCACGAGTCGGCGCGGCCCGCGTGGCACGCTCGGGGCATGGACCCGGACCTGCTCCTGGAGCTCCCGCCCACCTTCGACGACTCCGACGACCCGGAGGGGCAGGTCCACCCGATCGCCCGTCGGCTGTTCGCGGCGTCGTCGCCGGCCGGGGTGTTCGAGAAGGTCCGGCGCTGGCTCGAGGCGCACGAGGCGCACCACCCGCGGGTCCTCGACGTCACCTGGGACCAGCTCGACGACGAGAGCGAGCCCTACGCGCTGAGCGTCTACCTCACGTTCGACGTCGAGGAGCGGTAGCGCGCTCAGTCCGCTCACCCGGGCCGCGGACGCGCACGAGCTGACCGAGAGCGGCCCGCCCACGGCACGATGGTGCTGGTCAGCTAGCCGGCCCCGACGTCCACCGGCGCAGCTTCTCGGGGTTGCGCACCGCCCAGATGCGCGTGATCCGGTCGCCCGCGACGTCGAACGCCAGCACGGCGACGACGTCGCCGCCCCGCTCGGCCACCAGGCCGGGCTGCCCGTTGACCGTGCGCTCCCGGAACGCCATCCCGGCCACCCTGCCGGCGAGGTCGACGGCGTAGCGGGCGATCTGCTCGGGGCCCTCCAGCGGGTGGAGCACGGCGCTGACCAGGCCGCCGCCGTCGGCGACGACGGTGGCGCCGGGGTCGAGCAGGGCGACGAGGGCCTCGATGTCGCCGGCCTCCCAGGCGCGCTTGAAGTCCCCGACGACGGCGGCCCGCCGGGAGGCCGGCGCCCCCGCCGGCCGCGCGTCGCGGACGCGCCGGCGGGCCGAGGAGGCCAGCTGGCGGCAGGCCGCGGGGCTGCGACCGACGATCCCGGCGACATCGGCGAAGGGGTAGCCGAAGACGTCGTGCAGGACGAACGCGACCCGCTCGGCCGGGGTCATCGACTCGAGCACGACGAGGAACGCCATGCCGACCGACTCGTCGAGGGTGACCCGGTCGGCCGGGTCGGCGCTGCCCGCCTCGATCGGCCCGGGCAGCGGTTCGGGGACCCACGCGCCCACGTACCGCTCCCGCCGCGCGCGTGCCGAAGTCAGCAGGTCGAGGCAGATGCGGCTGGCGACCGTGGTCAGCCAGGCGCCCGGGGAGTCGACGGCCTCCCGCCGCTGCGGGGACATGGCGTACCAGCGGGCGTAGGTCTCCTGCACGACGTCCTCGGCGTCGGCGAGGGACCCCAGGAGTCGGTACGCGAGGCCGATCAGCTGCCGGCGCTCGCTCATGATCGCGTCCAGGCCCGGTTCGGACGGTGTGGTCACGGGGTCGTCGGCTCCCTCGCTCGCGGCTGCTCTCCCCGGTCCGACGACGCGGCGCGCCGGTCTGTGAGGTCGGGGCGGGCGCCTCACGTTCCGCGCGGCTGCGTCGTCGGGTCGTCGGAGCCCGGGGGAGCCCGGTCCCCGACCTCGAGAACGGAGCCCACCGTGTCCACCTCCACCTCCACGTCCACCTCCATGTCCGCGCGGGACGACGTCCGGTCCCGCCTGCCCGATCCCGGCCGGTTCTTCCCGCAGGTGGCGACGCTGGCCGGCGCCATGCACGAGGCCGTCCACAACGGCTCGATCCCGCCCACCACCATCGCCATCGCGCAACTGCGCGCCGGGCAGCTCGTCGGCAGCACCTACCACACCGTGCGCCAGACCGGCGCCCTGCGCGACGCCGGGGAGGCCGAGGAGCGCATCACCGCCGTCGCCTCGTGGCGGGACGCCCCGTGCTTCACCGACGCCGAGCGGGTCGCGCTGGCGCTGGTGGAGGCCGTGCTGACCGCGAACCCGCACGGCGAGCGCGTGCCCGACGCGCTGTTCGCCGAGGCGGCCGCCCACTACGACGAGCAGGCGCTGTGGACGCTCACGCTGGTGATCGCCCAGATCTGCTTCTTCGTCCCGGTCGCCCTCATCGCGAAGCCGATCCCCGGCAGGCCGCTGGGGCAGCACTACAGCGACTGACGCGCGGATGTCCGCCGCCCACGTCACGCTGACGATCGCCGCCGCGGTCCTCACCGGCAGCGCCGCCGTCTTCTACCTGATCGGCCACGACTACCCGAAGTCCCAGCTGGACATGAAGCGGCTGCCGCGGTCGTGCGGGCCGGTGCTGGGCGCGGTGCTCACCGCGGGTGCCGCGGGGCTGCTGGTCGGGTTCGTCGTGCCGCTGCTGGGCACGCTCGCCGCCGGTGGCCTGGTGCTGTACTTCGTCGGTGCGCTCGTCGCCCACCTGCGGGTGGGCTCGCGCCACCTGGTGGGGTGGGCGGTGTTCTTCGCCGTCACGGTCGCCGCGCTGGTCGTCGACCTCCTCCAGTACCGGTGAGCGCGTCCCGGCGGCGGTGGGCGCTGCCGTCGCCCGGGTCACTCGTCGGTCCACCCGGCTGTTCCCGGACCAGGGTCCGCACCACCTGGTGGCGGTGCGCACCGACGTGTCACGGGCCGGGGAGGTCCGCGACGCGCTGGACGCGCTGGACGCGCTGGACGCACTGGCCGCATCGGCCGCGGGCGACCCCCGCTGCGCAGGCACCCCGCGGATCCGCACGTCGGCCGACGGCGCCACCAGCACCTTCCGCATCGCGGTGCCGCACCCGGAGAACTCGTGGCGGCCGTCGACTCGGTTCGGCACCTGCGCACCGAACTCCTCCCCCGGGCGCTGGGCCGGGTGCCCGGCGTCGAGTACGCCGTCAGCGGCGAGATCGCCCGCGGCCTCGACTACTCCGCCTACCAGGGCGAGCGGATCCCGTGGGGCATCGGGTTCGTCTGCCTGGCGACGCTGCTGGTGACGGTGGCCGTGTTCGGCTCGGTGGTGCTGGCCGCTCTCGGGGTGGTGATCAACCTGGCTGCCGTGGTGGTCGCCGGGGCGTGCTGGCGGCGGTGTTCCAGCACGACTGGGCCGAGGGACTGCTCGGCTTCACCTCGCCCGGGTTCGTCGGGTCGCGGATGCCGCTGATGGTGTTCGCGATCCTGGTCGGGCTCTCGACCGACTACCAGATCTTCGTGGTGAGCCGCATCCGCGAGGCCGTGCGCGCGGGCGTTCCCACGCGGCGGGCCGTCGTCGAGGGCATCACCGGCACCGCGGGCACCGTCACCAGCGCCGCGGCGATCATGATCTCGGACTTCGCCGGGATCGTGCTCATCGACCGCATCGAGATGAAGGAGGTGGCCGTCGCGCTCACCACCGCGGTGCTTTTCGACGCGGTGGTGCTGCGGGTGCTCATCCTGCCCGCGGCGATGACGCTGCTCGGCGAGCGTGTCTGGTGGCCGAGCCGGCCCGGTTTGACCGGGCCCGCCGACGACGCTTTGCTCGGCCGATGGCGTTCGAGGTCCATCCCGTCACCCCGGACCGGGTCGACGACTTCGTCGCGGTGACGAACCCGAACCGGCGGGCCACCCACTGCTGGTGCCTGTCGCACCGGCTCGTCGCGAGCGAGGTCGAGGAACTGGGCGGCGGCGACCGGGAGACGGCGTTCCGCGCGCTCTGCGAGCGCCCGAACCCGCCCGGCGTGATCGGCTACGCCGACGGCGAGCCGGTCGGCTGGTGCAGCATCGGCCCGCGCGCGGAGAACACCCGGCTGAGCCGGTCGCGGCTGATCCGCCCCCTGGACGACCTCCCGGTCTGGAGCATCATCTGCGTCGTCATCCGCGGCGGCCACCGCAAGCGCGGCCACACGACACCGCTCATCGAGGGCGCCGTCGCGTACGCCGCGTCCCGGGGCGCCCCGGCCGTCGAGAGCTACCCGGTGGACGCCGAGGCGGGCCGGATCGACACGACGATGGCGTTCGTGGGCACCCGGGCCATGTTCGAGAAGGCCGGTTTCGCGGTGGCCGGCAGCACCGACGCGCTGGCCAGCAAGCTCCCGCGACTGGTGATGCGCCGCACGACCTGAGGCGGCGGACGAGCACGGCCCTGATCGTGCCTCACAGACGCATCCCCCGTGCGAGCTACGTGATCTGCGCACTCCGGAGGGACGTGCGCGGTGCTGCACCCCGTTAATTTCGCTTTCGTCGGGAAGCGGTCGGATGAATCGATCCGCGACCACACCCGAAAGCGATGCGGAGGATTCAGGAAATGGTGCGACCGAGCTTTTCCGGGCGGCGGGGGATCGCCGGGGTGTTGGTGGCGGTGGGGCTCGCGGGAGCCGCGCTGGCCGGCTGCGGCGCGGACGCCGACGACCCGTGGGACGACGAGGAGCGCGCCGCACCCGCCGCGGCGCTCACGTCCGCCGTCGCGCCCGCCCCCGCCGGCATCACGTGGGGCGCGTGCCCGCCGCCGGCCGAGGGCGCCGCCCGCGATCCCCGGTTGACCTGCGGGACGGTGCGGGTTCCCCTCGACCACCGCGATCCGGGCGGCCGGACGATCGACGTCGCGGTCTCGAAGCTGGCCACCGCGAAGCCCGGGGAGCGCCGCGGCGTCCTGGTGCTGAACCCGGGCGGGCCCGCCCTGGCCGGCCTGGACACGCCGGGCACGATGGCGCCGACCCTGCCGGCATCGGTGCTGGACGGCTACGACCTGGTCGGGTTCGACCCGCGCGGGGTGGGCAACAGCACCCCGCAGAGCTGCGGCCTGCCCGACCCGAGCGTCGCCGGGTTCTTCCCCTTCCCGGCCGCCGACGGCTCCATCACCGCGAACGTCGACCTCGCCCGGGCCGTCGCCGAGCGGTGCGCCTCGACCGCGGGCGCGGACCTGCGGTTCTTCACCACCGCCAACACCGCCCGCGACCTGGACCTCGTCCGTGAGGCGCTGGGCGAGCAGAAGATCTCGTACTGGGGGCAGTCCTACGGGACCTACCTCGGCGCGGTCTACAACGCGCTGTTCCCCGACCGCGCCGACCGCGTGGTGCTGGAGGGCAACGTCGACCCCACCGAGGTCTGGGCCGGCTCGGCCGCCGGATGGGGCAAGGGCATGGCGGAGCGGTTCCCCGACGCGGCCGCCGTCGCCGCGCAGGACGCCGCGCTCGGGCTGGGCGACAACGTCGACGAGGTCACCCGGACCTACCTGGCGCTGGCCGACCGCCTCGACCGCACCCCGGCCCCCGTCCCCGGGACGCCACTGGCGCTGAGCGGCGCGATGCTGCGCAGCGTCACCTACGGCCTGCTGCTGGACAACGAGACCCTGCCGCTGCTGGCCCGGTTCTGGAGCACCGCCGCCCACCTCGCGGACGGCACCCCCACCGAGGCCGACGCCGCCGTGCTGGAGCAGGTGTTCGCCGCTGCCCCGGCCGCCCCCGGCGTGCCCGCCGACAACCAGGCCACCATGTTCCTGGCGCTGACCTGCGGCGATGCCGAATGGTCCGACGACATCGACGGCTACGCCGCCCGCGTCGCCGCCGACCGGCGGGCCTGGCCGCTGACCGCGGGCATGCCGGTCGGGGTCTGGCCGTGCGCCTTCTGGAGCGAGCCGCTGGAGGCGCCGGTCGCGGTGACCGACGACGGCCCGCGCAACACCCTGGTCCTGCAGAACCGCCGCGACAACGCGACCCCGTGGGACGACGGCGTCGCGCTGCGCGAGGTCCTCGGCGACCGGGCCGGCTTCGTCGGCGTCGACAACGGCGGGCACTACGCCTACGGCCACGGCTCGGCCTGCGCCGACCGCGCCACGGTCGACTTCCTGACCACCGGGACGCTGCCCGACGAGGACGTCTACTGCACGGACGTCGCACAGCGCTGATCCGAGCCGGACGCTCCACCTCGACCAGGCCGCGGTCACCGCGCCGTCGACGGGCAGCACGGCCCGGGACCGGGTGGTATCGGTGGACGGGTCGTCGCCCGGTGGGAGCGGCTTGCCCGGCGAGCGCGGTGACCACCAGCGAGCGGATCGCCCGGCGCCTGCCCCCCGCGCCGGGTCCGCTACCGGAGGTGACGGCTCGGCCCGCTCGGAACACCGCCCCGCCCCCCACCGCCGGTCGGATCGATGAGCCGGCGCCGTCGACGCCGTCCTACCGGTGACAGGCCGACGAACCGAGGAGGTGCCCTGATGGGCGAGGTGGCTGCGAACCTGGCGATGTCGCTGGACGGCTTCATCGCCGACCCCGACGACGGCTGCGCGGAGCTGTTCGGCTTCTACGGCAGCGGAGACGTGCCGCTGGAGCTGAGCGCGGACTACCCCGAGCTGCGCGTCTCGCGGACGACCGCCGACCTGCTCACCGCGGCGATGGCCCGGTCCGGCGCGATGGTGGTGGGTCGGCGGCTCTACGACATCACCAACGGCTGGAACGGCCACCCCGGCGGCGAGGTGCCGATGGTCGTGCTCACCCACCGCCCGCCGGCGGACTGGCCGCGCGGCGGGGTGCCGATCCACTTCGAGACCTCGGTGGAGGCGGCCGTCGGGAAGGCCCGAGAGCTGGCCGGCGACCTCGACGTGAGCGTGGCCGGCGCGACCATCACCCGTGGCTTGCTGGACGCCGGCCTGCTGGACGTGATCCAGGTGAGCCTCGTGCCGGTGGTCCTCGGCGCCGGGATCCCCTGGCTGGCCGGCACCCGCGGCCCGGTGCGGCTGTCGGACCCCGAGGTGGTCGAGGACCGCGGTGTCACCCACCTGCGCTACGTCGTGCGCCGGTAGCCGCGGGGCGCGCCCGGTCATGTCGCGTCCCGGCGGTCGAGGGCGACCGTCGCGCCGCCGAGCGCGACGAGCACCCACACCGCCGCCGCCACGGCCGCGCCGGCCGGCGACAGCAGGTAGGGGTGGTCGCCGCCGGCGAGCTGCGGGGCCAGGTTCGGGATCAGGATCGACGCCAGCCGCAGGTGCAGGGCTGCGGGCAGCGCGTGCGCGAACATCGGTACCACCAGCACGAGAGCGCCCAGCGCCACCAGCGTCGCCGCGGTCGAGCGGAGCACGGCGCCCAGCCCGAGGGCCACCGCGCTGGTGGTCGTCACGACGACGGTGGCGCCGGCCACCATCGGGATCGCGTCGGTCCAGGCCGGCCAGGGGTTGAGCGGCGCGGGCCGGTTGCCCACCAAGAGGACGGCGCAGGCGAAGGACAGCAGGGCGAACAGCAACCCCGCCAGGGCACCCGCCGCGGCGGCGACCGTCGCCTTGGCGGCGAGCAGGAGCCGGCGCCGCGGCACCGCCAGGAGGCCGGGCCCGATGGAGCCGGTACCGAACTCGCTGGTGAACACCATGGCCCCGATCGACCCGACGAAGAAGGCGACGAGCGGCATGACCGCCACGGTGGGATCGGCGGCCTCGACGTCGGCACGCTCCGCCGCCGTCGCGTGGTCGAACTCCTGGACGGCCAGGGCCAGCACGGTCAGCCCGACGAGCGTCGCGGCCCCGGCGCAGGCCAGCAGCGCGTAGGTCGTGCGGACGGTCCGCAGCTTCAGCCACTCGGCGGCCACCGCGTCGCGGAACACCCGCGCCCGCGAAGGGCTCGGGATCGCCGAGCCGACGGTGTCGGTGGTGGTCGTGTCGGTAGCGGTCATCGTCGTGCCGCCTCTTCGGGGAGCGCCCGGTACCCGGCCGCGTCGCCGGTCATCTCCAGGTAGACCTCCTCGAGCGTGGCGCCGCGCGGCGTCAGCCCGTGCAGGGGGATCGCCGCCGCGGCGGCGGCGTCGCCGATGGCGGCCGCATCCACCCCGGCCGCCACGAGCGCGCCGGCACCGTCGGGGGTGACCGACGCCCCCAGGCTGGTCAGGAGGCGGGCGAGCTCCGCCGGCCGGGGAGAGCGCACCAGCACGTCGCGCTCGGCCCGGGCGCGCAGCTGCGCCGGCGACGCGTCGGCGATCAGCCGACCCCGGCCGATGACCAGCAGGTGGTCGGCGGTGAGCGCCATCTCGCCCATCAGGTGGCTGGACAGCAGGACGGTGCGGCCCTGCGCGGCCAGGGAGCGCAGCGTGGAGCGGATCCACCGGATGCCGGCCGCGTCGAGCCCGTTGGCCGGCTCGTCGAGCAGGACCACGGCCGGGTCGCCCAGCAGCGCCGCGGCGATCCCGAGGCGTTGGCGCATGCCCAGGGAGAACCCGCCCACCCGCCGGTGCGCCACCTCGGCCAGGCCGACCTGTTCCAGCACCGCAGCCACCCGGCCCCGACCGATGCCGTTGCTGCGGGCCAGGCAGACGAGGTGCTGGGCGGCGGTGCGGCCGGGGTGGGCGGCGTCGGCGTCGAGCACCGCGCCCACCTCGTGCATCGGCCGCCGCATCCGGGCGTACGGCCGGCCGCGGATCAGCGCTTCACCGGCCGTCGGGTGGTGCAGGCCGAGGATGATGCGCAACGCGGTGGACTTTCCGGCTCCGTTCGGGCCCAGAAAGCCGGTCACGACTCCCGGGCGCACCTCGAACGAGAGCTTGTCGAGCGCGAGCGTCGGCCCGTAGCGCTTGGTCAATCCCCTCACGGAAATCATGCGGGAATGGTCGCCGGGAGGGCCGGTGGTGCGCGTCTGACCGGAGTCGGATATTCCACGTCCTACCACGGTCAGACGCGCCGCGGGGGCTGCCCGGTATAGCGTCGCGGGGTGCCAGCGAAACCGTCCGGATTGCACCTGCGCGACGCCGCCGTGGCCGTCGCGCTGGCGTATCTGGCGGCCCACGCCGCGCTCGACCCACCCGGCCCGGCCTTCACCGGCCCGGCCTGGGCGGCGTGGCTGGCGGGCGCGGCGGTGGGGCTCCCGCTGGCGGTTCGCGGGCGGTGGCCGGTCCCGGTGCTGGCCTGGGTGGTGGCCGCCGCCGCGGTGGCGACCGCGCTCGGCGTCGTGGGGTTCGGGGCCATCTCCGCGACGTACGCGCCCGTCGCGGTGGCGCTCTACACCGTGGCCACCGCGTCCAGCCGCATCGCGGCGGGAGCCGGGCTGGTCGCCGGCCTGGTCGTGCCGGCCGTCGCGATCCCGTGGCTCTACGACCGGTCGTCGATCCTCGCCGCCGACGCCTCCGCCAGCGAGGTGCCGCTGTGGTGGCAGGTCGAGCTCGGCGTGGTCGTCGTGGTGACGACGGCCGCGTGGGCCGTGGGCTGGACGGTCCGCTGGCGCCGCAGCGTCCGCGCCGAGACCGACCGCAGGCTCACCGGCGACGCGGTGGCCGCCGAGCGGCTGCGGATCGCCCGCGAGCTGCACGACATCGTCGGCCACAGCATGAGCGTCATCCTGGTGAAGTCCACCGTGGCCAACCACATCGCCGACGAGCGACCGGCCGAGGCCCGCGACGCCCTGGTCACCATCGAGCGCACCAGCCGGGCCGCGCTCGTCGAGATCCGCAGGCTGCTCGGCGTGCTGCGGCCCGGGACCACCGCGGACGCCGGGGCGGACACCCGCCCTCCCGCCGCCTTCGCGCCCGCCCCCGGGCCCGCCGACCTGCCCGACCTCGCCGACCGGTTGCGCTCGCCCGGCCTCCGGGTCGAAGTGCGCACGGACGGCGTCGACGACCTGCCCGAAGCGGTCGGGCTGACCGTCTACCGGATCGTCCAGGAGGCGCTGACCAACGTGGTGAAGCACGCCGACGCCGGCTGCTGCCGGGTGACGGTGCGGGCAGCGGAGGGCGGCGTGCGCATCGAGGTCGTCGACGACGGCCGCGCGCCCCGGTCGTCGGCCCGGCGCCCGGCCGGGCAGGGCCTCATCGGCATGCAGGAGCGCGTCGCGGTCTACGGCGGCACCCTGAGCGCCGGGCCGCGGCCGGAGGGCGGGTTCCGGGTCGTCGCCGACGTGCCCTACGCCGTGGCGGAGCACCCCGCATGACACCCACGCCGTCCCCTGCGCCGTCCTCCGCGGACGTCGGCGTGCTCCTCGTCGACGACCAGCCCCTCATGCGGGAGAGCTTCCGGGCCCTGCTCGACGCGTCGCCGGGCTTCGTCGTCGTCGGCGAGGCCGGCACCGGCGCCGAGGCCGTGCGGTGCGCCCGCCAGCACCGGCCCGACGTGGTGCTGATGGACGTCCGGATGCCGGAGATGGACGGCATCGAGGCCACCCGGCGGATCTGCGCGGACCCGGAGACCGCGGCCGTGCGCGTCCTCATCCTCACCACGTTCGACCTGGACGACTACGTCTACGCCGCCCTGGAGGCCGGGGCCAGCGGGTTCCTGGTCAAGGACGCCACGGCGGCCGAGCTGCTGGCCGGCATCCGGGTCGTCGCGGCGGGCGAGGCGCTGCTGGCGCCGCGGGTCACCCGGCGGCTGATCGAAGCGTTCGCCGGGCGGGCCCGGCCCGCCCGCGGCGCGCGCGCCGCCCTGGACGGCGTCACCGAGCGGGAGCGCGAGGTGCTCACCCTGATCGCCCGCGGGCTGTCCAACACCGAGCTCGCGGAGCACCTGCACGTCACCGTCGGGACCGTGAAGACCCACATCGGGCGCCTGCTCAGCAAGCTCGGCGCGCGCGACAGGGCACAGCTGGTGATCACCGCCTACGAGACGGGCCTGGTGACGCCGTCGCCGCGCGGAGCCGGCGCCGTGCGTGACGACGGCCGGGACCACACCACGTGAGGGACGGTGCTCCGACGTGACAGCCGGCCGGGGCTCGTCGCCGAGCGCTCCGACCTCGGGTGAGCGGGAGACCTGCGTTTATTCCGACCGGGGCGCCCGCGGGTCGTGATCGTAGCCACGCCGGGGGAGTCGACCGGGGCCGTCGCGGAGACCTAGTGTTCGGGTCATGGTCGACCTGCCGCCGCCCGCGGTTCCGCAGTCCGCCACCGTCCCGACGGACCCGACCCCGACCGACTCGGCGATGCGCCGCGCGCTGCGACGCGCGCGCGACGGAGCAGCACTCGACGTCGTCGAGGCGGCGGTGCTGATGAGCGCGCGGGGGGAGCACCTCGACGAGCTGCTGGGGGTCGCCTCCCGCGTGCGCGACGCCGGCCTGGTCGCCGAGGGCCGCCCGGGGGTCGTGACCTACTCGCGCAAGGTCTTCATCCCGCTCACCCGGCTCTGCCGCGACCGCTGCCACTACTGCACGTTCGCGACGGTCCCGCACCGGTTGCCGGCCGCGTTCCTGGAACGCGACGAGGTGCTGGAGATCGCCAGGGCCGGGGCGGCGCAGGGCTGCAAGGAGGCGCTGTTCACCCTGGGCGACCGCCCGGAGGACCGCTGGCCCGCGGCCCGGCAGTGGCTCGACGAGCGCGGCTACGACTCCACGTTGGACTACGTGCGCGCCTGCGCGATCGCCGTGCTGGAGGAGACCGGGCTGCTGCCGCACCTCAACCCCGGGGTGCTGAGTTGGGCCGAGCTGACCAGGCTCAAGCCGGTCGCGCCGAGCATGGGGATGATGCTGGAGACCACCGCCGAGCGGTTGTGGAGCGAGCCGGGCGGGCCGCACTACGGCAGCCCCGACAAGGACCCCGCCGTCCGGCTGCGCACGCTGACCGACGCCGGCCGGGTGGGCGTCCCGTTCACCACGGGCATCCTGATCGGCATCGGGGAGACCCGCACCGAGCGGGCGGAGTCGCTGTTCGCGATCCGGTCGGCGGCCCGCGCGCACGGGCACGTCCAGGAAGTCATCGTGCAGAACTTCCGGGCCAAGCCCGACACGGCGATGCGCAACGAGCCCGACGCGTCGCTGACCGAGCTGGCCGCGACCATCGCCGTCGCCCGGCTGGTGCTCGGTCCGGGGATGCGCCTGCAGGCCCCGCCGAACCTGGTGGGCGAGGAGTTCGCGCTGATGCTGCGGGCCGGCATCGACGACTGGGGCGGCGTCTCCCCGGTCACCGCCGACCACGTCAACCCGGAGCGCCCGTGGCCGGCGATCGACGAGCTGGCCACCCGGTCGGCCGCGGCCGGGTTCCGGCTGCGCGAGCGCCTCACCGCCTACCCGCGCTACGTCAAGGCCGGTTCGCCGTGGATCGACACCCGGCTGCACGCGCACGTCGACGCGCTCGCCGAGCCCGGCACGGGCCTGGCCGACGAGGGCGCCGAGGTGGTCGGGCGGCCGTGGCAGGAGCCCGACGGCGGGTTCGCCTCCAGCGGCCGCACCGACCTGCACACCGCGATCGACGACGAGGGCCGCACGGAGGACCGCCGCGGCGACTTCGACTCCGTCTACGGCGACTGGGACGCCCTGCGCGACGAGCTGGCCGCCAGCCGGCAGGCCGCTCCCGAGCGCCTGGACTCCGACGTCCGCGCCGGCCTGCGGCTGGCCGGGTCCGACCCGGCCGCGCTGCTCGACCCGGCCAACGGCACCGCCGCGCTGGCCCTGATCCTCGCCGACGGCCCGGCGCTTGAGGAGCTGACCGGGCTGGCCGACGCCCTGCGCGCCGAGGTCGTCGGCGACGACGTCACCTACGTCGTCAACCGCAACATCAACTTCTCGAACGTCTGCTACGTGGGCTGCCGCTTCTGCGCCTTCGCCCAGCGCGAGCGCGACGCCGACGCGTTCCGGCTCTCGCTCGACGAGGTCACCGCGCGGGCAGTGGAGGCGGCCGCCGACGGCGCCACCGAGATCTGCGTGCAGGGCGGCATCGACCCGCAGCTGCCGGTCAGCTTCTACGCCGACCTGGTCCGCTCGGTGAAGGCGGCCGTGCCCGACATGCACGTGCACGCCTTCTCCCCGATGGAGATCGTCAGCGCCTCGGCCAAGGCCGGCGTGTCGGTGCGGGAGTGGCTCACCGAGCTGCGCGACGCCGGGCTCGGCTCGATCCCCGGCACGGCGGCCGAGATCCTCGACGACGAGGTCCGCTGGGTGCTGACCAAGGGCAAGCTGCCGGCCGCGCAGTGGATCGAGGTGGTCAGCACCGCGCACGAGCTGGGCATCGCGTCCTCGTCGACGATGATGTACGGCCACGTCGACGAGCCCCGGCACTGGCTGGGCCACCTGCGCACGCTCGCCGAGGTCCAGGACCGCACCGGCGGGTTCACCGAGTTCGTGCCGCTGCCGTTCGTGCACCAGCACGCCCCGATCTACCTGGCCGGCCTCGCCCGCCCGGGCCCCACCGAGCGCGACAACCGCGCGGTGCACGCGTTCGCCCGGCTCGCCCTGCACGGGCGCATCGACCACATCCAGTGCTCGTGGGTGAAGCTCGGCGACGACCTGGCCGCGCGGATCCTGCGCGGCGGCGCCGACGACATGGGCGGCACGCTGATGGAGGAGACGATCAGCCGGATGGCCGGCTCGGAGAACGGCTCCGCGCGGTCGGTGGCCGAGCTGACGACGATCGCGGCCGCCGCCGGGCGGCCCGTCCGCCAGCGCACCACCACCTACCGCGGCGAGCCGACCCAGGTCCGCCCCGCCGCCCCCACCCCCCGCCTCCTCCCGCTCGCCCCCGCCTGACCGCCACGGCGTGGGTGAGGGCGTGCGGTCGGGTCCGCTCATCGGCGCCGGGGCGTGCGGCGCCGGGCGAGGGCGCGGCGGTGGAGCGAGCGGAGGCGCCGGGCCCCGGGGTGCAGCCGGCGCCCCCGCTCGGGCTCGGGGTGGTCCACCGGGGCGGGGCCGGTCGGCGTCCAGCACAGCGGGCAGCGCCGCCCACCCGGCACCGACAGCGCCGCGGGCAGGACCAGCCGGCCGCACACGGCGGTGTAGCGGCCGTCGACGCAGGTGGCCAGGACGCGCTCGGGGACCAGGTGTTCGAGCCCGTCGAGGCAGGTGAGGGGCACCCGGCCGGGCGGGCCCGTGGTGGACATCGCAGGAGACGACCCTTCGCGGCGAGCGGTTCCGGGGCGAGGCCGGCCGGGTGGTCACGGGGGCCGCCGGCCTCGCCGCAGCTAACCTGACGTGTTCGACCGCTCACCGGTAGCTTCGTTTTGCGAACGTCGACCGCCCATGATCGACGTGGGACGTTCGGGACGTGGACACCACGAAGGGCAGCGCCAGCCTCGTCCGCCGCCAGCTCGGCCGCAGGCTGCGGATGTACCGCGAAGAGGCGGGGAAGAACCAGGACGACGTGGTCGAGGCGAACGTCGCCGGCCGGACCAAGATCTGGCAGATCGAGACGGGCAAGATCGCCGTCCGGCCGGGCGACGTGCTGGCACTGGCCCGGCTGTACGGCGTCCCGGCGGCCGAGACCGACGAGCTGCTGGCGCTGGCCGACGCGAGCCGCTCGACGGGTTACACCGCGGAGTTCGGGTCGGGAGTGCCGGACTCGTTCGGCTTCTTCGCGGATCTGGAGGCTGGTGCTGCGGCCCTGATCACCTACAACTCGGAACTGGTCACCGGGCTGCTGCAGACCGAACGGTACGCCCGAGCGACCGTGAGGGCTGGCCGATCTCTGACCGCGTCGGCGGTCGAAGAGCGGGTCGCCTTCCGCATGAAGCGCCAACGCGCCTTCTTCGAGCGCGCGAAGCCCCGCCGTCTGGACGTCGTTCTGAGTGCCGGCGCACTGCGGGTGCGGGTAGGGTCACCGGCGGTCATGGAGGAACAGATCGCCCACCTGCGGGCGATCGGCGACAGGGATGGTGTCAGCGTTCGCGTCCTGCCGTTCGAGAACGGCCTGCACGCTGCGATGAACGGTCCGTTCACGATCCTCGACTTCGACGATCCGGACGATCCGTCGGTAGTCCGCCTCGAGAGCGTCGTGGGGACCAGGTACATCGAGCGGCCCAAGCACGTCGGCGAGTTCCGTGCCGCGTTCGAGGACGTACGCGCACAGGCCATCCCGGTGAGGGAGTACCGGGAATGAGCGAGACCCCCTGGATCAAGGCGTCGGCGAGTTCCGGCAACAGCCCGGACTGCGTCGAGATGCGTCGCCACGACGGCATGGTCGAGGTCCGCGACTCGAAGGACCCGCACGGCCCCGTCCTGCGCCTCCGCGCCGCCGAGTTCGCCGCGTGGCTGGACGGCGCCCGCTCCGGCGAGTTCGACCACCTCGCCTGAGCAGCGGCCGTTCGGTCGCGAGGCACCCTCAGGTCAAGCCGGCGATGATCTCCGCGACCCGGGCGGGCTGCTGGGCGTGCAGGTCGTGGTCGTCGCCGGGGAACTCCACCAGCTCGCCGTCCGCCAGGGCGGCGACGGCCTCGGCGACCTGCTGGCGCTTGCGCGGCGGGCCGGTGGCGGAGAAGACGGCGAGCAGTCGGACCGGGCAGCGGACCAGGCCGTACAGCGCCCGCGGCCGGTGGCGCAGCATGCTGCCGAGGATGGCGCGGTGCCGCTCGCGGTCCAGCCATGGCGTGACCGCGCCGTCCTCGCGCTCGCGCAGGTTGCCCATCGCGGCCTCGACCGCGGCCTCGGTCCAGCCCGGGTGGCCCTCGCGCAGGCTCGCGCGCAGCGCCGCGGCGCCGACCCCGTCGAACCGGGGCGGGGCGAGCATCCCCCACGCGTCGTCCAGGGTCGGCCACTGGTCGCCCAGGTGCAGCCACCCGCCCTCCACCAGCGCCAGTCCGTGGACGAGGTCGGGGCGGTCGGTGGCGAGCTGCAGGGCGACGTTGGCGCCCCACGAGTGACCGGCCACGACCGGCGCCGACCAGCCGAGGTCGGTGCAGACGGCGTCCAGGTCCTGCGCCGCGGTCCGGGTGGGGTCGGTGGGCGGCGCGTCCGGGTCGTCGGTGTCGGTGTCGGGGACGTCGGCGGACGCGCCGTGCCCGCGCAGGTCGACCGCGAGCACCGGGTGCCCGGCGGCGGCGAGGTGTCCGGCGACGCCGTCCCACAACCGGGCGTTGGACGAGAGCCCGTGCACGAGCACCACCGGTCGGGCCGAGCCGTCGGGCCAGGACCGGGCGCTGAGCGCCACCGGCCCGGCGTCCACTGCGATCACTTCGGGCCGGTCCACGAGCGGACAGCCTATGGACCGTCCGGTCAGGCCGCCGCGTGCGGGACCTCGTCCGCCGCCCGCCCGCCGCTTTCCTGACCTCAGGGGGTGTGGGACGCGGGGGGTAGCGTGAGCGGCATGGGCGTGCTGGGCGAGATGTTCCCCGGGCCGAAGATCCGCGACGAGGCGTCGGAGGACGGCGACGGCGAGCAGCCGTGGCGGCTGGGCCCGATCGACCTGGACAGCAACACGGTCGTGCTGCACCGCGACGACACCACGCCCTCGGTCGGCGTGCCCGTGGGTTCGGCGGTGCCCGCCGACAACAGTGGCGACGACAGCGACGACGACAGCGACGACAACAGTGACGATGTCGAGCGGGGCCGGGCGCAGCGGGGCTGAAACAATCGGGGGCATGACCGCCGCCTCCGATCGCCGTCCTCGGGTGCTCTCCGGCATCCAGCCGACCGCGGACTCGTTCCACCTGGGCAACTACCTCGGCGCGGTCCGCCAGTGGGTCGGCCTGCAGGACGACCACGACGCCTTCTACTTCGTGCCCGACCTGCACGCGATCACCGTCGAGCACGACCCGAAGACGCTGGCCCACCGCACCCGCAACGCGGCAGCGCAGCTGCTGGCGCTGGGGCTCGACCCGGACCGCTGCACGGTGTTCGTCCAGTCGCACGTGCCCGAGCACGCCCAGCTGGCGTGGGTGCTGGGCTGCATCACCGGGTTCGGCGAGGCCGGCCGGATGACCCAGTTCAAGGACAAGGCGTCGAAGCAGGGCGCCGACCGGGCCACGGTGGGCCTGTTCACCTACCCGATCCTGCAGGCCGCCGACATCCTGCTCTACCAGCCCGACCGGGTGCCGGTGGGCGAGGACCAGCGCCAGCACGTGGAGCTGACGCGCGACCTGGCGCAGCGGTTCAACTCGCGGTTCGGGCGCACGTTCGTCGTCCCGGAGCCCTACATCCTCACCGGCGCGGCCAAGATCCAGGACCTGCAGGACCCGTCGGCGAAGATGAGCAAGTCGAGCTCCAGCCCGGCGGGCATCGTCGACCTGCTCGACGACCCGAAGGCCTCGGCCAAGAAGATCCGCTCCGCGGTCACCGACACCGAGCGGGAGATCCGCTACGACCCGGTGGCCAAGCCCGGGATCTCGAACCTGCTGACGATCTACGCCGCGCTCACCGAGCGGAAGGTCTCCGAGCTGGAGGCCGAGTACGCCGGGCGCGGCTACGGCGACCTGAAGAAGGACCTGGCAGACGTAGTGGTGGCGTTCACTACTCCGCTCGCCGAACGGGTACGGCTCTACCTGGACGATCCCGCCGAGCTCGACCGGATCCTCGCCCGCGGTGCCACCCGGGCGCGTGAGGTCTCCAGCGCGACGTTGGCCGCCGTCCACGACAGGATCGGGTTCTTGCCGCCGACGTAGAGGGGTGACCAGCGTGTCCGCACCCGCCGTTGCTGATCAGCAGGATGACCAGAAGGACGGTGGGGCGGACGGGGGTCCGTCCAGGCTGGAGCGGTTGCGGGCGAAGTACGCCTGGCTCGACCACATGGTGAAGGCGGGCGGGCGCTACTCCGAACGCCACGGCGACCACTACGCCGCGGCGATCACGTTCTTCTCCGTGCTGTCCCTGGTGCCACTGATCATGGTGGCGTTCGCGGTGGCCGGGTACGTGCTGTTCTTCAACCCCGAGCTGCTCGACGAGCTGAAGGACTCCATCGCGGAGAACGTGCCGGGCAGCCTGGCCGGCACCATCAACCCGATCATCGACCAGGCCATCGAGCAGCGGAGCAGCGTCGGCCTGTTCGGCCTGCTCGGCGCGCTCTACTCGGGGGTCGGGTGGATGTCGAACCTGCGCGAGGCGCTGTCGGAGCAGTGGGCGCAGGTCCCGGAGACGCCGGCCATGCTCAAGCGGCTGCTGTTCGACCTGCTGGCGCTGGGCGGCCTGGGGCTCGCGCTCGTCGGCTCGTTCGGCATCACCGGGTTCGCCTCCGGCTTCGCCACCGACGTGCTCAACATCTGGGGCTTCGGCGACCAGGTGTGGGCGCAGGTCGCGCTGCGCGTGCTGGGGATCGTGCTCGGCATCACGGCGAACTGGCTGATCTTCCTGTGGGTCATCGCCCGGCTGCCGCGCGAGCACGCCACGCTGCGCAGCGCGGCGAAGGCCGCCCTCCTCGGCGCGGTCGGCTTCGAGATCCTCAAGCAGGTCATGACCATCTACCTGACGTCGGTGACCAGCTCGCCCAGCGGGGCGATCTTCGGGTCGTTCCTGGGCCTGCTGGTGTTCGTGTTCTTCGCCTCGCGGTTCGTGCTGTTCGTGACGGCGTGGGCGGCCACGGCCAAGGAGAACGAGCAGCCCGAGGAGGTCCCGGTCCCGGGGCCGGCGGTGATCCACCAGGAGGTCGAGGTGCGGTCGGGCCCGAGCACCGGGACCGCGGCCGGGCTGCTGGGCGCCGGCCTGATCGGCGGCCTGCTGGGCGGCCGCCTCCTGCTCGGCCGCCGGCGCTGACACGGGGGGTCTTCGCAGGGGCAGTGTGGTCGGCGCAGAGTGCACAGCACCTGCGAGGACTACGGGGACCCTGCGAAGACGGCGTCGACCCCGCCGCGGCGAGCCGGCGAGCGACGACCGGTGAACGTGCGTGGCCACCGCGCTAGCGCGGCCCCCGCCGCGGCCTGCGCTTCGTGGCGACCAGCGTCGCCAGCAGGGCGACCGCGGCCAGCCCGGCGAGGCTGCCGAGCAGGCCGAGCACCGCGCCCGCCGACATCCCGGTCGCCGGCTCGGCCTGGCGGGC
>NZ_JAHDTH010000144.1 GCF_018531445.1 Pseudonocardia lacus
CCACCAAGCTCTCATCGCACTGGCCCGACGACGAGTCAACGTCCTGCACGCCATGCTGCGCACCAGAACCGAGTACCGAACCGACCACAGGCCGGCTGCCGCTTGACAACAGCATTAGGCAGCCACCGCCGTCAGGGCGTCGGAGAGCGCGGCAACGAGCCGGGCGACCTGGGCGGGCGGGCGCACGGCGACCCGGATGTGGTCGGGGCCCAGGCCGGGGAAGGTGTCGGCGCGGCGCACGGCGATGCCGGCGGCGCGCAGCGCCGCGCGGACGGGCTCGCCGCGCCCGTCCGGCAGGCGCAGCAGCAGGTACGGGGCCCGGCCGGGCAGCACGGTGACCCCGTCGACCGCGGCCAGCGCGGCGGCCTGCTCGGCCCGCAGGGCGACCAGCCGCTCGGCCGCGCGCTCGGCCTCGGCGACGGCGGGCGGCTCCGAGCAGGCCAGCACGGCCTCCAGCGCGAGCGTGGACACCGGCCAGTGCGGGCGCGGCGCGGCCAGCCGGGCCAGCAGCGCCGGCTCGCCGAGGGCGTAGCCGGCGCGCAGCCCGGCCAGCGCCCAGGTCTTGGTCAGGCTGCGGAACACCAGCAGACCCGGCAGCCGCCGCCCGGCCAGCGACTCCGGCTCGCCCGGGAGGGCGTCGGCGAAGGCCTCGTCGACCAGCAGCACCCGGCCCGGCGCGGCCAGCGCGGCCACGTCGTCGGCGGGGTGCAGGACGCCGGTCGGGTTCGTCGGGTTGCCGATGACCACGAGGTCGGCGGCCGCCGGCACCGCGTCGGGGTGCAGGCGGTGGCCGTCGGACTCGTCGGTGAGCACGCGGACCACGTCGACACCGGCGTCACGCAGCGCGGCCTCCGGTTCGGTGAACCCGGGGTGCACGACAGCGGCCAGCCGCGGGCGCAGCGCCGGCAGCAGCGCGAAGCCCTCCGCGCTCCCGGCCAGCACCAGCACCTCGTCGGCCCGGCGACCGTGGCGGGCGGCGACGGCCGCGCGGGCCGCGGCGTCGTGCGCGGCCACCGGGTAGCGACCCAGGCCGTCCAGGGTGTCGGCGAGCCGGTCGCGCAGCCAGCGGGGCGGGCCGTCGCCCTGGACGTTGACCGCGAAGTCGAGCAGACCGGGCTCCGCGTCGACGTCGCCGTGGTGGCGCAGGGCCTCCCGGTGATCCATGCGGCAACCCTACGGCGAGCGGACCGACCCGGATCGGCGACACTGTCCGCATGTGGTGCCACCCGACGACCAGCGTCCGCTGACCGTGCTCTCGATCGTCTTCGTCTGCACCGGCAACATCTGCCGCTCCCCCATCGCCGAGAAGGTCTTCGTCCACGAGCTGGAGCGGGCCGGGCTCGCCGACCGCGTCCGGGTCAGCAGCGCCGGTACCACCGGCTGGCACGTCGGCTCCCCCGCCGACGACCGGGCGACGGCCCTGCTGCTGGCCCAGGGCTACGCCGGCGAGCACGCTGCCCGGTTGATCGACGCCGAGCAGCTGGGCGCCGACCTGCTCGTCGCCCTCGACCACGAGCACCGCCGCACGCTGCAGTCCATGGTCCCCGAGCCCGAGCGGGTGCGGCTGCTGCGCTCGTTCGACCCCGACGCGCCCCCCGGCGCCGAGGTCCCCGACCCCTACTACGCCGACGAAGCGGCCTTCGAGGCCGTGCTGGCGATGGTCCGCGCCGCGGTGCCCGGCCTCGTCGACTGGGTCCGCGAGAACTCCTGGACCCGGCCGGGTCCGTGAGCGGGGTCGCGCGGACGCGGTGGCACGGGCGCGCCGCGGTCGTGAAGCGCGGACCGGCGAGCGCCGTCGCGGCGGAGGCGGCGGGCCTGCGCTGGCTGCGGGTGCCGGACGGGCCGCCGGTCCCGGAGGTCCTCGACGAACGGCCAGGCGAGCTGGTGACGGCGTTCGTGCCACCCGGGGACGCGTCGCGGGAGGCGGCCGCGGCTCTGGGTCGCGGGCTGGCGGTGCTGCACCGGGCCGGGGCGCCCGCGTTCGGCGCACCCCCACCCGGAGGACCCGCCGACGCCTGGATCGGCGCGGCCCCCATGCGGAACTCCCCCGCCCCGCACTGGCCCGCCTGGTACGCCGCCGACCGCCTCCTCCCCTACCTCCGCACGGCCCGCGACGCCGGCTCCCTCACCCCCGACGGGGTCGCGGCGGTCGAACGGGTGCTGGACCGCATCGACGAACTGGCCGGACCCCCCGAATCCCCCGCCCGGCTGCACGGGGACCTCTGGTCGGGGAACGTGCTCTGGTCGACCGACGGCGCGTGGATCATCGACCCGGCCGCGCACGGTGGGCACCGCGAGACGGATCTGGCGATGCTGGCGCTGTTCGGGTGCCCAGCGGGGGCGTCCTCGCAGCGCCAGGTGCGTGTCGCAGCGCCGGCTGTGTCCTCGCAGCGCGCCGGCGGGCTGCGACCACCCACCCAGGGCTGCGGGATGGACGAGAAGGAGCACCTGCGAAGACCCCAACGCCCCTGCGAAGACGCCCCGACCCCACCACGGACCGAACGGGAGGCCCGGCGTCTCCCCCAAGCGCCCCCTGCTTGATCAGAGGTCGCCCTCCGCGTAGGAGCCGCCCGGAGGCCGCCCGCCGCAGGCGCCGCCGGAGGCCCCCAGGGAGCCAGGCCCGAAGAAGACTCAGCGCCAGTCGTCGAGCACGAACAGATCCTCCCGATCGTACCCGGCGTCGTTCGGCCGGTGCATCGTCACCGCCGCCACGTCGGTCCGCATCCCGGCCGCCACCAGCCACCGGTACGCCTGGTGCCGCGCCGTGGACACCCCCAGCGTCAGCCGGTGCGCCCCCATTGCCGCCGCGTACCCGCGGCACGCGTCCACCAGCGCGGTGAAGGTGGCGGGCGCGCGGGGGCCGGGGCGGACGGCGGCGAACTTGACGTAGGCGATGCCGCTGCCGGCTTCGGTGCCGGGGCCGTGGTGCAGGACGGCGAAGCCGTCGGGGTGGGGGCCGCCGACCACGACGACGTCGCCGAGGCCCTGCTCCAGGACGCTGTCGATCTCGCCGCGGACGTCGAGACCGGCGCGCACCGCGGTCGTGACGGCGTGGCAGTCCTCGACGTGTTGCTTGCGGGCGATGGGGTCCAGTGTGGTGAGGCGCCGGCCCAGCCGCTGTTCGCTGCCGGTGACCGCGGTCGACATGACCGCGGTCAGGAACCGGGACCAGAAGCCGAAGCGCTGGTAGAGGCCGTGGTGGCGGGTGCTGTCGGCGAAGGTGAACAGGCCCTGGTGGGTGGTGCCCCAGCGGTCCAGGAGCGCGACGCCGGCTTCGGTGAGGCGGGTGCCGACCCCGCGGCCCCACATCGGCGGGCTCACCGACAGCGGGCCCAGCAGCCCGACGTCGCCCCAGCGGGTGGCGACGATCGTGCCGACCGGCCAGCCGGTGTCGTAGGCGGCCAGTACCGTGGTGTGGCGGGCCCGGAAGCGGGTGCGCAGCAGGTCGGTGTCGGCCATGAGGTCGGCGCCGAGGTAGGCGCGGAAGGCGTCGCGCAGGACCAGGTCGGCCCGGTCGAGGTCGGCGGCGGCCAGCGGCCGCACCTCCAGGTCCATGCCGGGAGGATGCCGAGGCCGCTGCGCCGGGAGGCGTAGCGAACCGCGGCATTCGCCCGGTCGGGACGGGCGGTCACTCGGCCGCGACCAGCTCCCGCAACGCGTCGCCCAGTGCGGTGGCCAGGTCGTCCACGTCGGGGGCGGCGTCGCGGTCGGCGGTGAGGCCGTAGTGCACGGCGCCGTCGTAGGTGGTGACGCCGATCGCGACGGCCTGGCCGCCGGCCAGCGGCACCACCGGGTACAGGTCGCGCATCCGGGCGCCCAGCGCGTAGAGCGGGCGCGGCGGGCCGGGCACGTTGGTGACCAGGACGTTGTAGAACCGGCTGGAGAACTGGCTGGCCAGCCGCGCACCGAGGCTGTGCACGAGCGGCGGCGCGAAGCCCACCAGCCCGACCAGGGCCGACGCGCCGACGGCGTGCCCGCCGCGCTTCTGCTCCTGCATCCGTGCGCGCACGGCCGCGAGCCGGGCCACCGGGTCGGGCTCGCCGACGGGGAGGTCGATCAGGCAGGCCGAGATGGAGTTGCCGGTGGGGTTCCCGCCGCGCGTCCTGGCCCGGACGCTGACCGGCACCAGGGCGCGCACGACCGTCCCGGGGGCCGGGGGCTCGGAGCGCCCGGTCAGCCACGTCCGCAGCCCGCCCGCGACGACGGCGAGCACGACGTCGTTGACGGTGCCCCCGTGCCGGCGGCGCACGGCGCGGTGCTCGGGCAGCGACGTGCGCTCCATGCCGTAGCGGCGCTGCTCGCCGGTGGTGGCGGTGAGCGAGGGCACCGGTCGCGTGGTGACCGCGGTGCGCCCGGCCGACACGACGCCCTGCATGGCGCGCGAGACCCGGTCGACCGTCTCCCGCACGTCGACCGCGGCCCGCCCGGCCCGGTCGAGCACCATCCGCGGGCGCAGCAGCGCCTCACCCGCCGCCGACGCCGCCAGTTCCAGCCCGGACGGCTCGGGCGCGGGGCGCCAGTCGTCGGGCTCGGTGGGGCGCGGCTGCGGGGTGGGGTCGAGCAGGGCCGTGCCGATGTCCATCGAGGCCAGCCCGTCGACCATGGCGTGGTGGGTCTTGGTGACGACCGCGAACCCGCCGTCGGCCAGTCCCTCGACCAGGTAGACCTCCCACAGCGGGCGGGAGCGGTCGAGGCGGCGGGCCAGCAGCCGGCCGACGAGCTCGCGCAGCTGGGCGGGGGTGCCCGGGGCGGGCAGCGCGGAGCGCCGCACGTGGTAGGCCAGGTCGAAGCACGGGTCGTCGACCCAGACGGGCAGCCCGAGCCCACCCGGCACCTCGCGCAGCTTGCGCCGGTAGCCCGGCACCAGCGGCAGGCGCTCGCCGATGAGCGCGGTGAACGCGTCCGGGTCGAACGGGCCGTCGGCCGGCGGCGCGAACGTCATCACCGCGCCGACGTGCATCGCCGCGGTCCGGTGCTCGGCGAACAGGAACGAGGCGTCCAACGCGGACAGCCGGTCGGGCAAGGGCGGGCCTCCTCCACCAGATCATGCGGGACGCCAGGGACTCGCGCGCTGCGGGACTCGACTCCGAGCTCAACGCTGCCGTGGCGACGCCGTCACGACCTACCACCCGCGCAGGGGAAACCCCGATTCTCCGCGCGCGCCCACCTTGACGCCGAGCACCTGGTGCAGCTGGATGTTGTTGCGCTCGAACCCGAGCCGGCAGGCGGCCATGTAGAGCCGCCACACCCTGGCCCGGCCGATGCCGACCTCGGCGACGGCGTCCTCCCAGTTGGCTTCGAGGTTGGCACCCCACGCCGCCAGGGTCAACGCGTAGTGCTCGCGCAGGTTCTCCTCGTGGCGGACCTCGAAGCCGGCGTCGTTCATCTCGCTGACCAGCAGGCCGATCGGCTCCAGCTGGCCGTCGGGGAAGACGTAGCGGCGGATGAACGGGTCGAGCCTGCGCTTGGGTGGCGTGTAGGGCTGGGTGATGCAGTGGTTGAGCAGCCTGCCCTCCGGGCGCAGCCGCGCCACCAGCCGGCGGAAGTAGCCGGCCAGCTCGGACTTGCCGATGTGCTCGGTGAGGCCGATGGAGCTGATGGCGTCGTACTGCTCCTGCGGGGCGTCGCGGTAGTCGAGGTGGCGCACCTCGGCCAGCGCGCCGAGGCCGCGGCGCTCGATCTCGGCCTGCGCCCACTCGGCCTGGTTGCGGGAGAGCGTCACGCCCAGCGCCTTGACCCCGTGCTCGGCCGCGGCGTGCATGACCATGCCGCCCCAGCCGCAGCCGACGTCGAGCAGCCGCATGCCCGACCGCAGCGCCAGCTTCTGCGCCACCAGTTCGTGCTTGGCCGTCTGCGCCTCCTCCAGCGTCGCGTCGGCGCTGGGGTAGGCGGCGCAGGTGTAGGCCATCGACGGGCCGAGGACCCACTCGTAGAACCGGTTGGAGACGTCGTAGTGGTGGGAGATGACCTTGCGGTCGCGGCGCTTGGAGTGCAGCCTGCCGCGCGGTCGGGCCTCCAGCGCGGGCGGCGGCTGGCGGTGCCGCGCCCAGACCGGCGCCAGCTTGGCCGCCAGCCGGAGCTGGTCGGCCCGGGTGATGTCGTGCAGGGTGAGGTCGGCCAGCGCGTCGAGCAGGGCGTAGAGATCTCCCTCGACCTCTATCTCGCCCTCCACGTACGCCCTGGCCAGCCCTAGCGTCCCGGGCGCGGTGGCCAGCCGGGCCAACGCGCGCGGGGAGGAGATCCGGAGCGCGACCTCGGAGCTGTCCGGGCCGGCTTTGCTGCCGTCGTAGCCGATGACGCGGACGGGGATGTCCGGCCCCACCATCGTGGAGATCAAGTCAGCGACCTGCATCCCGACTCACCTGCCTGTTATCCGGTGACCTTGGTGTGGAGATCGCCCAGCCGTCCCCGCGGGTCGTAGCGACCCTTCAGCGCGCGGTAGGCCGGGCCGTTGTAGCGCTGCCAGAACTCGTCGGCGCTGTAGTGCACCGTGGAGTAGAGCGACTTGTGCCCGTCGAGGTCGGCGACGAGGCGCTCGATCCGGCGGTTGTGCGCGTCGGGGCGACCGGGGACCTCCGGCACCGCCGACCAGAACCCGACGTTGACGTACAGCTCGCCGGGGGTCATGGGGTAGAGCGGCCAGGTGCGTTCGCCGCGCAGCCGCACCGGGCACAGCCAGACCGGGGATATCCCGATCTCGCGGTGGAACGCGTCGAGGAACTCGACCAGCCGGTCGACCGGGATCTCGACGTCCTGGATGACCATCTCCTCCTGCGGCTTGCCGGTGATGCGGCGCAGCCGGGAGGTGAAGCGGGTGCGCTGGTCGAGGGCGACCAGCTTGCGGTACACGTCGGAGCGCCGGTAGCGCTGCGGCCACAGCCGGCGCACGAGGGCGTTCTGCGCGCCGAACGCGCGCGAGCACCAGAACCAGTCGGTGTCCCAGCGCCAGATGTAGTCGCGCGCGGTCAGCAGGTCAGTGGGCCGCTCGCGGATCGAGCGGTAGAAGATCTGCTGGCCGGTGTAGTCGCTGGGGGTCTGCCCGGCCGGGTCGTCGGTGAAGGTGCCCAGCGTCAGGAACTGCTCGTCGCGGCCGAACACGGTGCCGTCGACGAAGTCGAGGTCGCCACCGGCGTCGCAGACCTTGGCGACGGTCGCGGCGAGCTCGTCGGTCGGGACGCGGCGGTGCTCCAGGCGGACGTAGCGCGCCACCGGTTGCAGCTCGACCTTCAGCCGCAGGGCGTAGCCGAGGGTGCCGTAGGAGTTCGGGAACCCTGCGTAGAGGTCGGCGTGCTCGCCATCGGGGGTGGCGGTGACGACCTCACCGTCGGCGGTGAGGACGTCGATCTCCAGGACCGACTCGTGCGGCAGCCCGTGCCGGAACGACGACGACTCGATGCCCAGCCCGGTGACCGCCCCGCCGAGGGTGATCGTCTTGAGCTGCGGGACGACCAGCGGCATCAGCCCGTGGGCCAGCGTGGCGTCCACGATGGTCTCGTAGGTGGCCATGCCCTGCACGTCAGCGGTCCGCGCGACCGGGTCGACGTCGACGACGCCGGTGAGGGCGGAGGCGTCGAGCCGCGCGGCCGGTGGCGCCCCGAAGCGGAACAGGTTGGACGTCGGCTTGGCCAGCCGCACCCGCTCGCCCTGCGGCACCGCGCGGTACCGGCGGACCAGGTCCGCCACGGCGGCATCGTGCGCCGCGCGCGTGACCGTTCGGACCGCGGGCTCCCCCGACCCCACTCGCTCCACGGAGCGTGACGCTAGTCCGCGCACCGCTGTCCTGCACAGACGTTTACCGGAGGTCTGTTCGTCACACCCGGCCGAGCGGGTGTCGCCCCCGCGGGTGGGTACGCACCGCGACACGGCGCCGGTGCGCCGGGCGTCGGGCGCGCGATGGTGGTCTGATGTCTCACCGTGGCTGAGAACCCCGTGCAGAACGTCACCTTCCCCAGCAACGGCGGCACCGCCCACGGCTACCTGGCCGTGCCCGGGTCCGGCAGCGGACCGGGCGTGGTCGTGATCCAGGAGTGGTGGGGCCTGACCACCCACATCAAGGACGTCACCGACCGGCTGGCCGCGGCCGGCTTCGTCGCGCTCGCGCCGGACCTCTACGGCGGCAGCACCACCCACGACTCGGACGAGGCCGGCAAGCTCATGGGCGAGCTGCCGGTCGACAAGGCCGCCCAGGACCTCGGCGGTGCCGTCGACTTCCTGCTCGGGCACGAGGCCGTCACGTCCTCGAAGGTGGGTGCGGTCGGGTTCTGCATGGGTGGCGGCTTCGTGATCGTGCTGGCCGCCCAGCAGGGCGACCGGATCGGCGCCGCGGTGCCGTTCTACGGCGTGCTGAAGGAGGACTACCCGGACCTGTCCGGGATCACCGCCCCGGTGCTGGGGCACTTCGGCGAGCAGGACTCGTTCACCACGCCGGAGGCGGCCCGCGGACTGGCGGAGCGGATCCGGAGCGAGTCGGGTGTGCAGCCGGACTTCCGCTTCTACCCGGCCGGGCACGCGTTCTACAACGACGAGGACCTGCTCGGCACCTACGACAAGGCCGAGGCTGACAAGGCCTGGACGGCCACCCTGGACTTCCTGCACGCCAACCTCACCTGAGCAACTCCCGTCGAGAACGAAGTTGTCGCGATTGTGGACCGGTCCAATCCACGACAACGTCGTTCTCGACGGGTGGGCCGCGGGGCGTGGCAGGTTGGACAAGCCGCGCTCATGCGGCGGGGTTGGACGAGAGCCGCGCTCGTGCGATCAGACGTGGCGGGGGTGTTCTCGCAGCGCTGGCGCGGTCTCGCAGCGCTGGCTGGGGACGTCGCAGCGCTGGCTGGGGACGTCGCAGCGCTGGCTGGGTCGTCGCAGCGCGCCGGCGGGCTGCGACCACACACCCGGCGCTGCGACACACCACGAGGGCTGCGAGCCCGGCCGGCGAGACGGCGTGCAGCGCCTGCGCGGCGGGCGACCTCTGATCAAGCAGGGCCCCGGAGGTGGTGTGGGCGCGCTACGCGCGCCCCGGTTCGCGCCTTCGGCGCTCACCGCACGAGCGCGGCTTTCGTCCAACCTGGCCGCACGAGAGCGGCTCTCGTCCAACCCGGCGGCGTCCCCGGGGAGCGAGCGGCGCGGGACGAGCGCGGCTCTCGTCCAACCGCACCTCCGTCGAGAACGAAGTTGTCGTGATCAACAGGGCCAGGTGGAACCGCACACAGCGGTCACGACGGCGGC
>NZ_JAHDTH010000145.1 GCF_018531445.1 Pseudonocardia lacus
CCCCCCCCCCCGACACTTGTTGGGCGGCAACCCCGCGCCCTTTACAACCCCGACAACTTCGTTCTCGACGGCGGCGGGAGAGCTGTGACGGTCAGCGGAGACCGTTTCGTGCGGGGGCGGGGTCTGTGACACTCGCGGGATGCAGCGGGACCTCTTCCAGCCCGAGCACGACGCCTTCCGCGAGCTCGCGCGCACCTTCATCGCCAAGGATATCGCCCCGTTCCACGACCGGTGGGAGCACGAGGGGCAGGTCGACCGCGAGCTCTGGCGGACGGCGGGGGCCGCGGGGCTGCTGGGTACCGACGTGCCCGATGAGTACGGCGGCGGCGGGCAGGACGACTTCCGCTACAACGTCGTGCTCACCGAGGAGCTGGCCGCGGTCGGCGCCAGCGGCGTGGGCTTCTCCCTGCACAACGACGTGGTGGCGCCCTACCTGCTGCGGCTGGCCTCCGACGAGCAGAAGCGGCGCTGGCTGCCCGGCTTCTGCTCCGGCGAGCTGATCACCGCGATCGCGATGACCGAGCCCGGCACGGGCAGCGACCTGCAGGGCATCCGCACGTCGGCGCGCCGCGACGGCGACGGCTGGGTGCTCAACGGGGCCAAGACGTTCATCACCAACGGCATCATGTCCGACCTGGTGATCGTGGTGGCGCGCACCGACCCCGACGCCGGCAGCCGCGGGTTCAGCCTGCTGGTGGTCGAGCGGGGCATGCCCGGCTTCGAGCGCGGGCGGCGCCTGGAGAAGGTGGGCCTGAAGGCCCAGGACACCGCCGAGCTGGCGTTCACCGACGTGCGGGTGCCGGCGGCGAACGTGCTCGGCGAGCCGGGCACCGGGCTCATCTCGCTGATGCAGAACCTGCCCCAGGAGCGGATGAGCATCGCGGTGTCCAGCATCGCCGGCGCCGAGCGCGCCCTGGCGCTGACGCTGGCCTACACCGGCGAGCGCACGGCCTTCGGCAAGCCGGTCAGCAGCTTCCAGAACACCCGCTTCGAGCTGGCCGAGATGTCCACCGAGGTCGACGTGACCCGGGTGTACGTCGACCGGTGCATCGGCGAGCTGGTGGCCGGTCGGCTCAGCGCGGTGGACGCGGCCAAGGCCAAGTGGTGGGCCAGCGACGTGCTCAAGCGCGTGGTCGACCGCTGCGTGCAGCTGCACGGGGGGTACGGCTACATGCTGGAGTACCCGATCGCCAAGGCGTTCCTGGACGCGCGCGTGCAGTCGATCTACGGCGGCACGAACGAGATCATGAAGGAGATCATCGGTCGCGACCTGGCGAGGTAGCCGGGCCGGGGGTCAGACCGGTCGGGTGGTCTCGATACGGGCGCGCTCGGCCTCCACGTCCACCTTGGCCGGCGGGAACTTCGGGTCCAGCTCGGTGAGGGTCTCGGCCAGCAGGGACGCGACGGCCCAGTTGCGGTACCACTTGCGGTCGGCCGGGATGACGTACCAGGGGGCGGCGTCGGAGTCGGTCCGTTGCAGCGCCTCGGCGTAGGCCTCCTGGTAGGCCGGCCACTTCGCGCGCGCGTCCACGTCGCCGGGGTTGTACTTCCACACCTTCTGCGGGTCGTCCAGCCGGGCCAGCAGCCGTTCGCGCTGCTCGTCGGGCGAGATGTGCAGCATGCACTTGAGCACGGTGACGCCGTTGCGGCCCAGCTCGGCCTCGAAGGCGGTGATCTGCTCATAGCGCGGCCGCCAGACGTCCTCGGGCACCAGCGAGTCGACCCGCACGACCAGGACGTCCTCGTAGTGGGAGCGGTCGAAGAAGCCCAGCCGCCCGGGCGGGGGCAGCTGCCGGCGGACGCGCCAGAGGAAGTCGTGGGAGAGCTCTTCCTCGGTGGGCCTGCCGAACGACGCGACGCGCAGCCAGGCCGGGTTGACCAGCCCGCCGACGTGCTCGACGACGCCGCCCTTGCCGGAGGTGTCCATCCCCTGCAGCACGACCAGTACCGCCCGGGTGCCGCCGCCTGCGGCCTCGGCGTGCAGCGCGTCCTGCAGGGCGTCGATCCGTTCGCCCAGCCCGGCCAGCTCCCCGGCGGCGCTCGCCTTGTCGCGGGGGCCGATCGGGCGGTCGCGCGGGTCGACGGCGGCCGGTCCGTCCGGCGTGAGTCGGAACGCCTCGCGCGCTGAGGGCTTCACCCGGTCAGCCTACGGTTTGCGTCTCCTCGGGCGCGGTGGCGGGTGCGGTGACCGGGGGTGCGGCGACCGCGTTCAGGTCGAGGTCGAGCTGGAACGGCTCCTCCAGCCGCAACGGCTCGTCGCCCTGGGCGCGCGCGTACTCGTGGTAGCGCCCGCTGATGATCATCTCGGCGACGGCGAACGGGCCGTGGTGGTCGACCAGCAGCAGGTAGGGGATGCGGACGCCGGCGTAGAGCTGCGGCTTGAAGGTCCGGTCGACCGCGCCGTGCTCGCGCCCGATCACCTCGATGACCATCAGCGCGGCGCTCGCGTCGAGCACCTCGTCGCCGCCCACAGTTCCCACGGGCTTGTCGCCCGCGGTGTCGCGCTCGGACTCCGCGGCCGCCTGCTCCTGCTCGGCCTCCTCCTCGTCGCCCGCCGTGGTCACGATCAGGTCGGGCACCAGGACGCAGTCCGGGCTGAGCCGCAGCGCGACCGGGCCGCGGACCTGCAGGCCGTCGGGCAGGGCCGCGGAGACCGCCTCGCGCACCGCGGCGACCGCGGCGGCCCGCTCGACGCTGGTGCCGGCCCCGACCAGCAGCGTGCCCTCGACGACCTCGACGCGGTCGGTGCGGGGCAGGGCGAGGTAGGCGTCCTCGGTCCAGGGACCTTCGTGGTCGAAAACCGGGTGGTCCACTGCTGCCCCCGCTCTCTCGCGCTCCGGAGCCGCACGCGAACGCGCTCGGCAAGCCGACATCGTGCCATGGGTGCCCGCGCGCGGGTCACCCCGACGACGAGTGGACCCCGATCGGCACCACCATCGGGGTGCCGCTGACCGGATCCGGGATCACGCGCGCGTCGAGCCCGAAGACCTCGGCGAGCAGGGCCTCGGTCACCACGTCGGACGGGTCGCCGGAGGCCACGATCCGCCCGGCGCGCATGGCCACCAGCCGGTCGCTGTAGCGGGCGGCCAGGTTGAGGTCGTGCAGCACCATGACGACGGTCCGCCCGGCCTCGCGGTGCAGCCTGCGCACCAGCTCCAGCACCTCCACCTGGTGGGCCAGGTCGAGGTAGGTGGTGGGCTCGTCGAGCAGCAGCAGGTCGGTGCCCTGGGCCAGGGCCATCGAGATCCAGGCCCGCTGGCGCTGCCCGCCGGAGAGCTCGTCGACCGGGCGCTCGGCGAGGTCGGCGATGCCGGTCCACTCCAGTGCGGTGGCGACGGCGTCCTCGTCGTCGCCGGACCACTGCCGGTACCAGGCCTGGTGGGGGTGGCGGCCGCGGGCGACCAGGTCGGCCACGGTGAGCCCCTCGGGGGCCAGCGGCGACTGCGGCAGCATCCCGAGGATCTTGGCGACCTCCTTGGTCGGCGTGCGGTCGATCCGCTTGCCGTCCAGCAGGACCTGGCCCCCGGTGGGCTTGAGCAGCCGGCCCATCGCGCGCAGCAGCGTCGACTTGCCGCAGCCGTTGGGCCCGATCACCGCGGTGACGGTGCCGTTGACGACGTCGAGGTCGAGCCCGTCGATGACGACGTGCTCGCCGTAGGCCAGCCGCACGTCGTCGGCCCGCAGCCGCACGGCGCCGGGGTCGCGGTCGGCTGCGCCGATGTGCTCGCCCGCGGCGGGCGTGGTCCAGGTGGTCATCCGCGGGACCTCCGGCGGTGTCGGGCCAGCAGGAAGAGCAGGTAGGGGGCGCCGATGACGGCCGTGACGATGCCGACGGGCAGCTCGGTGCCGCCCAGGGCGGTGCGGGCCAGGATGTCGGCGACGACGGTCAGCACCGCCCCGACGACCAGCGACCCGGTGATCGGCGGTCGGGCGATCCCGGTGAGCCGCTGCGCGATCTGCGGGGCGACCAGCGCCACGAACGCGATGGGGCCGGCCGCCGCGGCGGCCACCGACGCGAGGCAGACCGCCACCAGCAGCAGCACGCTGCGCGAGCGGTCGACGCGGATGCCGAGCCCGCGGGCGGTGTCGTCGCCGTACTGCAGCGCGCCCAGCACGTGCGCGAGCACGAGCGCGGCCGGCACCAGGACCGCCAGCGCGACCGCGACCGGCCAGACGTGCTCCCAGCCGCGCCCGTTGAGGCTGCCGTTCAGCCAGACGTAGGCGCGGGCGGCCTGGTAGACGCCGGTGACCACGAGCATCCACTGGATCAGCGCCACCAGCATCGCGTTCACCCCGACGCCGACCAGCACCAGCCGGAACCCCTGCAGCCCTCGCCGCCAGGCCAACCCGTAGATCAGCGCGGCGGTCAGCAGCCCGCCCAGCAGGGCGGCCACCGGGATGCCGACCGCGGCCGTGGCGCCGCCGACGGCGCCGCCCGCGCCGGCGAACACGATCACCAGCACCGCGCCGACGGTGGCGCCCGCGGTCAGCCCGATGATGTCGGGGCTGGCCAGCGGGTTGCGCGCGATCGACTGGGTGATGGCCCCGGAGACCGCGAGCGCCGCGCCGACCAGCGCGCCGGTCAGCGAGCGGGGCAGCCGCAGGTCGAGCACGACCAGCCGCTGGCCGCCGTTGCCGCCGCCGAGCAGCACGGCCAGCACGTCCGGGACGGAGATCGGGTACTCGCCCAGGCCGAGGTTGACCGCCAGGGCCAGGACGACCACGACCAGCCCGACGACGACCACGGCCGCGGCCCGCAGCCGCACCACCGTGGACACCGGCCCGATGCGCAGTGGCGTGCGGCCGGGCACGAGCGCGGCGCGCGGCGCGCGGACCGTCGTGGGCGCGGCCATCACACGGCCGCCAGTGCGCGGCGGCGGACCAGGGCGATGAAGAACGGCCCGCCGACCAGCGCCAGCACGATGCCGACCTGCAGCTCGCCGGGGCGCACCACGATCCGGCCGAGCACGTCGGCCAGGACCAGCAGGACCGCCCCGGCCACCGCCGAGCAGGGCAGCAGCCAGCGGTAGTCCGGACCGGTGAGGCTGCGCACGACGTGCGGCACGACCAGGCCGAGGAACGCGATGGGGCCGCACATGGCGGTGGCGGTGCCGGCCAGCAGGGTGATCGCCAGTATCCCGAGCAGGCGGGTGCGGCCGACCGAGAAGCCCAGGGAGCGCGCCACGTCGTCGCCCAGGGACAGCGCGTTGAGCGCGGGGGCGGTGGCCAGGGCGATCACCGCGCCGGCGGCCAGCAGCCACCACACCTGGGCGACGATCTCCAGGTCGCGCCCGGCCAGCGAGCCGACCACCCAGAACCGGTAGGCGTCGAGGGTGTCGACGTCGAGCAGGATGACCGACGAGGTGAGCGCGGTGAGCAGGGCGGTGACCGCGGCGCCGGCCAGCGCCAGCGTCACCGGGGTGGGCCCGCCCCGCCCGGCCGATCCGACGGCGAACACGAACACGCCGGCGGCCAGCGCACCCAGCAGCGCGAACCAGACGTAGCCCAGCGGGGTCGTGACACCGAGCAGGTAGATGGCGACGACCACCAGGAACCCGGCGCCGGCGTTGACGCCGAGCAGCCCGGGGTCGGCCAGCGGGTTGCGGGTGTGGCCCTGGATGAGCGCCCCGGCCATGCCCAGCGCCGCGCCGACGAGCAGCCCGAACAGGGTGCGCGGCAGGCGCAGCTGCAGCACGACGACGTCGTCCTCGGTGCCGGTGGCGGCGGTCAGCGCGTGCCACACGGTGTCCAGCGGGATGGCCTTCGCCCCCACGGCCACGCTGAGCAGGCTGCCGGCGACCACGGCGACGACCAGGCCGAGCAGCGTGAGCCTGCGCCGCCTGCGCAGCCCGCTGCCGCCGGCCGGCGGGCGCGGCTTCAGCGCCGTCAGCGCCATGCCGGCCGCCTGGGCGCCCGCCGCCCGCGCGGCGACGGTGGGACGCGCGCCATCTGTCTCCATCCGGGGTGGGTCCGATCGGTGTGGCCGCAGCATAGGTGAGCCTTACCGATCCCCCAACATCAAGCGGCGCTCCGCACACCCCGGTGACGCCCCCCGTGCTGGGATGGACGAGTGGATCTCCTGGTGCCCGGCCCGACCGACCTCGACGAGGCGGCCCTGGCCGCCCACTACGCGTACCCCGACGGGCTCGCCGCGCCCTACGTGCGCGTCAACTTCGTGGCCAGCGCCGACGGCGCGGTGACGGTCGACGGGCGCTCGCGCGGCCTCGGCGGTCCGGCGGACCGGCGGGTGTTCGGCCGGCTGCGCAGGCTGGCCGAGGTCGTGCTGGTGGGCGCCGGGACCGTGCGCGCCGAGGACTACCGCGGCGCCCGCCGGCCCACGGTCGGGCGCGACCTGCCGCCGCCGATCGCGGTGGTGACCGGCTCGGCCGACCTCGACCCGGGGGCACGGCTGTTCACCGACACGGCGGTCCCCCCGATCGTGCTCACCCTGGCCTCCGCGCCCGCCGAGCGGCGCGAGCGCCTGGCCGCGGCCGGCGCCGACGTGGTCGTGCTCGACCGGCTCACCCCGGACGCCCTGCTGGGCGAGCTCGGCGCGCGCGGGCTGCACCGCGTCCTGTGCGAGGGCGGCCCCGGCCTGTTCGGCGAGCTGCTGGCCGCCGACGCCGTCGACGAGCTGTGCCTGACCGTCTCGCCGCTGCTGGCCGGCGGCGACGCCGGGCGGATCGCCCGCGGTCCGGCGGGCACCCCCGCGCGCCCGCTGTCGTTGGTCGGGGTGGCGCACGAGGATGGCACCCTCCTCCTGCGCTACCTCCGGGATGCTCACATCGGGTGAGCGACCGGACCCGCCGGCCGCGTCGCCACCGGCGGGGAGGGCGAAGATGGGGGCCGTCGAGCAGAGAGGCCGAGAACCGTGACCGAGAGCACCCCCCGATCCAGCGCGGCGTCCACCACGACCACCACCACGTCCACCGTCCGGACGCCGACGACCACGGTGTCCTCCCCCGCCCGGCTCGCCGACGAGACCGCCCAGGGCAAGACCACGATCGCCGCCTCGGTGGTGCAGAAGATCGCCGGCATCGCCGCGCGCGAGATCTCCGGCGTGCACTCGATGGGCGGTGGCGTCTCCCGGGCGTTCGGCGCGCTGCGCGAGCGCATCCCCGGCGGCGGGGCCGGCGCGACCAACATCGCGGGCGTGCAGGTCGAGGTGGGCGAGAAGCAGGCCGCGATCGACCTGGACATCGTCGTCGAGTACGGGGCGTCGATCGTCGAGCTGGCCAGGGCGGTGCGCCGCAACGTCATCACCGCCGTGGAGCGGATGACCGGGCTGGAGGTCATCGAGGTCAACATCGCGGTCAACGACATCCACCTGCCCGAGCTCGAGGCCGCCGAGGACATCCCGGTCCCGGTGACGTCCCGGGTCGAGTGAGCGCGCCCGGGCCGCTCCCGGCCACCGTCGAGGAGCGGGACGCGCTGGCCGAGCGGGTGTCGGCCGCGGTGCTCGCCGTCCCCGGCGTCGCCGGCCCGCACGGCGGCCGGTACAACGACATCGCCACCTTCCGCGCGGGCGGGCGCCTGGTCGGGGTGCGCATCGGCGAGGGCGCCGAACCCGTGGAGGTCGGCGTGGTGCTGCGCCTCGATCGCCCCATCCCCGACGTGGTCGCCGACGTGCGCGACGCCGCCTCCCGGCTGTGCGGCGGCGCCGCGGTCGACATCACCGTCGGCGACGTCGTCGGCGACGCGGTCGACGACCTGCTCGGCCACCCGGCCGGCGACGCGCCCGGTTCCGGCGGTGCCGCGACGGGGGCCGACCCCGGCAGGATGGTGCGGTGAGCGCGCCCCCGGACCCCGACGGCGAGGCCGACCTCCGCGCCGACATCCACTTCGACACGGCCGAGGAACGGGCGGCGTTCCGCGCGTTCGTCCGCGACAACCACCCCGACCGCGGCGGCGACCCCGAGGTCTTCGCCGCCGGGCTGGCCCGCTTCGGCCGCGGCGCCACCCCGCCAGCGCCCGAAGGGGTCGAGGAGCGTTACGACCGGCCCGTCGAGGTCGTTCCGGTACTGCCGTTCCCGGTCCGGGTGGGCGTCGCGCTGATCCGCACCTGGCACCGGCGCCGCGACCCGCGGGTGCGGTGAGCGCCGTGACCGCCCGACCAGCACCGTCCACCGCCCGCCCGCGAGACCCGAGGAGTACGCGATGAACGCAACCCAGACCGGCCTGCTGACGGGGCTCGCGCTGGGCGCCGCCGGGGCCTTCGGCGGCTTCACCGTCTTCCTGATCGTGCTGGTCTCCGGGGTGATCGGGCTGCTGGTGGGCCGGGTGCTCGACGGCCAGCTCGACCTCGGCGCGGTGCTGGGCCGCGGCCGCGACCGGTGAGCTCGCCCGCCGCGGTCCCGCTCGAGGACGTGGGCGAGCGCGGCCACCTCGACGTCCAGCCGATCGTGCTGCGCCGGATCGTGGAGTTCGCCGCCGACTCGGTCCCCGGCACGCTGCGCCACGAGCGCAGGCTGGCCGGGATCGACGTCGGCGAGGCGGGGGCCAGCGCCCGGGTGAGCGTCGGGTCGGGCGACCCGCTCGCCGTCGACGTGCGGCTGGAGCTGACGCTGCGCTACCCGGCCCCGGTGCGCGCGGTGATCGAGGCGGTGCGGGCGAAGGTCGGCGAGGAGCTGACCCGGATCGCCGGCTTCCACGTCCGGACGATGACGGTGACCGTCGTCGGCCTGCGCGAGCCCCCCACCCCGACGGCGCGCACCCGCACCCCGCTCTGAACCTGCTCCGACCGCCGATCCCGACCACCCAGACCCGACCACCCCGGAAGGACTCCGCCGATGCGCGCCGTGCTCCGCGTGCTCTCGCCGCTGATCGCGCTGGCCCTGGCCGCGGCCGGGGTGCTGCTGGTCATCGAGGTGGTGGGGGCGTGGCTGCGGCCGTCGCTGCCCGCGGGGGTGGCCGACGGCGTGGTGGTGCCGTGGCCGGCGTGGCAGGTCTGGCTGGGCGGGCTGACCTGGCGCAGCGAGCCGGTGCCCGTCGTGGCGATCGTGGCCGCCGTCGTGGGGCTGCTGCTGGTGCTGGTCGGGCTGCTGGCCCGGCGCTCCGCGATCGGTATGGAGGGCCCCGACCCGGCCATCACGGTGACCACCTCGCCGCGGGTGCTGGCCCAGCTGGTCGGGCGCCGGGTGCGGGCCGCCGAGGACGTCACCAGCGCCTCGGTCACCGCGTCCGCCCGGCGGATCTCGGTCACCGCGCAGGGCTGGGCGGACGAGCCGCAGCTGCGCGCGAGCGTCGTCGCCCGCGTCGAGGAACTGCTCGACCAGCTCCCGCTGCACCGCAGGCCGACCGTGTCGGTGTCGGTGTCGGAGCGGAAGGGGCCCCGGTGACCACCCCGACGACCACCCCGACGACCACCGCGCGGTCGAACACGACGGGCCTGCGCCGGCGGGCCCGGGCCGCGGTGGCGCGCTCCGCGGCGGGCGACCGGTCGCTCGTCGTGCTCGTCGGCGGGCTGCTGCTGGTCGCGGGCACGCTCGTGGCGCTGCTGTCCTACGGGGTGTTCGGAACCGGGCGCTCCGCCCGCCCGCTGCTCGACCCGATCATCCTCGACACGCTGCGCGCGCAGCCGTTGCCGTTCCGGCTCGTCGCGATCGTCGGCGGGCTGCTGCTCGCCGTGCTCGGAGTGGTCTGGGCGGCCCGCTCGGTGCGCCCGGAGTCCCGCCCCGACCTGCACCTGACCGGCGTGCCCGACACCCGGATCGTGATCGACTCGACGGCCGCGGCGGACGCCATCGGCCGGCAGGCCGCAGGGCTGGCCGGGGTCGGGCGGGCCCGGGCCCGGCTGGTCGGTCCCGAGCACGCCCCCGCCCTGCGGGTCACCCTGTGGCTGGCCGACGACGCCGACGTCGGCGCGGTGCTCGCCGCGCTCGACGAGCAGGTGCTGGCCGGGGCGCGCGAGTCGCTGGAGCTCGGCGAGCTGCCGGTCGCGGTGCGCCTGGAGCTGGACGCCGTCACACCCCCGCCGCGGGTCGCCTGACCGGGTTCCTGCCTCACCGCGGCCACACCGGCGCTGGACGACCCTGGGAGCCCAACGCGGACGACGGGAGGGCACGCACGTGGGGCGATCGCCGCGCCGCGCGGTGGCGACCGCGCTGCTCTGCCTCGCCCTCGCGATCACCGGCGCGGCCTGCACCGTGGGGCCCTCCGAGCGCCCGCCGGTGGCCGTGCGGGGGGAGAACGTGCCCGCCGCCCCGACCGGCACCGCGTCCGGGCCCGCCCTCGACGAGGAGCTGCCCGAGCCGGAGGCCGGCCTGGTCAGCGTCCCGTTCGTCGACTGCACGCAGGACTCGCTGCTGGCCGCCCCGCCGGTGCCGGCCGACCGCGCGCTCCAGGTGGAGTGCGCCGAGATCATCGTGCCCGCCGACCCCGACCAGCCCGGCCTGGGCGGCATCTCGCTCGGCGTGAGCCGGGTGTCGCTGGCCTCCGCGCGACCCGACGACCTGCCGCCCCTGCTCACCGTCGGCGACAGCGGCGTCGACCCCTCCGCGGCGCACGCCGTCACGCTCGCCACCCAGGTCTCGCCGTCGGTGCTGGACCGGTTCGCGATCGTCGGGCTCGACCGCCGCGGCTCCGGGGTCGACCTGCTCGACTGCGCCCCGGGCGGGGCCAGGGCCGCGCTGGTGGACGCGACCGTCACCAGCGAGGAGGCGCTGGCCGACCTGCTGGAGGAGGCCCGCGACATCGTCCAGGAGTGCAACCTCTCCCTCGACGGCGGCCTGTCCACCTACCGCACCGTGCTCACCGCGTCCGACGTCGAGCAGCTGCGGATCGACCTGGGCGTGCGGCGGCTGTCGGCGGTCGGGGTGGGCGACGGCGCGGCCGCGCTCGCCGCGTGGGCCCGATCCGCCCCCACGGCCGTCGGCCGGCTCGTGCTCGACGGCCCGCCCTACCCGGGGCTGGACGAGCCGGACCTGAGCGAGTCGCGGGCCGGCGCGGCCGAGGCCGCGTTCGAGGCGTTCGCCGTGGTCTGCCGGACGGCGGGGGCGGCCTGCCCGCTGGGCCCCGACCCGCGGGCCGCCGTCAGCGCCCTGCTCGACCGGCTGCGCGTGCAGCCGCTGGCCGCGGTCGACGGCACGCGACTCACCGCCGGCGCCGCGCTGACCGTCCTGCTCGACCGGCTGGGCGACCCGCAGGCCTGGCCGGGCCTGGCGTTCGCGCTGGGCGCGGCGGTCGACGGCGACCCGACCCCGCTGCTGGCCGCCATCGCCCCGATCACCGGCGCGGGCGGGCGCTTCGACGGGATGCTGGCCACCACCTGCAACGACACCCGTCGCCGGCTGTCGCCCGGCGAGATCGCCGAGCTCACCACCAGCTGGCGCACGGCCTACCCGCTGTTCGGGACGATCCTGGCCATGCGGCTGGTGGCGTGCGCGCCGTGGCCGACGTCCGCCGGCCCCGACCTGGCCGGGCGGGCCGATGGGGCCCCGCCGATCCTGGTGCTGGGCACCGCGGCCGACCCGGAGGGCGCGCTGGAAGGCTCCCGGCGCACCGCGGAGGGCCTGGCCTCGGCCCGGTTCCTGAGCTGGCAGGGCGCCGGGACCGGCGCCTACCCGCGGACCCCGTGCGTCACCGGGTTCGTCGACGCCATGCTGGTCGGCGGCGTGGTGCCGCCGTCGGGCATCCTCTGCCCGCCGTGAGCCGGCTCAGCAGTAGTGCTCCCGGGCGGCCTCGACCACGGTCGGGGCCTGCTGCGCGGTGATCGAGGTCAGCACCGCGGGCAGCACCCGCAGCAGGGCGGAGTCCTCGGTGCCGCGCTCGATCTGCTGGCAGATCACCACGGCGGCCTCGGTCTCGGCCGCACCGCTGCGGCTGGTCGGGATGCCAGCCTCGCGCAGGGCCTTCAGGAACGCGGTGCCCTGCTGCGACGTCGGGTCGGCCGCCGCGCGCACCGCCTCGCCGGCCACGACCCCCGGCGCCGCGGTGGCGGTGGGACGCGCAGGCGGCGGGGTCGGCACCATGGCCTGCGCCACCGCGGGCGCGGCCGGGCGGGGTTCCGGGGCGGGTTCGGAGCCGAGCGTGGTGACCAGGCCGGCCACACCGAGCAGCGCGACGGCCGCGGCGACGGCGATCGGTCCGCGCCGCGGGCGGTGACGGGTCGCGCGGCGGGCCCGCACCTCGCGGCGCGACAGCGCCGGCATCGGCTCCTCGGCCCCGGCCCCGGCATTGGCGTTGGCGTTGGCGTTGGCCCCGGCATCGGCACTGTCCTCGGCGCCGCCGTCGGTCCCCTCCTCCGGGGCCTCCGCCTCGTCGTCGAGGCCGGCGGGGACCGCGCGGGGGTCCACCGCCGCGGGGGCACCCTCCGGGCGGCCGTCGATGTCGACGACCTTGGTGCCCGGCGGCAGCACCGCCTCCGGGTCGGTCCGGTCGCGGGCCTCCGGGACCAGCGGCCGCACCAGCGTCAGGTCGACGGGCCCGTCCTCCCCCGCCACCGGCGCCGCGCGGCCCGGTGCCCGGGACACCGCCGGGCGCTGCGGCGACACCGCCGGTCGGGGCGGGGCCACGGGCCGCTCCACGCCGCGGGCGCCGTGCGGAGCCGGC
>NZ_JAHDTH010000146.1 GCF_018531445.1 Pseudonocardia lacus
CGGGCTGGTCGCCGCCACCGGTGCCCGCCCCGGCCTCGCCGCGCTCGCGCTGCCCGACGAGCACGGCCGCCCGGCCCGCGCCGACGAGCTGATGCTCCCGGACGCGGCGCTGCGCCCGCTGCTGGCCCCCGACGCCGGGCTGGACGTCCTCGACCCGGCGTGGGCCGCCCGCTTCGACCGCGCCGTGCTGACCGCCGCCGGCGTCGTCGACGGGTTCGTCGTGCTGGTCGACGAGGAGCCGTTCGGCCCCGACCACGACCTCGACGACGAGGAGGACTGGTGGGACGGGCTCGCCGCCCCGCCGGCCCGGTTCGTCGCCGTGCGCGACCTCGACCTCGTCGACGACGACGCCTGGCCGGCCGCGCTGGCCCTGCTGGCCGGGGCGCGGGAGACCCGCGAAGCCCTGCTCGCCCCCGGCTCCTACACGCCGTGGTGGCTGGCCCGCCACGCCCGCCTCGACGGCCACCGCCCCGCCCACTGGCGGCTGCCCTCCGCCACCGACCTCGCCGCCCTCTACGACCCGGTCGACCCGATCGTGGACGAGCAGGTGCTGGCGGCCATCGGCGTGCGCGCCGACCTGCGCATCCGCGACACGGCCGCGGCCGACGACCTGCTGCTGCGGCTCACCGACCCCGACCGCCACCCCGACGTGGCGCTGGTGGCCAGGGCCCACGCGGCGCTGTCGGAGTCGGTCGCCCGCGGGGACGTCCGCGCCGACGACCTCGCGCTGCCCGAGCGGGTGCGGGCCACCGACGGCACCGTCGTCGACGTCGACCTCGCCGTCGTGCTCGACGACGTGTGGCTGGGCGCCGTGCTGCCCGCCGGCGAGGTGGTCGTCGGCGGCGACCCGGCGGCCCTGGCCGAGTTGCTCGACCTCCCGCTGGCCTCCGAGGTCGTGGCGGGCGTCGTGGAGGGCGCGGGCGAGCCCGTGCGCTGGTCGGCCATCGGCGAGATCGTGCTCACCTGTGACGTTCTCGGCGTCGCGGTGCCGGTCGGCGAGCTGCGCCGCCACGACGAGCTGACCGTCGCCGTCACCCGGCCCTCGACCGGCCGGTTCAGCGTGCCGGCCTGGCGCGATGCCACCGGGACGTGGCATGCGGCCGACCCGGTGCGCGCCCTCCTGGGCCTGCTGGGCGGCGGAACGGACCAGGAGTGAGCCACCTTCCCGCGTGCTACACAGAGTCGTGTCCCATGTCAGCGATTGGCGGCGACCGACGAGGGTCTGCCTGCTGTCCGTGCACACCTCGCCCCTGGAGCAGCCGGGAACCGGTGACGCGGGCGGAATGAACGTCTACGTCGTGCAGACCGCCACCCGGATGGCGCAGCGCGGCGTCGACGTCGAGATCTTCACCAGAGCCACGTCCTCCGAGCACCCGCCGGTCGCGGAGCTGGCCCCCGGCGTGCTCGTGCGGCACGTCGAGGCCGGCCCCTACGAGGGCCTGGGCAAGCACGACCTGCCCGGCCAGCTCTGCGCGTTCACCGCGGGGGTGCTGCGCACCGAGGCCCGCCACGAGCCCGGCTACTACGACGTCGTGCACTCGCACTACTGGCTGTCCGGGCAGGTCGGCTGGCTCGCCCGCGACCGCTGGGGCGTGCCGCTCGTGCACAGCGCCCACACCCTGGCCCGGGTGAAGAACGCCGCGCTCGCCGCCGGCGACCCGCCGGAGCCGATGGTCCGCGTCATCGGGGAGGACCAGGTCGTCGCCGAGGCCGATCGGCTCATCGGCAACACCGACGCCGAGGTCCGCGAGCTCGTCGACCTCTACGGCGCCGACCCGGCCCGCGTCGTCACCATCCCGCCGGGCGTCGACCTGGCCCGCTTCGCCCCGGGCTCCCGGCTGGAGTCGCGCCGCGCCCTGGGCATCGCCCCGGACGCGGTGGTGCTCGCCTTCGCCGGGCGCATCCAGCCGCTCAAGGCCCCCGACGTGCTGCTGCGTGCCGCAGCCGAGCTGCTGCGCCGCGACCCCGCGCTGCGCTCGCGGCTGGTCGTGCTGGTCGCCGGCGGGCCGTCGGGCAGCGGCCTGGCCGAGCCCACCGCGCTGCAGCAGCTGGGCGCCTCGCTGGGCATCTCCGACGTGCTGCGCTTCCTGCCCCCGCAGGCCGCCGACGGCCTCGTGCACGTCTACCGGGCCGCCGACGCCGTCGCCGTGCCCAGCCACAACGAGTCGTTCGGGCTGGTCGCCCTCGAAGCGCAGGCGTGCGGCACGCCGGTCGTCGCGGCCGCCGTCGGCGGGCTGCCCGTCGCGGTGGCCGACGGGCGCTCCGGGCTGCTGGTCGCCGGGCACGGCGCGTCCCAGTGGGCCGACGCGCTCGCCGCCGTCGCCCTCGTCCCCGCCCGGCGCGACGAGCTGGGCCGCGCCGCGGTGGGGCACGCCCGCGGCTTCTCCTGGGACCGCACCACCGACGCCCTGCTCGACACCTACACCGACGCGGCGACCGAGTACGCCGCGCGCCAGCGCCGGATCCTGGAGAGGATGACCGGGTGAGCGCCGCGAGGATCGACGAAGAGCGGGTCGACGCCGTCATCGCGGCCGCGCTGGCCGAGATGGAGGTCGACCACCACCGCCGCCGGCTCGGCGAGTACATGGTGACGCTGCCCGGCACCAACCGGCTGCAGACCCACTGCTGGCTCGTCGTGCGCGACCACGCCCTGTTCGTGCAGGCGTTCGTGTGCCGCAAGCCCGACGAGGCCCACGAGGACGTCTACCGGTTCCTGCTGCAGCGCAACGCCCGTCTCTACGGCGTGCACTACACGCTCGACCGCATCGGCGACATCCACCTGATCGGCCGGATCAGCCTGCGCGCCGTCGACGCCGACGAGCTCGACCGGGTGCTCGGGCAGGTGCTCGACGCCGCCGACAACGACTTCAACACGCTGCTGGAGATCGGCTTCGCCTCCTCGATCCGGCGGGAGCACGCCTGGCGCCGGGAGCGCGGGGAGTCCACGGCCAACCTGCGCGCGTTCGAGCACCTCTTCACCTGACGCCCGCGCCCACCGCGCCGTGCAGCACGACGCAGTCGCCGTGCAGCCGGTCCAGGAACGCGTCCGGGTCGACGAGCCGGTCGAGGTGGTGCACGCCGGCCGGCGCGGTGCCGGAGTCGAGGAGAGCGGCGACGCGCGCGGCCACCCGCGCGGTCGCGGCGCTCTCGCCGCGCCCGGAGGCGGCCGCCCACCGCTGCTCGCCGGAGGCGGCCGTCGCGACCGCCTGCACGACCCAGCGGTCCGAGCCGCCGCCGGTCCGCGCCATCGCACGGGCGATCGGACCGCCCGCGGACAGCCGCCGGAGCAGGCGGGCGGTGCCCGTCGCGCGCATGGCGAACAGCGCCCCGGTCACCGCGGCGGAGTCGAGGCAGAGCCGGGTCGTGACCGGGACGCCCAGCGCCGCGGTGAGCGCGTCCTGGTCGGAGAACGGGAACGGGTGGGCGGTGCGGGTGCCGTGCCCGGGCAGTGCGACCCGTTGCCGCCGGGCGCGTGGACGCGGGGCGGCGAGGTGCTCGACGATCCAGCGGAACGCGTCCGGGCCGTGGTCGCCCGCCGTGCCGAGCAGGACGGTGATGTCGACGCCCGTCGCGTCGGGCAGCCGCTGGGCGCACGCCCTGGCCAGCACGTTCGTCAGCCCCGGCGCCAGCCCGACGCTGAGCGCCACCGTCGTGCCCCGGGCGACGGCCGCCCCGTCGAGGCCCTCGATCTCGGCCAGCACCGAGCTGGTGGCGCAGATGTCCACGTAGTGCGCGCCCCGCTCGACGCAGGCGCGGGCCACGTCGGCGTTGTTCCGCTCGACGCACATGACCACGACGGCCGCCCCGTCGACGGCCGCGGCGACCTCGGCCGGCCACGCGACGTCCACGCGCAGGGCGCGCACCGCGCCCGGCAGCGCGTCGGCCAGCGCGCGGGCCCGGTCGAGGTCGCGTCCGGCGACGACCACCCGGCCGGGGAACCAGCCGGCCAGCACCCGGGCCAGGACCCGGCCGGTGGCGCCGTACCCGCCGAGGACCACGATGTCGCCCGTGCTCATGCCGCGTCCCCGCGGTGGGTGGCGACGACCCGCAGCCCGACGGGGCGGAGCTCGCCCTGGTCGACCCGCATCGCCTCGATCGCACGCAGCGCCGCGAAGGCCTCCGCCGCGCCGGGGCGGGCACCCAGCCAACCGCCGAGGTAGCGGTGCAGGTAGGGCACGCGGGCTTCGGCGACGACGCGGAACGGCCCGGCGATCGCCCGCAGCATGTCCGCCGCGGAGTGCATGGGGTCGTCGTCGCGGTGGTGGTGGCGCCAGCGCTCCAGCGCGTCGGGAGCGGGTTCCCGGCCGGCACCGGGGCTCAGCACCCCCGCGGCGTCCAGGAGCGTGCGGACGTCGGAGAACCAGGTGGCGGTGGCCCGGTCGGCGGCGTCCCACCCGAACTCGTCGAGGACGAGCACGCCGCCGGGGGCGAGCAGCCCCGCGGCCCTGGCGACGGTCTCGTCCAGGCGCCCGACGTGGTGCAGCGACAGCGAGAACACGACGACGTCGAACGGGCCGCCGGCGAAGTCGGCGATGTCGGCCAGCACGGCGGGCACCCCGGCGCCGCGGGCGGCGGCGACCGCGTCCGGGTCGGCGTCGACGGCGGTGACCGCGTGGCCCCGCTCGGCCAGCGCCGCCGCCAGCTCGCCGCGCCCGCAGCCCGCGTCGAGCACCCGGGCCGGCGGATCGGGCAGCCACGCGTCCAGGAACTCGAGCTGGTCGGTCAGCACCTGCGTCGGGACGTCCGTGAGTGTCGTTCGCACGTTCCGAGCGTCGGCCGCCGTTGCCATGCGTGCCACTGCCGATCCGGCATCGTTGCCATAACCTGGTTGCATGCTCGACGCCTGGAGCCTGCGCGTGCTGGTCGAAGTGGCCGACCGGGGCTCGTTCTCGGCTGCCGCAGAGGCGCTGTCGATGACCCAGCCCGCGGTGTCGCGGCAGGTCGCCGGCCTGGAGCGGCGGCTGGGTGTGCCGCTGTTCCGCAGGGTGCACCGCGGCACCCGCCCCACCGGCCCCGGTGAGGCCGCCGTCGAACTGGCCCGCGACGTGCTGACCCGGATGGCGACCCTGGAGGCCCGGATGGGCGCGTTCGGCGAGCTCACCACCGGCGAGCTGCGCCTCTCGGCCTTCCCCAGCGCCAACGCGGCGCTGGTGCCCGCGGCGATCCGCCGGTTCGGCCGCGCCCACCCCGGCATCGCCCTGAGCCTGGTGCGCTCCGAGCCCGCCGGACCGCTGCCGGCGGTCCGCGGCGGGCGCGTGGACCTCGCGCTGCTGACGTCCTGGGAGCTCTACCCCGATCCCGCCGCCGCCCGCACCGATCCGGGTGCCACCCCCCTGACCGACCGTGACCTCGCCGGCCTCGACCTCGTGCCGCTGCTGGACGAGCAGCTCAGCGTGGCCCTCCCGGCCGCGCACCCGCTGGCCGCCGTCGACCCGGTCCCGCTCGCGGCGCTCCGCGACGAGGTGTGGATCGAGGGCGGCCACCCGGACTGCCTCGGCCCGATCCCGCAGCTCGCCGCCGCGCTGGGCGGACCACCGCGGATCGGCCTGTTCTGCGAGGACTGGAACGGCAAGCAGGCGCTGGTCGCCGCGGGCGCGGGCGTCACGCTGGTGCCCACCCTGGCCCGCGCCGCCGTCCGCGAGGGCGTGGTCCTGCGGCCCACCGCCCCCGCCCTGCCCACCCGCCGCCTCTTCGCACTGTCCGCGGCGCCGCCGCAGCGCCTGCCGCCGGCGACCGCGATGCTCGGCCTGCTCCGCGAGCTGGCCGCCCGCGTCGCCGCTCCCGCCCCGCTCCGCGCGGACGTCGTCGGCGGCCGGGCCATGTACGACGTCGAGACCGGATCGTGATCCGGGCCACCCAACCGTCGGTGCCGACGGCACCGTCCTCTGCCCGACAACCCCGGAGGGGCCGGGGTCGGCGGAGGGGTGATGGCGATGGCTCGGTGGGCGGGATGGCGGTCCGGGAAGCGGCCGGCGGGCGGGACCGGTGGGACCGGCGGGTGGCGGTCGCGGTTGCCGAGCCGGCGGGCCGTGGTCGTGACGGCGGTCGTGGTGGGTGCCGTGGTGGCCGGGGGGTCCGCCGCGGTGCTCGCCGGGCAGTCGCGCGGCTCGGGCGGCGGGGTGTGGGGCGGCGAGGGGCTGTCGTCGTCCGTGGCGGTGCCGGCGTCGCCCGACTACGACTACGAGTCGGGGACGGCGAGCGACTCCGGATCCGGGTCCGCGGCGAGCGAGGAGTACGCCCCCGCGCCGTCGGTGGCGCCGTCCGGCGGTGACGCGGCGGGCTCCGCGGCCGACCGGAGCGCGCCGGTCGAGAGCCTCCCGCCGGGCGCGGTGGGCCGCGACCTGATCCGCAGCGCCCAGCTCAGCATCGAGGTCGACGACGCAGGCGCCCGCACCCGGCAGGTGCGCACGGCGGCGGCCGCGGTCGGCGGGATCGTCGTGGAGGAGCAGTCCGGCGACACCGGCGGCTGGCTGACGCTACGGGTGCCGGCCGACTCGCTCGACCGGCTCGTCGACGACATCGCCGGCCTGGGCAAGGTCGTGCAGCGCTCGTCGCAGGTGTCCGACGCCACCGAGCAGGTCACCGACCTCGACGCCCGCGTCGCGAGCCAGCGGGCCAGCGTCGACCGGGTGCGGACGCTGCTCGCGCAGGCGCAGTCGATCGGTGACATCGTGGCCATCGAGTCGGAGCTGGCCGACCGGGAGGCCGAGCTGGACTCGCTCGTCTCGCGGCTGGCCGGGCTGCGCGACCAGGTGGCGCTGTCCACGCTGACCGTCGACCTGCGCGGTCCGGGGGCGCCGGTGCCGCCGGTCGAGCCCGATGGCCCCGCCGGTTTCACCGACGGGCTCGCCGCCGGCTGGGAGGGCCTGCTCGCGGTCGGCACGGCCGCGGCGGCGGTGATCGGGTTCGTGCTGCCGCTGCTGCCGCTCGTGGTGATCGGCTTCGTGCTGGTGCTGCTCGGGCGCCGGCTGGTCCGCGGGCGGCGCGCCCCGGCCCCGGCCCCGGCGCCGACTCCCGGCGCGACCCCCTGACCGTCCGGACGGGCGGGCCACATCCCGTCGAGAACGAAGTTGTCGTGATCGAACCGCCCTGTTGATCACGACAACGTCGTTCTCGACGGGGGGCGGGTGGGCGGAGCGACCCGGGAACTGAGGGGGAGTCATGGACTCGGGCCGCTCCACCATCCGACCGGTCGCCGGGACCGCGCAATCGGGGGCGTCACGCGGTCGTCGGCGACCGTCCCGGGGCGGCGAGGGGGGTGCCGTTCCCGGGTCCGGACGACGGGAGGGGGTTCCGCCGATCCGGCGTTCACACCATGACACTCCGTGACAGGTTGAACAAGCCCGGACGGCTGGGCCTTTCGAGTGTTTTGATCTTATGTCACGCGTGCCCCGCTGGGCCTAGGCTGAGTCCGTTCCGGACCCCGGTGTCCGGTCCCGTCTTTCGCAGAGGAGCGCGCGCATGGTTGTCCGCAGCCCGTACCCGGACGTCGAGATCCCCGAGGTGTCCCTGTACGACTTCCTGTTCTCCGGCTTCGGGGACCGGGGCGGGGCCACCGCGTTCGTCGACGGGGTCAGCGGAGCGTCGCTGACGTTCGACCAGCTCAAGGGCATGGTCGACAAGATCGCCGCGGCGCTGGCCGAGCGCGGCGTCGGCGCCGGTGACGTCGTCGGGCTGTTCGCCCCGAACACGCCGTACTACGCCGCGGTCTTCCACGGTGTGTTGCGCGCCAACGCGATCGTGACCAGCGCGAACTCGCTCTACACCCCCGGCGAGCTGGCCCACCAGCTGGCCGACTCCGGCGCCAAGCTCCTGGTCACGGTCTCGGCGTTCCTCGACCGGGCCACCGCAGCGGCCGCGGAGGCCGGGCTGCCCCCGGAGTCGGTCATCACCCTGGACCCGGTCGAGGGCTTCACCTCTTTGGTCGACCTCGTCACCACGTCGGCCGAACCGCCCGCGCAGACGGTGGGCCCCACCGACGTCGCCGTGCTGCCGTACTCGTCGGGTACGACGGGCCGGGCCAAGGGCGTGATCCTGACCCACCGCAACCTGGTGGCGAACCTCGTGCAGTTCGGCGAGCTGACCCACGTCACCAGCGACTCGAAGATCCTGGCCGTGCTGCCGTTCTTCCACATCTACGGGATGACCGTGATGATGAACAACGGCCTCAGCAAGCGGGCCACGGTCGTCACGCTACCGCGCTTCGACCTCACCGACTTCCTGCGGGTGATCGCCGAGCAGAAGGTCAGCTACGTCTACATCGCCCCGCCGATCGCGGTCGCGCTGGCCAAGCACCCCGCCGTCGACCAGTACGACCTGTCCAGCATCGAGATCATCTTCTCCGGGGCCGCCCCGCTGGACGCCGAGCTGGGCCACGCCGTGGCCAAGCGACTGGGCACCCGCGTCCGGCAGGGCTACGGCATGACCGAGCTCAGCCCGGTCAGCCACTCGATGCGCGAGGAGGACGACGACGCCGACCTCAACAGCGTCGGCGTCGCCCTGCCCAACATCGAGTGCAAGCTCGTCGACCCGGAGACCGGCGAGGAGGTCGGCCCCGACGGGCGCGGCGAGCTGTGGGTCAAGGGCCCGAACGTGATGTCGGGCTACCTGAACAACCCCGAGGCCACCGCGATCACCCTCGACGCCGACGGCTACCTGCACACCGGCGACGTCGCCACCGTCACCGCGGACGGCGTGTTCACCATCGTCGACCGGGTCAAGGAGCTGATCAAGTACAAGGGCTACCAGGTGCCGCCGGCCGAGCTGGAGGCGCTGCTGCTAACCAGCGACCGGATCGCCGACGCCGCGGTGATCGGGGTGCGTGACGCCGACGGCGAGGAGATCCCCAAGGCGTTCATCGTCCGCCAGCAGGGCGCCGACGACCTCACCGCCGAGGAGGTCATGGCGTTCGTCGCCGAGCGGATCGCCCCGCACAAGAAGGTGCGGGCGGTCGAGTTCGTCGCCGAGATCCCGAAGTCGTCGTCGGGGAAGATCCTGCGCAAGGACCTGCGGGCCCGGGAGGCGGGGACGAGCTGAACCGTCGGGCGGGGGCGGCGTCGGGAGGTGTGGCGCCGTCCCCGCTCGGCCCGCGCGTGCCGGCGCGGGGCCGCCTGCGGTGCGATCAGATGCGGTCGAGGGCCTGGGCCAGCTCGTCGGGCCGGGACAGCTGCACCATGTGCGCAGCCGGTAGCCGGACCACCTGATCGGCGTTCGCCGCCATCGCTTCCTGCGCCGCCACCGGGATGCAGTTGTCCGACTCCCTCTCGGTGATCATGTACGTGGTCGGGTGCCCGCGGTCGGGCGCGGTGCTCGGGACGACGAAGGCGGAGCCCGACTGCAGCACGGCCTTCGAGAGCATCTCCCGGGTGCGGTCCCGATCCAGGTCCGCGCAGAGCGTGTCGCGGGCGAGCTCGAGGTCGTCGGTGATCTCCAGCGCACCGTCGTCGCGCGGGACGATCCAGTTCGGCATCGCCCCTCCGCCGAGCATGTCCAGCAGGGACTGCCCCCGCTGCGGCCAGAAGGCCGCCAGGTAGACGGTGTGGCGGACCTTCGGATGGTCGGCCAGCTCGGTGATGACCATCCCGCCGTAGGAGTGGCCGACGAGGACGACCGGCTCGTCGAGGGTGTCCAGCACGCGCCGGACGTGGTCGGCGTCGGCGGTCAGGTCGCCCAGCGATGCCGGATCGGTGCCGGCGCTGGGGAGCCGGTCCACCGCGGTGACCCGGTGGCCGGCCTTCTCCAGCCGCTGCGCCAGGTCGTCCCACACCCAACCGCCGCACCACGCTCCATGGACGAGTAGATAGCTGCTCATGCGGCGAAACTGTGTTCTTGGTCACTTCCAACGACAAGGGTGTCAGCGATCGATGACCTGCTTGGCCTAGTAGCGTCAACCGAACAGTCCTGTTCATCGACAAGGTCGTGGCTGTATCGGTCGTCCGCAGAGGAGTGCCCGGAGAGGGCGCGGACCACGACGGACTCCGCTGTCAGGGCCATCGCCCAGCGTCCGGGCATGGCCGTCGACCTCTTCGCCGGTATCTACGTCAGCGACCACGCAGCCGCGCTGGCCTGGTACGCCCGGCTGCACACCGTCTTCGTCGACGACTTCGACGCCCGGGTCGCCGCCATCGCCGAGCGCGGGATCGAGCCGGTGGAGCGCGAGGCCTACCCGAACGGCGCCCGCAAGGCGCTGTTCCGCGACCCGGACGGCAACGAGATCGGGTTCGGCGGCGGGCCCGCCTGAGCGGTTACGCCGCAGGCCGCAGGTGGCGCGCCAGCGCCGCGGTGACGGCGAGGGAGGCGGCCGCGGCCGCCACGATCCCGGTGGCGGGCGTCGTCGCCTCCGCGACGCTGCCGGCGACGACCGCGCCGAGACCCTGCCCGGTGAGCATGCCGGCGCTCTGCAGGCCGAGGGCGTGGCCGCTCGACCCGGGCGGCGTCAGGTGCAGCAGCCGCTCCTGGAGCAGGAGCCCGGAGCCGTAGCCGACGGTCGCGACCAGCACCGCCGCGACCGCCACGGGCAGCGGCGGTCGCGCCCAGAGGAGCAGGTGGGGCGCGGCGAGCAGCGCGCAGAGCGGGACGACGAGCCGCGCCCGCCGGTGCGGTGGCACGAACCGGCCCACGACCGTGTCGCCGACCAGCATGCCGAGCGCGGCCGCGGCGAACAGGGCGCCGGCGTGCCCGGGGTCGTAGGCGACGTAGAGCGACTCGCAGCCCACGACGAGCCCGTTCGGCACCCACGACGCGAGGAGAACGGCGCGGCGGCGCCGGTCCGCCCAGAGCTCGCCGTTGGCGCGCCAGGTCCCGGCCACCGACGCCCGCTCGACCCCGCGCGGCACGCGCCGCGACAGGACCACCCGTGTGACGCCCGCGGACAGCAGGTGCAGCACCGCCCCCACGCCCAGCGCGCCGTGCGGGGTCAGGGCGCCGACCAGCGCGCCGCCGAGCGCGAACCCGACGACCTGGGTCACGCCGGCCGCGACGGCCAGCGCCGAGCGGGCCAGCAGGTAGCCGTCCCGGTCGACGATCTCCCGCAGCAGGCCGTAGCGCACCCCGCCGCCGACGGACCCGGCGAGCCCGAGCACCAGCAGGACGCCCAGCACCGCCCACACCGGCGTGCCGGGCGCGGCCTGCACGGCGGTCCCGGCCGCGCACAGCAGGGCGAGGCCGGTCAGCGCGGCCCGCGGCGGGAGCCGGTCGGCGGCCGACATCAGCGTGGCCGCGCCGAGCACCTGGGCCAGCGCCGGTCCGGACAGCGCCACGGCCGAGAGCAGCGGCGAGCCCGTCGCCGCGTAGGTCGCCGTGCCCAGGGCCAGCCCGCTCACCGCCTGCGCGACCGAGTGGCCGCTGAACGCCAGGAAGAACGGGACGTACTCCGGCACCCGGAGAAGATCGCGGTACGCGCGCACCGGACGAAGATCGCTGCGGGCCGCCCGGGCGACTACTGTTTCGCGGAGGCGCGAAACGTGAGTTGGTGGCAGGTCAGCGCGGATGTGCTGGCGAGCGGTCGGTTCGTGGTGTCGCCGCTGACCGAGGCGGTGGCCGCGCTCAAGACGCTGCACGCCGGCACGTCCGGCAACCCCGCGGACCGGGCCTGGCTGGACGTCCACCTGGCCGCGTACCGCGAGCGGCTGGCCGACGACCCGGTGACCGCGCTGGTCGTGCGGGCCGCCTTCGCGCCCACCTGGACCGCCGACTTCCTCACCCCGCCGCCGCCCGGCGGGGCCGGGTTCGCCGAGGAGCTCGACCGGATCCGCCGGGTGGCCCCGGAGGCCGCGCGCGCCGACCTCGCGGTGTCGCTGGGCCGCCGCCTGCCCGCCGACCTGGAGCGCGCCGACGTCGCCGTCCGTGCTGCGGAGCTGCTGGAGTGGGTGTGGACGGCGACGGTCGCCCCGGACTGGCCGCGCCGCCGCAGCATCCTCGAGACCGACGTCGTCGCCCGGACCGGACGGCTGGGCCGGGGAGGGTGGTCCGCTGCCCTGGCCGGGCTGCGCCCCGGGATGCGCTGGCTCGGCGACGGCCGCCTGCTGCTGCACACCCGCCGCTACCCGCCGCTGGACCTGCACGGCGTCGAGCTGCTGCTGGTGCCGGTGACGCCGGCGCGCAGCTGGCTGTCCTGGGACGCCGGGCGCCGCTACGCGGTGGTGTACCCGTGCGCGGGCACCCTCGCGGCCGGTGGGCCGGCGACGTCTCCCGCTCTGGACCGGCTGCTCGGCGCGGGCCGGGCGAGGGTGCTGACCCTGTTGGACACCCCGATGAGCACCACCCACCTGGTCGCGCTGACCGGGCAGGGGCTCGGCTCCGTCGGCCGGCACCTGGCGGTCCTGCGGGAGGCGGGGCTGGTCGGGCGGGCCAGGGCCGGGCGGTCGGTGCTGTACCACCGCACCGACGTCGGCGACGCGCTGGTGACCGGCAGCACCGGCGACGACCTCGGATGAACGCCAGCCGGTGCCCGGCTTGACATGCAGCCGCACGGCTGCCTATCTTTCATGCAGCCAGTTGGCTGCATGACGGAGGTGTGATGGACGGGGTGTTCCGGGCGCTCGCCGACCCGAGCCGGCGCCGGCTGCTCGACGACCTCAACGCGCGCAACGGGCAGACCCTGCGCGAGCTCTGCGCCGGGCTCGACATCGCCCGGCAATCGGTCAGCAAGCACCTCGCCGTCCTCGAAGCGGCCGACCTGGTGACCACGGCGTGGCGCGGGCGGGAGAAGCTGCACTTCCTGAACGCGGCGCCGATCAACGCGATCGCCGAGCGCTGGATCGACCGCTACGACCGCGGTCGCGCCCGCGCGCTCGACGACCTGACCCGAGCCCTGGAGGGCACCGTGACCAGCACCGAGACCGGCACCGAGAAGACCGGCACCGAGAGCCCCTCGTTCGTCTACGCGACCTACATCGCCACGACCCCGGAGCGCCTGTGGGCGGCGCTGACCGACCCGGCGTTCACCCGCCGGTACTGGGGCGGCACCGAACTGCACTCCGACTGGGCGGTCGGCTCGCCGGTGCTCTGGCAGGACCCGGGTGGGGAGCCGCGCGACCTCGGCCAGGTCGTGCTGGAGGCCGACCCGCCGCGGCGGCTCTCCTACAGCTGGCACGGCTTCCAGCCCCAGCACGCCGAGTTCTTCGGCTGGTCGGAGGAGGAGTTCGCCGAGCGCCGCGCGGAGCGCCGGTCGAAGGTCACCTTCGACATCGAGCCGCACGGCGAGTCCGTCCGGCTCACCGTCACCCACGACGACTTCGACGCGGGCAGCGTGATGCACCGGGCGATCAGCGGTCAGCTGCCGCCCAGCGGCGGCTGGCCCGAGCTGCTCGCCAACGTGAAGACCCTCCTGGAGACCGGCGACCTGATGTCCGACCTCACCCCCCGCACCTGATCCCCGCCTCCGACGTTCTGGGGGCCTCCAGCGTTTGGGGGCCTCCGGCGGCGCCTACGCGTCGGGCGACCGATTGATCAAGTGATCCGGGGTCCTCGCAGACCCAGCGCTGTGCTCGCAGCCCGCCGGCGCGCTGCGGGCTCCCGGTCAGCGCTGCGGCACACACCGGGCGCTGCGAGGACGCCCACCCCGCGCTGCGAGGACGCTCCCGCCCGGGGTCGGGGGTCTTCGCAGGGGCGGTGCGGTCTTCGCAGGTGCCGTAGACCCTGCGAAGACCATGGGGACTCTGCGAAGTCGGTCGGGCGGGCGCCCGGCGGCAGGCGTGATCACCGGTGTGCCGCTGGGCGTCCGACGTGAGATCTGGGCCGTCTCGCAGGCCCGGTGGTGCGCTCGCAGCCCGCCGGCGGGCTGCGACGACCCATCCGCCGCTGCGACACCCACCGGGCGCTGCGAGGACGCCCTCGCCCGGCCGCGCGCCGGCCGCGGAGCGGCCGGTTCACCCGCGAAGGCCCTGCCTCAGGACACCTGGCGCGTCCTGATGGTGGCTTTGCCGACACGGGATGCGGTTGCCCGGGCGCCCACCGGCCGATCACACTGGGTGGATGCGGTGCGCGACGGCTGGTCGACGGCCGGTGCGCCGCCCCGCGCCCGGTCCGGTGGGGCGCTGATGGCGGCCCGGACGCTGAGCCGGGTGGCCGGCACACCGCTGTGGTCGCAACTTCTGGCCGACCTGCGCCGCCGCCTCGACCAGGACGAGTTCGGCGCGGCCTTCCCCGGCGAGCTGGCGCTGGTCGCCGAGTACGGCGTCAGCCGGCACACCGTGCGCGAGGCCGTGCGACGGCTGCGCGACGAGGGCGTGGTGGTGGCGGGGCGGGGCAGGTCGCCGCGGCGGGCCGAGCCGGCCGAGATCGAGCAGCCGCTGGGGGAGATCTACAGCCTGTTCAGCGCGGTGGAGGCGACCGGGAGGGTGCAGCGCAGTGTGGTCCGCACGCTCGACGTGCGCGCCGACGGGGTGGTCGCGGCCCGGCTGGGGCTGGAGGAGTCGACCCCGCTGGTGCACCTGGAGCGGCTGCGACTGGCCGACGCCGAGCCGCTGGCCGTCGACCGGGTCTGGCTGCCGGAGCGGCTCGCCGCGCCCCTGCTGGAGGTCGACTTCGCCCGCACCGGCCTGTACGCCGAGTACGCCACGCGGTGCGGGGTCCGGGTGACCGGCGGCAGCGAGCGCATCCGGGCGGTGGTGCCGGGGGTGGCCGAGAGCGTGCTGCTGGGCACCCCGCCGGACGTCGCGGCGTTCGCGATCGACCGGATCGGCCTGGCGGGCGGGGTGGCGGTGGAGTGGCGGCAGACGCTCGTGCGGGCCGACCGGTTCAGCGTGACGGCGCGATTCTCCGCCCGCGACGGCTACCGCATGGGGGGCGCGAGCTGAGCCACTCGTACCCAGCGAGTCTCAACGCATATCGAGGTGGATCCGCACCGTCGTGCCGCTGGAGCGGCGGTGGATGCGGACCAGGTCGCAGACCTGGTGCACGATGTAGAGCCCGTGGCCGATCTCCGGCGGCGCCGGCGGGCGGCGCCCGACCAGCGGGTCGGTGATGTGCCCGCCGTCCTGGACCTGGCAGACGACCTGGCCGCCGGCCACCCAGATGCTGAGCAGGCCCTGCCCGCCGCTGTGCACGAGGGTGTTGATGACCAGCTCCTGCGTGGCGAGGCGCAGGTCGCCGAGGCGGTGCGGGGACATCCCGACGGCCGTGCCGAAGTCGTGCACGAAGCGGCGGGCCGTGCGGGTGCCGGTGCTGTTGCTGACGACCATGACGTCGGCGTCGGGCGGGGCGAGCGGGAGCGGCGAGTCGAACAGCATCGCCACGGCGGCCGGGTCGGCGTAGCCGGGGCTGGTCCAGCGGTCGTCGTCGGAGGCCATGATGGGGTGCGTCCGGGTGGCGTCGACCAGGACCGACTTCTCCAGCTTCGTGACGTCGTACGGGCAGCGGATGAAGGCGGGCGACCCGCCGAGCGCCACGTTGATCAGCGCCTCGTGCTCGGCGCAGGCCGGGTACTCGTCGGCGTTGCGGCCGGCCCAGATGGGCTCGCCGATGATCCGGACGCGGGTGCCGGGGTGCTCGGCGACGAACGCGGTGAGCACCGAGCCGATGATCCGGCCGGGGTTGCGGCCGGCGACGGACATGTCGGCCGTGCGCACGCGCTCCAGCTCGGCGTCGTCGAGGGCGGCGCGCAGCAGCGCGAGGCCGGGCTGGGGGACGGCGACGAGCACCGGCTCGTCGCGGTCGAGGCCCTCACGGATGAACGAGAGCAGCCCGGCACGGTAGGTGGACGCGTCCGAGTAGAGGAACGCGTCGTGCTCCAGGGTGCCCAGCCCGCCGGCGGGTGGGGCCCCGTCGGCACGATCGACACCTTCGCCGACGATCATCGGCCTCCTCAGTCACCGGTCGGTCGCCGCTCACTGTGGTGAGTCGACCACGCAGGGCAACCCAGAGTACCCGTCCCCGACTCCGCTGCGAAGGGGTGGGCGACGTGGCGGGAGGGACGCGGGAGCGGTGGATCGCCGCCCGTCAGCGCGCCGCGACGGACACGCCGATGCCTCCCGGCGTGTCGGCGCCGTAGCGGGCGATCTCGGCGTCCAGGTCGAGCGCGGCGGTGCGCATGCCGGTGCCTTCGCCGAGCAGGTCGGCGGGCACGAGCCAGCTGACCTCGAACTCGATGCCGTCGGGGTCGCGGGCGTAGAGGGCCTTGGTGGAGCCGTGGTCGGAGGCGCCGACCAGCGCCCCGCGCTCGACCAGCGCCTCGCGGATGCGCCGCAGCTCGGCGAGGGTGTCGACCTCCCAGGCCAGGTGGTAGAGTCCGACGGTGCCGCGCCCGGCCGGGGAGTCGCCGGCCTCGGCCCCGACCTCGAACAGCCCGAGGTCGTGGTCGTTGGTCGAACCGGCCGCCTGCAGGAACGCGGCCTTCCCGCCCATCCGGGCGACGACCCGGAACTCCAGGGCACCGGTGTAGAAGTCGACGCTGCGTGCGACGTCGCGGACGTAGAGCACGGCGTGGTTGAGGCGCTGGACGGGCATCGGTCCTCCAATAGTTGAACGTTCAAGCTCCACCGTAGGCGCCGCACCCGCGGACTTCAACCGGTTCGCGCGTGCGCGGTGTCACCGCCCGCACACCCCGCACGGCAGGGCCGGGGGCGTACCGCCCGGTAGCCTGTGCCGGTGGACGAGGGGTCGACGCGCTGGCTCGAACCGGAGGAGATGCACGCCTGGCTCTCCTTCATCGCCGGGTCCGCGCTGCTGGAGTCGGCGCTCGACCGGCAGCTCCAGCGCGAGTCGGGCATGCCGCACGCCTACTACCAGATCCTGGCGATGCTCTCCGACGCGCCGCGGCGCACGCTGCGGATGAGCGATCTGGCCGCGGCCACGCAGAGCTCGCAGAGCCGGCTCTCGCACGCGGTCAGCAAGCTGGAGGGCTACGGCTGGGTGCACCGCTCGCAGTGCCCGGACGACCGCCGGGGCACGCTGGCCACGCTCACCGAGCAGGGCATGGCGGTGCTGCGCGAGGCCGCGCCCGGGCACGTCCGCGCCGTCCGCGAGCACCTGTTCGACCTGCTCACCCGCGAACAGGTCGCCCAGCTCACCGACATCTGGCAGACCGTGCTCGCCGGCATGCGCGACCGCGACGGCGTCGTCGCGACCACGCGTACGGTGCTGGGCGAGGCCGCCGGCTGACCGCACCGTCGTGCACGGTGTGGGGGTCGTCCGGTCCGGGCACCCGCTGCATGATCGCCGTAGTGCCGGACGACGCGGCGCGACGTCCCGGTGACGCGGGCGGTCGTCGGCAACGCTTTCGGGGAGGACTCGATGTCACGTTCCGTTCCGGTCTCCGCGCGGGGGACCGCGGCCGTGCTGCTGGCCGCCGCGCTGGCCCTCGCCGGCTGCTCCAGCCAGGTCGCCGGGTCCCCGGCGCCCGCGGCCGGTGGGGGAGCGGGCGCCCCGGCGGCCGGTCCGGAGCCGAGCGGGCCGGCGCAGCCCACCCCGGCCGCGCCGGCGCCCGGCGGCCCGGGGCAGGCGGAGCAGGGAGACGCCTTCGACGACGCGGAGGGCCGGTTCGACCTGCTGCCCCCCGAGGGCTGGGAGGTCGACACCAGCGGCCAGCAGGGCACCGCGGCCGTCTTCCTCGACCCGCAGCCGGTGAGCACCTCGGCCGGCCAGTTCCGGGTGAACGTCAACGTCATCGTCGGGGCCTTCGACGGCGACCTCGACGACCTGCTGGCCGAGACCCGCTCCCAGCTCCCGACGTTCACCGCCTACGCCTCCACCGCGGACGAGGAGGTGCAGCTCGTCGACGGCACGAAGGCGCACCTGCTCGGCGGCACCTTCACCGACGACGCCTCCGGCTTCGACCTGCAGAACCTGCAGCTGTTCACGGTGCACGAGGGCAACGTCTACGCGGTCACCGGCACCGCCCCCACCGAGGTGTGGGCCGACTACGAGCAGGAGCTGGAGAGCACGCTGCGCTCGCTGACCCTCACGGTCTGAGCCGACGGGTTTCCCCGTTCGGGCCCGCCGGCCGTCCCCGCCCTGCCACACTCCGCGGCGACCACCCGCGCACGGCGGGGCGATCACCCGGGGGGCGAGGATGACCGGTCCGGTCCGGCCGCGCGCGGCGCGCGCCCTGGTCACGGCCCTGTTGGCGCTGCTCGCACTCGCGGGCTGCGCGACGGCGGTGGCCGGTGAACCGGCGCCCGCCGGCCCGTCCGACGCGACCTACACCGACCCGCGGGGCCGCTTCGCGCTCGCGCTCCCGCCCGGCTGGCGGCCCGACCCGGGCCACCCCGGCCCTGGCTCGGTGTTCCTCGACGGGCCCGCCGTCGCCGACCCGGTCGCCCGGCTCACCTCGCCCGCCATCGAGGTGCGCGTCCTCGACTGGCCCGGCGACCTGGGTCGCGCCGTCGACACGTTCCGCCCGACGACCGGCGCCCCCGGCCCGGCGGCCTTCGACGAGCCCGTCACGCTGCCCGACGGCACGCCCGCGCACCTGTTCGGCGACACCGTCCCCGACGGCCTCGGCCCGGGCTTCGACCGGCGCGAGCTGCAGGTGTACGCGGTCGCCGGGGGCCGTCTGGTCACCGTGACCGCGCGCGGGGAGACCGGGGAGTGGGACGGCTACGGCACCGCGGCGTTCGACGCGGCGCTGCGCAGCCTCACCCTCATCTGAACCGAGCCCACCTGGCAGAGTGGCGCCCATGGGAACACTGGTGCTGCTCCGGCACGGCCAGAGCGTGTGGAACGCGGAGAACCTGTTCACCGGCTGGGTGGACGTGCCGCTGTCCGAGACGGGTGAGCAGGAGGCCCGCCGCGGCGGGGAGCTCATCCGCGAGGCGGGCCTGCTGCCCGACGTCGTGCACACCTCGCTGCTGCGCCGGGCGATCTCCACCGCCAACCTGGCGCTGGACGCCGCCGACCGGCACTGGATCCCGGTCCGCCGCGACTGGCGGCTCAACGAGCGGCACTACGGCGCCCTGCAGGGCAAGGACAAGAAGCAGACCCTCGACGAGTTCGGCGAGGAGCAGTTCATGCGCTGGCGGCGCTCCTACGACGAGCCGCCGCCCGCGATCGAGCGCGGCTCGGAGTTCGACCAGTCCGGCGACCCGCGCTACGCCCCCGACGAGGTGCCGGCGACCGAGTGCCTCGCCGACGTCGTGGCGCGGTTCCTGCCGTACTGGGAGTCGGCGGTGGTGCCCGACCTGCGCGCCGGGAAGACGGTGCTGCTCGCCGCGCACGGCAACTCGCTGCGCGCGCTCGTCAAGCACCTCGACGGGATCTCCGACGCCGACATCGTCGGGCTGAACATCCCGACCGGCATCCCGCTGCGCTACGAGCTCGACGACGACCTGCGCCCGACGGTGCCCGGCGGCACCTACCTCGACCCGGAGGCCGCGAAGACCGCCGCGGCCGCCGTCGCCGCCCAGGGTCGCTGACCGCCGCCCGCGCGGGTGAACGCGGTGTGAACGGCGGCGGAAATGTCGTGCTGAGCGGCGTCGCCAGGGTCACGACCGGCCGTTCACGCTGGCCGCGGGGTGGGTCGGGCTGCCTATATTGCGGGCGTGACCGTGCTGGCGACCGTGCTGATCGCCGCCGTGGCGCTCGTCGTCGGAGTGGCGGTCGGGGTCGCGGTGGGGCGTCGGCGGGTGCCGCCGCCCGACGGCGGGGTGGTTGCGCCGCCCGCGCCGCCGCCGGTCGCCGACCTGCTGCAGCGGGCGTTCCGGGCGGCCGAGGTCGGCATGGCGGTGCTCGACCGCACCGGTGAGGTCGTGCTGCACAACGCGCAGGCCGCCGAGCTCGGGGTCGTCCGCGACGGGCAGGCCGATGCGCGGGCGGCCGCGGCTTTCCAGACGATGCTGCAGACCGGCGAGCTCGTCACCGTCGATCTCTCCCCGCTGCGCGGGCGGGCCCGCCCGCGCGCGGCCGTGCTGGCCAACGTCCGCCCGCTGGTCGACGGGTACGGGCTGGTGGAGGCCACCGACACGTCCGAGGCCGTGCGGCTGGAGGCCACCCGCCGCGACTTCGTGGCCAACGTCAGCCACGAGCTGAAGACGCCGGTCGGCGCGATGGGCGTGCTGGCCGAGGCGGTGCTGGACGCCGCGGACGACGCCGACGAGGTGCGCCGGTTCGGCACCAAGATCGTCAACGAGTCGCGGCGGCTGGGCAACCTGGTCACCGAGCTGATCGCGCTCTCCCGGCTGACCGGCGCCGAGCGGCTGCCGGAGATGTGCGCGGTGGGCCTCGACGACGTCGTGGACGCCGCGCTGGCCCGGTCCAAGGTGACCGCCGAGTCGGCCCGCATCGACATCGTGGTCGACCGCCCGCTGGGCATCGAGGTCGACGGCGACGAGACGCTGCTGGTCACCGCGCTGTCGAACCTGGTGGAGAACGCGATCGCCTACTCCCCGCCGGATGCGGTGGTGTCGGTGTCGCGGCGGCGCTCCGGGCACTGGGCGGAGATCTCGGTGACCGACCGCGGCATCGGGATCGCCCCCGAGCACCAGGTGCGGGTCTTCGAGCGGTTCTTCCGGGTCGACCCGGCGCGCTCCCGGGCCACCGGCGGCACCGGTCTCGGGCTGGCGATCGTCAAGCACGTGCTGGCCAACCACGGCGGCGAGGTGGGCCTGTGGAGCAGCCCGGGTACCGGGTCCACGTTCACCATGCGGCTGCCGGTCCGCGCGGCCGACCGCCGCCCGCTCCCCGTCCCGGAGGCCGCCGCCCCCGGCGAGTCACGCCCGGAGGCAGCGTCGCCACCGCCCCCCGACCCGACCGACGCGACCCGCCGGCCGGCCGACCTGCCCGACCGCGTCGGGTGAGCTGGAGGATCCGATGACCAGGGTGTTGATCGTCGAGGACGAGGAGTCCTTCGCCGACCCACTCGCCTTCCTGCTACGCAGGGAGGGGTTCACCACCGCGATCGCGGTCACCGGCCACGACGCGCTGGAGGAGTTCGACCGCAACGGCGCCGACATCGTGCTGCTCGACGTGATGCTGCCCGGGATGAGCGGCACCGACGTGTGCAAGGCGCTGCGCGCCCGCTCCGCCGTCCCGGTGATCATGGTGACCGCCCGGGACAGCGAGATCGACAAGGTGGTCGGCCTGGAGCTGGGCGCCGACGACTACGTCACCAAGCCGTACTCGGCCCGCGAGCTGATCGCCCGCGTCCGCGCGGTGCTGCGCCGCGGCGGCGACTCCGCCCCGGACGCCGACGCCCCGGCCGGGGTGCTGGAGGCGGGCCCGGTGCGGATGGACGTGGAGCGCCACGTGGTCTCGGTCAACGGGACGGCGGTCGCGCTGCCGCTCAAGGAGTTCGACCTGCTGGAGTACCTGCTGCGCAACGTCGGCCGGGTGCTGACCCGCGGCCAGCTGATCGACCGGGTGTGGGGCGCCGACTACGTCGGCGACACCAAGACCCTCGACGTGCACGTCAAGCGGCTGCGGGCCAAGGTCGAGTCCGACCCGGGGGCGCCCCGGCACCTGGTGACGGTGCGGGGGCTGGGCTACAAGTTCGAGTCCTGAGCCCCTCGCTCGCGGGGCAGCGCCCACCGGGCGAGCAGCGCCGCGGCCGCCCCGGCGGCGACCAGCAGGAGCAGCGCGCCGGACAGGCCGCCGGGCCCGGCCAGCGCGCCGACCAGCGGCGGGCCGGTGAACGAGCCGAGGTAGCCCACCGTGGTGACGGTCGCGATCGCGGTGGGCGCCGGCCCGTCGCACACCCGCGGTGCGGCGCCCAGGACCGCGGGCGCCAGCGGCGCCACGGCCAGCCCCACCAGCGCCCACCCGGCGAGCGCCGCGAACGGCCCCGGCGCCG
>NZ_JAHDTH010000147.1 GCF_018531445.1 Pseudonocardia lacus
GGACCTCCTGGGGTTGTGTGTGGGTGCCGTCAGACAGCTCCACACCACAGCGGGAGGTCCTCGCCATATCAAGATCAGTTAGATCGTGTCGTCACATGATCTCGACCAACGTCTCCGGTCAGTACAGCTAGCCGTTTCTTGCCGGGCGCCCCAACGGGAGCCGCCGGCCCTCTCCTCGCAGAGGTAGCGAGTCCTCGCAGCCCCAGGTGAGCGCTCGCAGCGCGCCGGCGGGCTGCGAGGACCCACCGGGTACTGCGTGGCGCAGCTGGGTCTGCGAGAACGCGGCGCGGTGGGTCTCACAGCGCGGGGTGGGTCTCGCAGCGCGGGGTGGAGTGTCGCAGCGCGCCGGCGGGCTGCGAGCACGCACCGGGCGCTGCGCGGCGCAGCTGGGTTTGCGAGGACGCGCCGGGGCGGGCGCGCAGCGTGCAGTGGGCCGCGCAGCGTGGGGTGGGTCTCGCAGGGCGGGGTGGGGTGTCGCAGCGCGCCGGCGGGCTGGGAGGACGTGCCCGGAGCTGCGAGGACGTGCCCGGAGCTGCGAGGACATGCCCGGAGCTGCGAGGACGTGCCCGGAGCTGCGAGGACGCGACCGGAGCTGCGAGGTGGGCGGATCCTTGCCACGACGATCAGGCCCGCTGACGGGCGGGACCGGGGCCGATCAGGACCGGCGCCAGAACGACGTGCGGGCGCTGGGCTCTGCCGGCGTCTCGGCCGGCTTGCCGGCCACCGCGTCCAGGACGCGCAGCACGTGCGCCCACAGCTCCTCCAACCCGCGCCCGCGCATCGCGTCCGGTCGCAGCGCTTCGGCGAGCTCCCGCAGCGGCCCGTCCTGCGCGACCGCGGCCAGTCGGCTGCCCAGGTCCTCCAGTGCCTCGCGGCGCTCGTACTCGGGGCGTTCGGCGAGGTCGCGCAGGCGTTGGGCCTCCCGGCGGGCCAGGACGTCCGGCCCGTCGACGGGTGCGGCGGGTTCGGGCGGTCCGGGGGAGAAGTGCGGCGGCGCGCCGGGCGCGGCGAGCCGCCGAGGTGCGGCGTTCCGCTTCGCCATCGTGTGAACCGGGGCGGGGGCGGGGGGTGGGGCGTGGCCGGCCATCATCGGGGCGGCGGCCACCGGTGCGGCGGCGAGCATGTCCCACCCGGAGGCCGGCTCGACCGGCTGGACGATGCGGTGGCCGGGTCCGCCGTCGGCGACGACCCGGCTGTCCACGGCGAGGTAGGCGGTGAACCGGGACAGCACGCCGAACCGCAGTGAGGTGGCCACGATCTCGCGTTCCAGCGCGGTCAGCTCGCCCGAGGGCGACGAGGCGTAGCGGTCCTCCTGGTCGCGCAGGTGCGCGGCGGCCCAGATCGCGGTGAGCGCGGCGTTGCCGCTGGGCGCCGCGTCGGCGGCGACCGTCCACTCGCGACCGTCGCGGGTGCTGCCGCGCAGCGCCAACCGGGCTGGTGCGGCGCCCCGGTAGCGGCCGGTGAGCACGTACGGCACGCCGGGGAAGAGGTCGGGCAGGCGCGCGGGTACCAGCGAGCCCGCCACCAGCGACGATCCGGCATCGGCGAGCGAGACGGCGGTGACCAGGGGTGCCCCGATCCGTCGGTGGATGTTGTCCATCGCCTCGTCGAGGCGGTCCTCGCTCTCGACCAGCTCGCACCGGCCGCCGCCGGCCGCGGCGAGTCGGCCGAGGAACCCGGCGTTGACCGCGCGGTCCACGCCCACGGTGTGCACCCGGACCGCCGCCAGCTCCGCGCCGGCCTCGCGCAGGATCTGGTCCTCGTTGCCGACCTGCCCGTCGGTGACCAGCACGAGGACCCGGTCGCGCCCGTCGTCGGCGGGCACCAGCAGGCCGAGCCCCTGGCGCAGCGGGCGCAGCAGCTCGGTGCCCCCGCGGGCCCGCATCCCGGCCAGGTGCTCGACGGCCCGGAAGCGGTGCCGGTCGGTGGCCGCGACGAGGCCGGCCGGCAGGGTGTCGACGCCGGCCACCTCGTGGTCGAACGCCAGCACGGCGAACCGGTCGGCGTCGCCGAGGGTGTCGACGATGCGGGCCGCGGCCCGCCGGGCGGCGACCATCTTCCAGCCCTGCATGCTGCCGGAGCGGTCGAGCAGCAGGACGACGTCGCGCGGGCGGGGGCGCCCGGTCCCCGTCGGCGGCAGCACGGTCATCCGGAACGTCCCCTCGTCGGAGTCGGAGTCGGAGTCGGAGTCGGGGACCGTGACGAGGGAGGCGGCCGGGGCGTCGGGTCGGTCGCCGTGGGTCAGGCGCAGCACGAAGTCGCGGTCGGCCCGCTCGCCGGGGCGCACCCGGTACCGCCCGTCGGACTCGACCACGGTGTGCAGGCTGGAGCGGACCGCGACCGGCGGCGGGCCGGCGGGGTCGATGCCGACGTCGATGCCCAGTCGCACCGGGTTCGGGAAGCCCGGCAGCAGCACCGGCGGGGTGATCCGGGACGCGTCGGGCACCGCGTCGGTGTCGACGCCGTGGCCGTCGCCGACACCGGGCCCGGCCAGCGGCGCACCGGGGATGTAGCGGGGGGCGACGACCAGCGGGAACCGGAACGTCGCCGCGCCGTCCTCCACGGCCAGCGGACCGGCGAGGGTGAGCGTGACGCTCACCCGCTCGCCCGGCAGGATGTTGCCGACCCGCATGGTGAACACGTCGGATCGCTCCTGCTCCGCGATCGAGGCGCGCTGCCCGGCCGCGACGGCGCGGTCGTACTTCTCCCGCGCGGCCCCGCGCTCCTGCAGCCGCGCCTCGACGACCCGGTCGCCGGCGACCATCCGCATGCCGCTGACGGCCGCCCGGTCCGGCAGCGGGAACACGTAGGTCGCTTCGAGGGTCTGGTCGTGCACGTTGACGAAGTCCTGGGTCAGCTCGATCCGGCTGACCAGCCCGGTGATGTCGGCGCGCACGTCGAGGCGGTCGAGGGGCAGGTTGCCGCGTTCGGTGCGCAGCGCACCCAGCCCGGGTTCGCGCCCGCCGTCCCGGTCGCGGGCGAGCTCGTCGTCGGTCAACGGGGGGACAGCGGTCATGGCGCGCTCCTCAGCAGGCCTCGTGCGGACAACAGGTCGAGCAGCGGCCCGGCGGTCGCGGTGATGGCGTGCAGGTCGTCGGGGTCGGGCGCCGCCGGCAGCAGCAGCACCGCTCCGCCGCCCAGCGGTACGCCGGTGAGCAGCGCGGGCGGCTCCGGCTCCGGCCCCGGTGCGGCCGCGGCCGGCCTCGCGGTCCAGAACCGGGCCGGGCGAGCGGTCGGCTCGACCACCGGTGCGTCGGCATCTCCGGTGGTCGGGAGATCGTCGGGCAGCTCGGCGATCTCCCGAAGCGCGGCGTCACCGGCCCCGGCCAGCTCCCGCTGGATCTCGGCGATGCTGCGGCCCTGCGCCTGCCGGCGCTTGACGGCGACGAGCTGCAGCAGGTGGCGCGTGCCGTAGAGGGCGGTCCGCCCGCGCATGGCCGACGGCCGGTCGACCAGCCCGATCGTCGCGTACCACCGGATCGCCCTGGCGTCGGGCACGGCGCGGACCCGGCTGTCCGGGGCGCCCGGGTATCCGTCGCCGAGCGCGGCGGCGACCCGCGCCGCCAGCTCACCGATCGTCCACCCGTCGCTCGTCATGCCCGAACGATGACACTGTCAGATAACAGTGTCAAATAGCAGCTGGCGCGCGCACGACGAAGGCCGCGCACACGACGTGTGCGCGGTGTCGGCGAGCGCCGCTACGGCTCGACGATCGTCAGCGAATGCGGCGGGGTGTCGGCGGGGGACAGGTCCGGCGTCCGCTCGGCCGGGGACAGCAGCTCGGCGTAGCGGCCCAGCATCCGCTCCTCGAGCCGGCGGTAGTACCCCGGCAGCGCGGTGCTGCGCCCTTCGTGGAACGCCAGGAACTCCGGGTCGGAGCGCAGCATCCGCACGATGCCCTCAAAGCTGCGGACGTCGGCGCGGAAGCTCGCCGTGCGCGCCCGGTGGACGTAGGCGATGGGCCGGTGGGTCGTGGTCGCCAGCCTGCGGCGCAGCATCTGCGGCGACGCGGCGTGCGCGTACAGCTCGATCAGCTTGCGGTAGTAGGACACCGGGTCGTAGTTCTTGATCGTGGTCACCAGGTAGGGCGCGTAGTAGAAGCTGAACGGCATGGCGGTGAGGACCCGGCCGTCGGCGGCGAGCTGGTCGTGCAGCGGGGTGCCGCCGAAGGGCACCGGGATGTTGATCGTCGGGAACGCGAACGGCGCCTTGTCCATGAACCGCTTGGTGAGCTCGACGGGCTCGTCGCCCTCGTCGGTGTCCAGCCCGAACATGAAGTTGGCCTGCAGGTAGGGCACGTTCTCGGCGAGCTGGGCGAAGTGCTCGGCGACCCGGTCGACCTTCGCCGTCCCGCTGGTGCGCCCCACGCCCGCCTTGTTCGAGTAGTCGGTCCAGGACTCCACGCCCGGCGCGACCATGGCGCAGTTCGTGTCCTTCAGCCGGCGCGGGCGCTCGCCGCGCAGGACCGTCAGCGAGCTCTCGATGATGTAGGGCGGGCGCCGCCCGGGCGGCTGCGCCTCGAGCGTCTCGAAGACCTCCTCGAAGCGCACCGCGAAGTTCGCGTCGTGGAACACGACGAGCGTGCCGGGCAGGTGGTCGGAGAGGTAGTCGAGGTCGACCTTGAGCCGCTCGGCCGGCAGTTGGCGGTAGGTGCTGTTCCAGTCGATGCAGAAGTTGCACGCGTACGGGCAGCCCGTGCTGGCCAGCATCGGCACCGCCGTCAGCGGCAGCCGCTTGCGCCCCAGGAAGAACGCCGAGGCCCGGATCTCGGGCATCCGCTCCTCGACGGTCGGCACGTCGTCGAACGGCTTGGCGGAGGAGACGACGGCGCCCGGGTCGTGCCGGCCGGTGACGATGTCCTCGATCAGCTCGGGGTCGCACTCGCGCACGACCAGGTCGAAGAACCGCAGGCAGTCGACGGGGAACGCCCTGGCGTGCGGGCCGCCGATGACCGTGCGCACGCCGGCGGCGCGGTAGAGCTTGGCCACCGCGTAGGCGATGTGGCTGACCTGGGTGTAGCAGGAGATGAACACGACGTCGAGGTCCATGGGCAGCATGCGGTGCGGCTTGCCCACGCCGTAGTAGGTCGCGTAATGCGTGTCGTGGCCCTTGCGCCGACACCACACCGAGATGGCCTGCGGCGTGATGCTGGCGTACTGCTTGGTGATCAGCATCTGGTAGCCGAGGTCCACCGGCCGTCGTGCCGGGGGGCCGAGCAGATCGAGGATTCCTACGCGCACCGTGCCGCCCTCGGGTCGGCGTCCAGGCGGGGCCTGGAAGCGGTCGGTGACAGCCGTGGCGGCCTGCCTCGGGAGCCTGCCTGCCGCCGCCGTCGGGTCCGGGACCGGCGCGGCGAACCGTGACTTTACCCCCGCCCGGTCGTGCGGTCGATCAAGATTCCGCGGGGCGTCCGGACGGACGGCGGCGTCGGTGGTCAGCCGGCCGGCGGGATCTGCACCAGCGGGTCGCTGCCGCCGGGCACGACGTAGATCGTGCCGCCCTTGCCGAGCGCCTCGATGTAGCGCTGGCGCAGCACCTGCTCGGTCAGCGACTCGGACAGGATCCGGTTCGCGTCGGCCTCGCCACCGGCGGTGATGATCCGCGTCTCGGCGGCGACGCGCGCCGACTCCTGCTCGGCACGGGCCTTCTCGACGGCGATGCGGGCGGCCTGCGCCTCGTCGAAGCGGGTCTTGACGTCGTCGGAGTAGCGGATCTCCTGCAGCGAGATCTCCTCGACGGTCACGCCCTGCTGGCGCCAGCGGTCGCCGAGCGCCTCGCGGATGGCGGTGGCGATGGCCGGTCGCTGGGTGAACACCTCCAGGGTGCCGTAGCCGGCCGGGACGTCGCGCGACAGCGAGCGCACGTCGTTGGCCAGCACCCGGTCGACGAAGTCCTCCTGGGTGCGGAACTCGCTGTAGAGGTCGGAGACGGCGTCCGGGACGATCGAGTAGCGCACGACGATGTCGAGGTTCCCGGTGACGCCCTCCCGGTCCTGGAAGGTGATCTGCGGGCCCTGCGCGGAGCCGCCGGAGTGGTTGGACTCGCCGGTGCCGATGTAGGAGATCGTGTTGTTGCGGGTGTCGTAGGTGATCGTCTCCACCCAGGGCGCCTTGAAGTGCAGCCCGGCCTCGGTGGTCTGCCCGGCCAGCTCGCCGGTGACGCTGCGCAGCACGACGGCCTCGCCGACGTCCTGGGTGTAGGTCGAGGTGAAGCCGGCGATCGCGAGGGCGACCGTCCCCGCCCCGGCGGCCGCGAGCCGGTACGCGCCGTCGCGGCGGCGGCGTCCGGTGATGAACAGCGCGATGGCGGTCACCGCGCACAGCAGGATGAGGATGACGCTGAACACGGTTCCCCCCGGTGATCAGATCAATGGTCCACCAGCGTAGTGGCGCGGTGACCCGTGTCGGTGGGGGTCGAAGCACAAGGGGCCCTCTGCCGTAGCGGGATGGATCCGTTCGGTCGCCGTCGCGCGGCCGGACTCAGCGGCCCGCCGCGCCGAGCGGGGGCAGCGGGCGCCGGTGCAGCCACGCGTCGAAGAACGCCGAGAGGTCGGTGGCGGCGTGCCGCCCGGCCAGCTCGACGAACTGCGGGGTGCTCACCGTCGAGTGCCGGTGCCCGGCGGTCCACGCCGTGAGCAGGGCGAAGAAGCGGTCGTCGCCGATCCGGACGCGCAGCGCGTGCAGCGCGAGGGCGCCGCGCTTGTAGACCCGCTCGTCGAACATCCGCGCCGGCCCCGGGTCGGCGAGGACGAGGTCGGCGGGCCTGGCCGCGAGGCGCGCGTGCCAGTCGCGGGCGTGCGCCGCCGCGGCGCGGCCGCCGGAGGCCTCCGACCACAGCCACTCCGCGTAGGTCGCGAAGCCCTCGTTGAGCCAGATGTGGCTCCAGTCGGCGATCGTGAGGCTGTTGCCGAACCACTGGTGCGCCAGCTCGTGCACGACGAGGCGCTCGTGGGTGCGCCGCCCGTCGAGGTGGTTCGCCCCGAAGATCGACATGCCCTGGGCCTCGATCGGGTCCTCCAGCTCGTCGTCGGTGACGACGAGCTGGTAGTCGGCGAACGGGTAGGGCCCGAAGAAGCCGCGCAGCGCCGCCATGATCTCCTGGTGGCGGCCGAGGTCGCGGGCGGCCGTGCGGCGCAGCCGGGCCGGCACGTGGGCCACCTGCGGCACCGGGTCGGTGCCCAGCACGACCTCGTCGTAGCGCCCGATCTGCACGCTGACCAGGTACGTCGAGGTGGGCTCCCGCCGGTCGAACACCCACGTCCTGGTCCCGGCCGAACGACGGCGCGCGGTGAGCACGCCGGTCGCGGCGACCGTGTACGCCGCCGCGGTGGTGACGGTGATGCGGTAGCTGGCCTTGTCCGACGGGTGGTCGTTGCACGGGAACCAGGACGGTGCACCGACGGGCTGGCTGGCGACGAGCGCGCCGTCGGTGAGCTCGTCCCAGCCGACGTCGCCCCACCGGCTGGGGATCGGCGCCGGGTTGCCCGTGTAGCGGACCTCGACGTCGAACCGGCCCTCGACCGGTCGGGCCGGGGTGACGTGCAGCTTGTGGCCGCCGCGCGTCGAGGACGAGCGCGTGAACCTGGCCGGCCTGCCGTCGACGAGGACCTTCGGCACGCGGAACCCCGCGAGGTCGAGGCTGAACCGGCTCAGCGGCGCGTCGGCGACGGCGGTGAGCACCGCCCGCCCGGTGAGCCGGTTGGCCGCGGGCTTGTAGTCGACGTCCAACTCGTAGTGCTCGACCCGGTACCCACCGTTGCCGTGCGCGGGCAGGTACGGGTCGTCCGACCGGGTCGCGCCGGTCCTCGGCCGGGCCCGGCTCAGTCCCACGTCGTGATCGGGTTGCCGCGCCAGCGGGTCGCCGGCGGGACGGTGTCGCCCCGGGTGACCAGCGACCCCGGCCCCACGGTCGTCGCCGCGCCGATGCTCGCGCCCGGCAGGATGATCCCGTTGGGGCCGAGCGTGGCGCCCTCGTCGATGCGCACCGCGTCCATGCTCATGATCCGATCATGGAACAGGTGGGTCTGCACGACGCAGCCGCGGTTGACGGTGGCGCCGTCGCCGAGGTGCACGAGGTCGGTCTCGGGCAGCCAGTAGGTCTCCAGCCACACGCCGCGCCCGATGCTCGCGCCCATCGTCTCCAGCCAGGCCGTGAGCACCGGGGTGCCGCTGGCCGGCCCGACCAGCCAGGGCACCGCCAGCACCTCGACGAACGTGTCGGCCAGCTCGTTGCGCCAGACGAACGAGCTCCACAGCGGGTGCTCCACGGCCCGGAAGCGGCCCACGAGCAGCCACTTCAGCACCGACGTCAGGCCGGCGGCGGTGAGGCCCGCGGCGAGCAGCAGCGGGCCGGCCAGCAGCGCCGCCGCGACGGGCCCGGCCGCGGAGTGGACGGCCACCACGCCGGCCAGCACCAGCACGGCGAGCGCGGCCGAGCACATGACCGGAACCACCCGGCACAGCTCGACCAGCCCGCGGGCGATCCGCAGCCGGCGCGGCGGGTGGAACGTGCGGCTGGTGTCGCCCCGCTCGACCGCGCGGCGCAGCGGCATCGGCGGCAGGCCCAGCCACGACGAGCCCTTCTTCGCCTTGCGCGGGGTCGCGGAGAGCACGCCGACGAGCCCGCGGTTGGGCACCGACCGCCCCGGCGCCGTCATCCCCGAGTTGCCCAGGAAGGCCTGCTTGCCCACGCGCGAGGGCGCCACGTGCAGCCAGCCGCCGGACAGCTCGTAGGTGCCGACCATGGTGTCGTCGGCGAGGAACGCGCCGTCCGCGACGGTCGTCATCTTCGGCAGCGCGATCACCGTGGACGCCTCGACGTCGCGGCCGACCTTCGCCCCGAGCAGCCGCAGCCACGCGGCCGTGAACTGGCTGGAGTACAGCGGGAACAGCCCGGTGCGGGCCATGCCCATCAGCCGCTCGGTGGTCCAGACCTGCCAGCCGACGCGGCTGTGCACCGGGTGGAAGCCCTCGACCATGCCGATCCCGAGCAGGCGCACCCCGGCCACCACGAGCGCCGCGTACGCCACCAGGTAGACCAGGGTCGCGGGCGCGACCACGACCAGCGCCCCGGCCGCGGCCCCGGCGATCGACGTGGCCCCGGTGACGCCGACCGCGACGACCAGCAGCGCCGGCAGCGCGGCCACCGCGGGCAGCAGCCCGAGCAGCACCGAGGTGACCCCGTAGACCAGGGCCCAGGAGTGCGAGTGCGGCGGGCGCGTCGCCGGCCGGCGCACGCCGCGCTTGCCGGTCCGCCGGGCAGGTGAGCCCGCCCAGCGCTGGCCGGCCGGGACGGCGCCGAGCACCGTCGAGCCGGCGGCGATCTCGGCGCCCTTGCCGATCCGCGTGCCCGGCATCAGCGTGCTGCGCGAGCCGACGGTGGCCCCGGCCCCGATCCGGATCTTGCCGAGGTGCACGACGTCGCCGTCGACCCAGTAGCCGGCCAGGTCGACCTCCGGCTCCACGGCGGCGCCGCGACCGACCTTGAGCATGCCGGTCACCGGGGGAGCGGAGTGCAGGTCGACGTCCTTGCCGATCTTCGCGCCGAGCAGGCGGGCGTAGCGGGTGGTCCAGGACGCGGCCGAGACGCCGGTCGCCCCGGACAGCTCGGCCAGCCGGGTGGCCGCCCACAGCCGCACGTGCACCGACCCGCCGCGCGGGTGGCGGCCGGGGCGCACGCCGCGCAGCAGCAGCCGGGCGCCGCCCGCGGCGATCCCGATCCGCCCGGCCGGGCTGAACAGCACCAGCCAGCCGAGCGCGAGCCACCACCACGGCACGGCCGGCATCCAGGGCAGTCCGAGCGCGGCGACCGTGGACAGCGCCGCGGCGGCACCGGCCCAGCGCAGGCCGACCAGCGCCAGGATCGGCGCCATCAGCAGCGCCTGCGCGACCGCCGCGCGCGGCGGGGTCGGCTCGACGTAGCGGCGCTCGGTCCGGGTGGCGCTCAGCGCGTCCAGCCGCGCCGCGAGCGCGCCCAGCTTCGGGTGCTGGTAGACGTCGTTGACCGACACCCGCGGGTGCCGGGTGCGGATGCGGGCCACCAGTTGCGCCGCGGTGAGGCTGCCGCCGCCGTGGGTGAAGAAGTCGGCCTTCGGGTCGGTGACGGCGACGCCGAGGATCTCCGCCCAGCCCTCGGCCAGCCAGCCCTCGGTGGGCGTCAGCAGGCCGGCGGCAACGGCGTCGGCCCCGCCGGTCGCCGGCAGCGGCCAGGGCAGCGCGTCGCGGTCGACCTTGCCCGACGTGCGCGTGGGCAGGTCGTCGACCACCGCCAGCAGCGGCACCAGCGCCGCGGGCAGCCGCTCGCGCAGCGCGAGCGCCGCGGCCTCGGTGTCCAGCTCGTCCGCGACCACGTAGCCCACCAGGACCTGGTTGCCGGCCCGGGTGCGGCGCACGGCCGCCGCCGCGCCGCGCACGCCGGGCAGCGCGAGCAGCGCGGCGTCGACCTCGCCCAGCTCGATCCGCCGCCCGCCCAGCTTGACCTGCTCGTCGGCACGCCCGAGGAACAGCAGCCCGTCCTCCTCGGCGCGGACGACGTCGCCGCTGCGGTAGGCGCGCTGCCAGCCCAGCGACGGCAGCGCTGCGAACTTGGCCGCGTCCTTGTCGGTGTCGAGGTAGCGGGCCAGCCCCACGCCGCCGATCACCAGCTCGCCGCTCTGGCCCATCACGACCGGCTCGCCGGCGCCGTCGACGACGGCGAGCGCCCAGCCGTCGAGCGGCAGCCCGATCCGCACCGGCCCCTCGCCGGTGAGCTGCGCGGCGCAGGCGACGACGGTGGCCTCGGTCGGGCCGTAGGTGTTCCACACCTCGCGGCCCTCGACGGCCACGCGGGCGGCGAGCTCGGGCGGGCACGCCTCCCCGCCGAAGATCAGCAGGCGGACGTCCTCCAGCGCCTCCGCGGGCCACAGCGCGGCCAGCGTCGGGACGGTGGAGACGATCGTGATCCGCTGCGCCTCCAGCCACGGCCCGAGGTCGACCCCGGTGCGCACCAGCGCGCGGGGCGCCGGCACCAGGCAGGCGCCGTGCCGCCAGGCCAGCCACATCTCCTCGCAGGAGGCGTCGAAGGCGACCGACAGCCCGGCGAGCACGCGGTCGCCGGGCCCGATCGGCTCGTCGGCCAGGAACAGCCGGGCCTCCGCGTCGACGAACGCCGCGGCCGAGCCGTGGCCGACCGCGACGCCCTTCGGGGTGCCGGTCGAGCCGGAGGTGAAGATGATCCACGCGTCGTCGCCGGGGCCGGGCGCGCCGGGGACGCCGATCGGCGCGCTGCGCGTCGCCATCGACCCGTCGTCGCCGAGCACCGCGCACACCCCGGCCTCGCCGAACACGAGCTCGGCGCGCTCCTCGGGGTCGTCGGCGTCGACCGGGACGTACGCGGCGCCCGCGGCCAGCACGCCCAGGATCGCCACGTACAGCTCGGCGGTGCCGGAGGAGATCCGGACGCCGACGCGGTCGCCGACCCCGACCCCGGCGTCGGCCAGGCGCCGGCGGACGGCGTCGACCTCGGCGCTGAGCCCGCGGTAGGTGAGCACGGCGCCGCCGGCGTCGATCGCGGCCTCGTGGGGGTGCTGCGCGGCCGTCTCGGCGAGCACGTCGAGCAGCGTGCGGCGGGGCGGCGCGGGCGCGACGGGGTAGAGCGCCGCGGGGGTGCGGGTGAGCGCGAGCGTCACGGGGCACCCGCCGCGGTCGGGGTGGTGCGGGCACAGCGACGGCAGCGGTCAGCGCGCGAGCGCATGTCTCACCTTCCGGGGTGAACGCGCTGTGTCGTCAGCCGGATCGAGGCAGGGTGCGGCCAGGGGGCGCCATCCGGGGCACAGCGATCTCTTCGCACAGGTTAACGGCAGGTGTCCCGGGTGGTCCCGGGACGTGCGGGAGTTCACCCGCCGGTGCCGGGCAGGTCACCGTCCGCGTTCCGCGAGCCCGTCGACGCCGCCTTCGCCCGACCGGCTGCTCGCCCACTGCTCACCCACTGCTCACCCACTGCCCGACCACCGGCCCGGGAGGTTCACCTGGCCGTACGTGTGTCGTTTGCGTCCCGCGGGCGACGCCGTCCCTAGGGTTCGCCGGGTCGGTTTCTCAGGAGGATTGATGCTCAGCCGCGCTCCCTTGTTCGGTGGCAAGAACCGTGTGACGTTCAGCCTGCCCGCCCGCGAGCCCGCCGGGGTGGTGAGCGTCGTGGGCGACTTCAACTCGTGGGAGCCCGGGCGCCACGAGCTGGTCCACCGCCGCAACGGGACACGCACCGTGTCGGTGGTCCTCCCGCCGGGTGAGCACCGCTTCCGCTACCTCGCCTCCGACGGCGTCTGGCTCGACGACGACAGCGCCGACAAGGTGGACGCGGACGGCAGTTGGATCCGGGTCGAGGCGCGGACGCTGGCCAGGAGCTAGCCGCGCGGTCCGCGCGCACTACGACGGAAAGCCACGTCGGGGACGGAAACCGTCCTCGACGTGGCTTTTCCCGTGTGCGCTCCGGTCCTGTTCCGGGCCGATCCGGTGGGGGCGACGGGCCCGGCCGCCCGAATCAGCTGATCCGAACGCGAACCGCTCGGCGCCGGGAAGTGTCGGCCCAACCCCTCGGGTTCCGTCATTGTTTGACAAAGATCGGCGGCCCTGTGGTACAACCTCCACAACGGAATAGGAACGCCCGGGCCACGAGTCCGGGTGAACACCGCGAATCCGCACCGAAGGAGTGAACTGTGGCACAGAAGGTCGAAACCCGGCTCGTCGACGACATCGACGGTTCGGAGGCCGTCGAAACCGTCCGATTCGCGCTGGAGGGCCGCCAGTACGAGATCGACCTGTCCGAGGACAACGCCACCCGGCTGCGGGAGAGCCTCGCCGCGTTCGTCTCGTCCGCGCGTCGCGCCGGTGGTTCCGGGTCGCGCACCGCGCGGTCCACGGCATCGGGAACGCCGCGCCGGTCGTCGTCCGCCGACCGCGAGCACGGCGCCGCCGTGCGCGAATGGGCGCGGGCGAACGGGTTCGAGGTCTCCGACCGCGGCCGGATCGCCGCCGACATCCTGAAGGCCTACGAGGCCCGCTCCTAGCGTTCCGGGCAGCCGCCGGGGCGCAGTTCCGGGCATCGGCGCCGCGCCCCATTTCCGCGCGCGCCCGCCGCGCCGGTACTGCGCCGGCCCAGCCGGCCGATTGGCGCCGGGAAAGGCCGGACCGGGCGATTCCCGCGGCCGTCGACGACCCCCGGGCTCCGGCGTCGGGAAGGCGCGGTCAGCCGATGCCGAACTCGCGCATCTTGCGGTAGAGGGTGTTGCGGCCGATGCCGAGCGCCTGCGCCGCGCGGCTGCGGTTGCCGCCCGCGGCGCGCAGCGCCTCGGCCACCGCCTCGCGCTCCGCGGATTCCATCAGTCCCAGGGGGCGGCGGGGGGCGGCGCGCAGTTCCTCGGGCAGGTCGTCGGGCTCGACGACACCGCCACCGGCCCGCCGGGCCAGCGCGACCACCGTCGTGCGCAGTTCGGCGACGTTGCCGGGCCAGTGCCACGCGGTGAACCGCTCCCAGGTGGGCGAGGAGAACCGGGTGGCCGACGCGGGGGTCGGCAGCTCCGCCAGCAGCGCGCGGACGAGTGCGGGCAGGTGCTCGCGGCACTGCGCCAGCGCGGGCAGCCGGACCGTGGTGGCGACCTGGCGCACCATCGCGACGACGGCCTCGTCGGCCGCGGCGAGGTCGGCGGTGAGCGCCAGCGGGGCGCCCGCCGCGGCCAGGGCCTGCACCTGCGCGACCGAGGGTGCCGGGGCGGCGTGGACCCGGCGGACGACGAGCCCGCGCCCGGCCGCCGTGGCGGCGCGGGCGGCGCCGAACCAGTCGGGCTCCAGGTGCGGTTCGACGATCAGCGGGTCGGGTGCGCCCATGCGGTGCAGCGTGCGCAGCGCGGCCCGGAGCTTGCCGCTGCCACCCGGCCCGGTCACCGCCACCAGCTCGCGGTGCCGCACGACCGCCTCGAGCTCGCGGTCGACGTCGTCGAGGAAATGCAGCGGGGCGCGCGACGCGACCGGCACGACGCCGCCGGACGCGCGCTCGGCCACCGGGGCGTCCGGGCGGCGGCCCGGCAGCAGCCGCACGCTGTAGGCGCCCCGGCCGCCGTCGTCGATCGGCTCGACCAGGGCGTCGTGCGGGCCGTCGGCCAGCGGCACCCGCATCCGCCGCGCCTGCCGCGGCCCGTGCTCGCTGAGGAACCGCCACAGCAGCGGGTGCAGCTCGGGCCCGGTGTGCACGAGCCCGAGGCGGTTGGCCAGGACGGTGTCCTCGTCCACGACGAGCGCCGCGCCACCGGCGCGGTCGGCGGACAGGTAGGCGCGCACGAGGTCGCGGTGGCGGGCCCCGGCCTCCTCCAGCATCCGCGCCTCGATCTGGCGGCCGATGTCGCCGGCCATCACCGTCATCAGCGGGTGCACGTCGCGCATCGAGCAGGCGAGCGAGAACGACCCGACCATCCGCCCGGTGCCGGGAGCGAAGATCGGGGTGCCGGCGCAGGTCAGGCCCTCCAGCCGGGTGTTGTAGTGCTCCGGGCCGCGGACCAGCACCGGGCGGCGCTCGACCAGCACCGTGCCGATGCCGTTCGTGCCGATCGAGGGCTCGGAGTAGTCGAAGCCCTCCGCGGCGCTGGCCCGGTCCATGATGTCGCGCTGGCGGCGCACCGCGACGTGGCGCATGACGATCCGCCCGGTCGCGTCGGAGAGCACCATGGCGACCGGGACGTCGGCGAAGCTGTCGGCGAGCCGGCCGAGCACCGGCTCGGCCGCGCGGCGCAGCAGCGGCTGGACGTCGTCGGGCTCGCGGTAGGCGATGAGGTCGGGCGCGACGGGGACGTCCTCGCTGACGCAGCGCCGCCAGCTGCGCTCGATGTGCTGGGGCACGCCGGCGCGACCCGGCGGCTCGGCCAGCAGCCCGCCCTCGACCAGCGCCTCCCGGCTGCGCCGGATGAGCTCGCGCTGGGCAGTGCTCAGCGCCGGCACGTACCGAGCTTCGTCTCGACGCATCGTCGCCCCGTGGTCGTCCCGGGCGACGCCGCACCGCCGTGCACGCCGGGCAGCGCCGCCAGCCGCCCGTCCAGGGTGCATGACGTGCGCCGCGACCGCCAGGAGTCGGCGGGTGACAGCGCCGTCACCGCCCGTCGCCGTGTTCCGAAACGGAACAACCGCGGGCCCCGCTCGCCGACCACAGTGAGCCGCACGTCACAGGGGACGAGTTCGAGGAGGAAGCGGAATGACGACAGCACCACCGGCCCGTCCGAAGGGGACCTCGGTCGAATCCGACGCGCTGCGCGCCCTCTACGCCGACTGGTCGGAGATCATCGCGACCACGCCCGAGCTGACCACCCGGCTGTTCCGCAGCATCTTCGACGAGTGGCACCAGGCCACCCGCGAGCCCGAGGACGTCACCTACCGGGAGGAGACCGTCGGCGGCGTCCCCGGCATCTGGACGCTGCCGATCGGCGCGGACACCTCGAAGGTGCTGCTCTACCTGCACGGCGGCGGCTTCGCGGTCGGCTCGGCGGCCAGCCACCGCAAGCTGGCGGCGCACGTGGCCAAGGGGCTGGGCGTCACAGCGTTCGTGCTCGACTACCGCCGCGCCCCGGAGCACCCGCACCCGGCCCAGGTCGAGGACGGCGTCGCGGTCTTCCGGGCGCTGACCGAGCGCGGCATCGCGCCCGCCGACATCACCAGCATCGGCGACTCCGCGGGCGGCAACCTGGCCATCGCCGTCCCGCTGGCGCTGCGCGAGCAGGGCCTGCCGCAGCCCGGCCGGGTGATCGCGTTCTCGCCGTGGGTGGACATGGAGAACGCCGGCGAGTCGCTCAAGACCAACGCCGACACCGACGCCCTGGTCACCGAGGCCCTGCTGGAGGGCATGATCGCCGGTGTGCTGGGCGACGGGCGGGTCGACCCGAGGACGCCGCTGGCCAACCCCCTCTACGCCGACTTCGCCGGGTACCCGCGGCTCTACCTCAACGCGGGCTCGGCCGAGACCCTGGTCGACAACGCCACCCGCATCGCCGAGCGGGCCGAGGCGGCCGGCGTGGACGTGACCCTGACGATCGCCGACGGCATGCAGCACGTCTACCCGTTCCTGGCCGGGAACGCGCACGAGGCCGACGCGGAGATCGCCGCGATCGCCGCGTGGTACCGCGGCTGAGCGCCGACACCCAGCGACCACCCGACACACCGCAGGAGCACCCATGGGCACCACCCGCACCGCGGACGTCGACGCGATCGTCGTCGGCGCCGGTTTCGGCGGCATCTACATGCTGCACAAGCTGCGCAACGAGCTCGGCCTGACCGTGACGGCCTTCGAGAAGGGCGGCGGGGTCGGCGGCACCTGGTACTTCAACAAGTACCCCGGCGCCAAGTCCGACACCGAGGGCTTCGTCTACCGCTACTCCTTCGACGAGGGCCTGCTGCAGGACTACGACTGGTCCACCCGCTACCTGGACCAGCCCGACGTGCTGGCCTACCTGGAGCACGTCGTCGAGCGCTTCGACCTGGCCCGCGACATCCGGCTGAACACCGAGGTCACCGGGGCCGCCTTCGACGAGGACACCGACCTGTGGCGGGTCACCCTCGCCACCGGCGAGGCCCTCACCTGCCGCTACCTGGTCAACGCGCTCGGCCTGCTGGCGAAGACGAACATCCCCGACATCCCCGGCCTGGACAGCTTCGCCGGTCGCGCCGTGCACACCAACGCCTGGCCCGACGACCTGGACATCACCGGCAAGCGGGTCGGCGTGATCGGCACCGGCTCCACCGGCTGCCAGTTCATCGTGGCCGCGGCGAAGACGGCCGGGCACCTGACGGTGTTCCAGCGCTCGCCGCAGTACAGCGTGCCCTCGGGCAACCGCCCGGTCGACAAGGCCGAGGTCGAGCGCACCAAGGCGGAGTTCCCCGCGATCTGGGACCAGGTCCGCGGCTCGGTCGTCGCGTTCGGGTTCGAGGAGAGCGGCGTCGAGGCGATGAGCGTCTCGGAGGACGAGCGCCGCCGGGTGTTCCAGGAGAACTGGGACAAGGGCAACGGGTTCCGGTTCATGTTCGGCACGTTCAACGACATCGCCACCAACCCGGAGGCGAACGCGGCCGCCGCGGCCTTCATCCGGTCGAAGATCGCCGAGATCGTCGAGGACCCGGAGACCGCCCGCAAGCTCACCCCGACCGACCTCTACGCCAAGCGCCCGCTGTGCAACGAGGGCTACTACGAGACCTACAACCGCGACAACGTCGAGTTGGTCTCCATCAAGGAGAACCCGATCGAGGCGGTCACCCCGGCCGGTGTGCGCACCGCCGACGGGGTCGAGCACGAGCTGGACGTGCTGGTCCTGGCCACGGGCTTCGACGCCGTCGACGGCAACTACCGGTCGATGGACCTGCGCGGGCGCGGCGGCCGGCACATCGACGAGCACTGGACCGACGGCCCCACCAGCTACCTCGGGGTGTCCAAGGTCGGGTTCCCGAACATGTTCATGATCCTGGGCCCGAACGGGCCGTTCACCAACCTGCCGCCGAGCATCGAGGCCCAGGTCGACTGGATCGGCGGGCTGATCGCGGAGGCCGAGCGGACCGGTGTGCGCACCATCGAGCCGACCAGCGAGGCCGAGGCCGGCTGGACGGCCACGTGCGAGGAGATCGCGAACGCCACGCTGTTCCCGCAGGCCGACTCGTGGATCTTCGGCGCGAACATCCCCGGCAAGCGCAACGCGGTGATGTTCTACATGGCCGGTCACGGCGCCTACCGCACGAAGCTGGGCGAGGTCGCCGACGCCGGCTACCAGGGGTTCGAGCTGACCCGCGACAGCGAGGCCGCCGCCGTCTGACCACCCGCGGTCGTACCGATCAAGGGCGCAGCGCGATGGTCCGGGTGGCGTAGTGGGGGAATGCTCGCCGCCGCTACCATGCCGGCCCCGAGCGCGCCGCGCCCCACACCGGAGGAACCGCCATGGCCACCACGCTGAACCCTTACCTGAACTTCCGCGAGGGGACCCGGGAGGTGATGGACTTCTACGCCTCGGTGTTCGGCGGCGAGCTCACGCTCAGCACGTTCGCCGAGGTCGGCGGCATGGGCATGGACGAGTCCGAGCAGGACAAGGTGATGCACTCCCAGCTCGTCACCCGCACCGGGATGACGCTGATGGCCGCCGACGTGCCGGCCGCGATGCCGCTCGGCGCCAACGGCACCGTCTCGCTGAGCGGCGACGACGAGGCCGAGCTGCGCGGCTACTGGGAGAAGCTGAGCTCCGGTGGCACGGTCACCGTGCCGCTGGAGAAGGCCCCCTGGGGCGACTCGTTCGGGATGTGCACCGACCGGTTCGGGGTCGACTGGATGGTGAACATCGCAGGCAACGGCTGATGCTCGGGCGAGGACCCCGTCGTGTGGCGCGGCGGGGTCGTCGCCGTTCGTGAGCACCGTGCGTGGCGCCCGAGAAAGGGCCCGACAACCGACGTTGCAGACTTTGCCTACCCGTTGCAGACTCCCCGGGGCCTGCGCCGGGTGCAGAAACCCTGCGACGTGGTTCGGTTCGCCTACGGCTCCGGGCGTACCGCCGGGCGGTACCCGCGGGTCAGTTCGGCCAGCGTCGATCCCCGCCGCTTCCGCACGAGCGCGCGCAGCGTGCTGACGTTGCGGTAGCCGACGGCGAGGGCCACGGACTCGGGGCTGCGGCGGGTGGTGCGCAGCAGGTGCACGGCGTGGTCGAGGCGGATCTCGTGCAGGAGTTCGATCGGCGACATCCCCAGCACCGTGGCCGTGCTGCGTTGCAGTGCGCGCTCGCTGACGCCGATCCGGGCGGCGACGTCGTGGATCTGCAGGGGTTCGTCGAGGTGCTCGCGCACCCAGTTCTCGAAGGCCTTGACGGTGGGGTCGGCCGTGGCCAGCTGGGCCGGGATGGCGAAGCAGGCCTGGGAGGGGCGGTCGCCGATGAGGAGGTGGCGGGCGACGCGTTCGGCGAGGTCGTGGCTGTGGCGGGCGACGATGGCGAGGGCGAGGTCGATGTGGGCGAACGCGGCACCGGCGGTGGTGGTGTTGCCGTGCTCGGCGATGGTCAGCCGCTCGTCGAGGTCGACGCCGGGGTAGCGGGCCCGGAAGGCGGGGCCGAGCCACCAGCTGGTGGTGGCCCGGCGGCCGTCGAGCAGGCCGGCTTCGCCGAGGAAGAACGTGCCGCTGCACGCCGCGGCCATGGCGGCGCCCCGCTCGGCCTGCGCGCACAGCCAGTCCAGGGCGGGGTGGGCGCGGACGGTGTCGACGACCTCGGCGGGCGTGCGCAGCCCGACGGCGGGGCTGATGACGAGGTCGGGCGGGGCGTCGAGGTCGGCCAGGGCGGTCGTCGACAGCTGCATCCCGTGCCCGGTGCGGGTGGTGCCGGTCAGTCCGACGACGGTCACCTCGAACGGCGGTGGTGCGCCGGGCGTGTCCTCGCGCAGCGCCGAGGCGGCCGTGAGGACGTCGAGCACCGCGCTCAAGCCCGAGTCGAACATGCCGTCGACCGTCAGGACCGCCACCCGCATGTCGGGAACGGTACTGAAGTAGGCGGATCCGCCGTGACGCGGCGGGGGTGCGGCTGCCTAGCGTCGATCCGGTCGGATTCGATCAACGGGAAGGACGTCGCGATGACTGTCGACAGGGGACTGCTGGCGCTGCTGGAGGCCAAGCCGGGGCGGGAGCGGGAGCTGGCGGAGTTCCTGCGCGCGGGGCGGGAGCTCGCGGTCGCCGAGGGCGGCACGGTGACCTGGTACGCGTTCCGGCTGGGTGAGTCGACGTTCGGCATCTTCGACACGTTCGAGGGCGAGGACGGCCGGCAGGCCCACCTGGGCGGGCAGATCCCGGCCGCGCTGGGGCAGGTCGGGCCGGACCTGCTGGCCGGTGCGCCGGACATCCGGCTGACCGACATCATCGCGGTCAAGTGAGCCGCCGGGGGCGTCCGCCTCGTGGGGTGTCCGGGGCGCCGGTCTAGGCTGCGGAGCGTGAGCGCGGGGGCCGTGCGGCGGCTGCGGTCGGTCGCGTTCGCGGTCGCCGCGGTCGGGCTCGCGGTGGGCGCGCATGTCACCGCGGGCGGCTCGCCGCCGGCGCTGCCCCTCGTGGTGGGTCTCGCGGCGCTCGTCGAGGCGGGCGCGACGACCATGGCCCGCCGTCGCCGCGGCACGGCCACCACGGCGGCCGGGCTGGCCGCGGCGCAGGCGCTGCTGCACGTCGTCTTCTCGGCCGTCGAGCCGGCCCACGCCGGGTACGCCGACCACGCCCAGCACATGGCGCACGGCGGACACCTCGTGGGGGCGCCGACGCCGGCGATGTTCGCCGCGCACGGCCTCGCGGCCGTGGTGCTGGGGTTCCTGCTCAGCCACGGCGACCGGATGGCCGGCTGGGCGCTCAGGCTGCTGGTGCCGGTCGCGGCGATCGCGCCGTTCCGGCCCCGGGTGGGGTCCGCGGCCCCGCCGGTGGTCGCCGTGGCGACCGCCGGTCTGGCCCGGTGGGTGGTCGGGCTGCACGACGTCAGCAGACGCGGTCCGCCGCGCGCGTCCGCCGTGGCGCGCGCCTGACCGATCCACGGTGGTGGGTGGGGCGCTGCCGCACGCCCGACATCCCGCTCGGACGCCCCGCCTGGCGCGGGCGCGGTCCGACGGGTCCCCACTCGACACCCCGAGGATCCGACATGTCCCGATCCGTTCGTTCCACGACCGTCCGCGCGTGCGGCGCGCTGCTCCTCGCGGTCGCACTGACCGGCTGCGGCGCCGCGCCCGCATCCGCGCCCGTCACCGCGGCGCCCGCCCCGGCCGCCGCACCCGCGGCCCCGCAGCCGGTGGTGACCGTCTCCGACCCGTGGGTCAAGGCCGCCGAGGGCGGTATGACCGCGGTGTTCGGCACCTTCACCGCGACCGGCGACGCCCCGGTGACCGTGGTGTCCGCGGCGACCAGCGCGTCGCCGCGCACCGAGCTGCACGAGGTGCTGGCCAAGCAGGACGGCAGCATGGCGATGCAGCCGAAGGAGGGCGGTTTCGTCGTCGAACCCGGCACCCCGCGCCGGCTCGCGCCCGGCGGCGATCACATCATGGTCATGGACCTGGCCACCCCGATCCGACCCGGCGACGGCGTCGACGTCACGCTGACCCTCGACGACGGCTCCACGGTGGCCTTCTCGGCGCTGGCCAAGCAGACCACGGCGGGCGAGGAGAACTACGAGCACGGCGAGGCCGCCGGCTCCGGCGGGATGGCCGGCATGTCCGGCACCGCTCCGACCGGGCAGGGCGGCTGATGCCCGCCGATCCCCGGCCCGTGCTGGGACGGCGAGGGCTGCTGCTCGCCGGCGCGGCCGCGGTGGGCGGGGGAGCGGTCGGGGCGCT
>NZ_JAHDTH010000148.1 GCF_018531445.1 Pseudonocardia lacus
CGGAGCGTCGGCGGGCGCGGCCGGGGCGGCCGGCGCCGCGCTGCACGCGCCCAGCGCGAGCACCGCGGTCGCGGCCGCGATCGCGCTGGCCAGACGGCTGACGGACATGGGACACCTTCCGGGTGGGAACCGGCTTCGAACGTGACACGGCCGGGGCGCGCGGCGGGTTCACGCCACTCGCGAGAATCCGCAAAGAATCTTGGTCGGGCGTTGACCCAGTCGGTCGCGGCGTCCGTGTGAGGGGTTGTGGCACGGACCCCGAGGGACGAGGCGCTGATCACGGCGGTCTACGCCGAGCACGGTCGCGCCCTGCTCGCCTACGCCACCCGGCTCACCGGCGATCGGGCGACGGCGGAAGACGTGGTACAGGAGACCTTGGTGCGCGTGTGGAAGCACCCCGACGTTCTGGTGAACGGGAGGGGGTCGGTGCGGGGCTGGTTGCTCACCGTGGTGCGCAACATCGTCATCGACCGCGCGCGGGCCAGGTCGTCGCGGCCGTCGGAGGTCACCGACGACGAGATCGTGGCGCCGATCGCGCCCGACCACGCCGGCGGTGTCGTCGACTCGCTCACCGTGCTGGCCGCGCTCGAACAGCTCTCCCCCGAGCACCGCGGCGTGCTCGCGCACCTGTACTTCGCCGGTCGCACGCTCGACGAGACCGCACAGGTGCTGGGGGTCCCACCCGGAACGGTGCGGTCCCGGAGTCACTACGCATTGAAGGCGCTGCGGCGCCTCGTGGAAACGCCTGCGGAGGTACCGGCATGACGGATCGTCACGTTGCGGGCGACCTCGGCGTCTACCTCGCGGGTGCCTTGGAGGCGCGCGAGGGCTGGGCCGTCGAGTCGCATCTCGCAGCATGCGGATGGTGTTCGAACGAGCTGAGGGAGCTGCGCGAGGTGACCGCCCTGCTGGACGGGATGCCGCCGGAAGTGCTGCTGGACGGTCCACCGGACGGCAGCGACCTGCTGCTGCGGCGCACCGTCCGGCAGATCCGCAAGGAGGGCAGACGGGGCAGACGAGTGCTCGGCGCGGCCGCGGCCGTGCTGGTCGGCGCCGCCGGCGTGGCCGGCGGGTTCGTCTACGGCCAGCAGACCGGCAGCCCACCCCCGGTCGTCGCCCAGCAGCAGCCCCCGACCCGGACGGATCCGGTCGAGGCGCCGGTCAATGCGCTGGTGGCGAAGGCGACCGACGCCAGGACCGGGGCGGAGGCCGAGGTGACCGTGATGCCGGCCGCGGGCTACGTCCGGGTCTCGGCCACGGTCGAGGGCGTCCCGCCCGGCGAGCGCTGCAACATGGTCGTGGTGTCCAAGGACGGCGAGCGCAGGGTGGCCTTCCAGTGGGTCACCGGCGAGGGCAACGGCGAGCCGCTGACCGGCTCGGCGCTCGTGGCCCCCGACGAGGTCGCGTCGGTGGACGTGGAGAACGAGGACGGCGAGACCTTCGTGTCGGTGCCGGTCTGACCCGCGCTCCGGTCCCCGCGGGAGACGGCCGTCCCGCCGGGAACGGGGTCGTGACGAGCGAGACGGTCCCTCGGCTCGCCACGACCCCGTCCCCGGCGGGACGGCCGCTCATCCGGCGCCGGTCCAGCAGCTGATCTCCATCCCGTCCTCGACGGGGAAATCGACCCCGACGTAGCCGTTGGCCGGGTCGCGCACGTGCTCCAGGTAGGGCCGCACGCTCTCGAAGCTCGTGTCGTCGGCCAGCACGAGCGCGCCGGGGGCGAGCCGGTCGCGCAGCCCGTGCAGGACCGGCAGGTAGAGGTCCTTCCAGCCGTCCAGGAGCAGCAGGCCGATCGGGCCGGGGACGTCGGCGAGGGTCCGCAGCGCGTCCCCGGCCAGGACGGTGACGTGCCCGTCCAGCCCGGCGGCGGCCAGGTCGGCGCGTGCCGCGGCCACCTTCGCCGCGCTCAGCTCCGTGGTCAGCACCCGCCCCCGGCCGTTGTCGGCGACGGCGGCGGCCAGGTACAGCGTGGAGATTCCGAACGAGGTGCCGAACTCGACGACCGTGTCCGGTCGCGCCGATCTCACGAGGGCGTACAGCAGCGCGCCTGCCTCGGCGGAGATCGGCATGTAGACCTCGGCCAGCGCGTCGGCGCGCTCGGCCGCCGTGGCGGTGGCGAAGTCGATCCCGGTGGGGCCGCGTTCCCCGTCGTGGTCGGCCGCGGCGTGCAGCCGGTCGAGGACGGCGCGGACGGATGGTGCGGCGAGGGAGTTGGCCATGCCCGCTAGAGTAGACGCACCGTTGCGTCCAGTCTGAACGGCCTATCATCGCCGCGAGGGACGAGGAGGTGACCGGTGGTCGGCGACGCCCCCCACCGCGGCAACCGGTACGGCCGCAGCGAGCGGGCCCGCCGCAGCGTCCTGGAGGCCGCCGACGACCTGCTGGTCGAGCGCGGTTTCGCGGCGCTGACCGTCGAGGGCATCGCGGTCAGGGCGGGCGTGGCCAAGCAGACGATCTACCGCTGGTGGCCGTCGAAGACGGCGATCCTGCTGGAGGCCTACGCGCAGGACGCCGCCGAGGAGCTGACCCCGCCCGACACCGGCGACCTCGCCGCCGACCTCCGAGCGCACCTGCGCACCCTGGCCGCCTTCCTGACCGGGTCCGACGCGGGTGCGGTGTTCCGCGCGCTGGTCGGACAGGCCCAGCACGACGCCGGGCTGGCCGACCTCCTGCGCCGCGAGCACCTGGCCGGCCAGCGCGAGCGCGACCGGCTGCCGCTGGAGCGCGCCGTCGAGCGCGGTGAGCTCGACCCGGGTCTCGACCTGGACGAGCTGGTCGACCGCCTGGTCGGGCCGGTGCACTACCGCGTGCTGGTGACCGGGGTCCCGGCGCCGGCGGAGTTCACCGACGCGCTGGTGGCCGGCGTGCTGGCCACCGCGGCGCGGTCCCCTGCGTCATGACCCCGGTGGCGGCTCCTCGATGGTCGTCGTGCTGGCCTGCTTGCCTGCCTCGACGACGGCCCCGAGCCCCTCGCCCCCGAGGCGGTCGTTGACGGGCTCGGCGCCCGCGCGCAGTGCGCCTGCGTTCTCGGCGGTCCACCGACCGGCCCGCAGGACCCCCGACGCCAGCCCGCCGACCGCGCCGCCGGCGTCGGCGAGCGCCTCGAGCAGTCGCGCGATGCGCTCGGCGAGCCGCCCGGCCAGCACGATCGCGTCGGTGATGGCCCAGCCGATCGCGGCGGCGAGGGAGACCCCGCTGGTGACCAGCGCGAGGAAGCTCCCGAGCAGCAGCCACTTCACGACCTCGGCGATGAAGTCGGCGATCGCGTCGCGCACGACCGATCGCACGGTGCCCACGTAGGCGGCCGAGGTGATCAGTGCGGTGGCGAAGAGGTCGACCTGCGCGGAGACCTCCGCCATCCGCTCGGCCCGCTGCTGGGCGGCCTGCCGGTAGGCGTCGGCGGCCTCACCGGTCCACGGCACGGCTCCGGTGACGGCCAGGCCCTGCTGCGCGGCGGCGACGGCGGACAGCTCGACCGAGACCCGGTGCCAGGACCGGGCCTCGGCCACGACCTCGTCCGGATCACCGGCCAGCACGCCCAGCAGATCGCTGAGGAACCCGACGTGCTCCATGATCCAGCCCGCGCCCGCCGAGAACAGCGAGCCGAACGGGTCGACCACGAAGCCCAGGGTGTCCAGCGCGGCGGCGGCGGTGGCGCAGACGATCTCGAAGCCGTCGCCGCTGCCGAGCGCGGCGATCCCGTCGTCGTAGCTGGAGAAGATGCCCGCGCCGTCGAGCGCATTCGGCGTCTCCGGCTCGACGTCGAACGGGGCGCTCACCGCGCGAGCCCGTCGAACGCCGCGACCGCTGCCCGCTCGGTGTCGAGGTACCCGTCGCGGGCCTCGCGCAGCCCGTCGGCGCCGCGGCCGGTGCCGAGGGCGAGGTCGTCGAGCCCGCTCCGGATCTGCGCCGCGGCCTGGCCGGCGGGTCCGGCGAAGACCTGCCCCGTCAATCCGAAGGCCAGCGGGGCGACGGGGCGGCCGCCGTCGGCGGCGGCGCGCACGCGCGCGGCGAGCTCGCCGGTCCGCGCGGCGGTGTCGGCGAGGTCCTCGGTGCCGACCCGGAAGCCGCCGGCCGTCACGGCCGGTCCCCGTCCGGACGGGACGGCCCGGCCGCCAGGTGGCCGCGCAGCATGCGCATCGCCGCGCTGCCGTCGCCCAGCAGCGGGGCCATCACGGCGACCGCCTCGGCGGCGGCCTCGTGACGGGCGGTGGCGGCCGTGGCGACGATCGCGGCGGCCAGTTGCGTGCGGGTCATCTGCGCGGTCCGGTCGGAGAGCACCAGCGCGCGCAGTCCGCCCACCGGATCGACCGTGACCGTGACCGCCCCGTCGGGGCTGGTCGCCGTGGCCCCCGCGCGGGCCAGCGCATCCTGCGCGCGCCCGGCGCGCGCTTCGAGCTCGGCGAGCCGGGTGCGGTAGCCGGCCAGCCATTCCTCTGCGTCCACGATCGGCGACGCTACGTGCGCGACCCCTGCTCCCGTGGCCGTTCCGCGCAACTCGTCGGGAAGCCCCTCGTCGGGCAGTCACCGTGGTGACGACGTCGTTACCGTCCCGTGACCGGTAGCGGTGGTGCGTCGACCGTCCCCGGAGGCCTCGACCGCTCGCCCGGTCACGGCGTGCGGTCGTCATCGGACGGTGGGCGTCGACGGCACCGGCCGGTCCGCTGCGCCGAGCGGCTGACATGGGATTCCTGAAACCGCGGCGTGGCGTACGGTGGCGCTGTTGCAGTCGATCGGCGGAACGCTCTGCCGCTCGGCGCGGTGGAACGGACGTGCGGCGTCGCCGTCCCTCAGGAGAGCAACTCGCCGGTGCCGGGCCTCCCTATGGTCCCGGACGAACGACGAGAACTCCCCGACGTCGCTCACCGAACTTCCATCCCAGGAGATCCGATGCGAACCATGGAATCCCGCCCGGCCTTCGGCATCGTGCGCACCGAGCTGGCGGTCGTCGGCATGAACTGCACGAGCTGCGCCCGGCACGTGGAGACCGCGCTGGTGACCCTCGGCGACGTCACCGCCGACGTGGACATCGTCTCGGCCACCGCCGCCGTGACCCACCCCGCGACCCTGCCGGTCGCCGACCTCGTGGCCGCGATCGAGGACGCCGGCTACGTCGTCGTCGGCGAGGGCGCCGGCGCGCTGGGCGCCGCGCTGCCCGAGGCCGGCTGACCACCAGTCAGAGTTCGAGCGCCCGGGCGATCGGCACCCCCGGCCGGTAGGCCAGGTGCAGGTGGCTGGGGGCGTCGAGCACCGCGAGGTCGGCCGCGCCGCCGACGGTGACGACCCCGACGTCGCCGCGGCGCAGCGCGGCCGCTCCGCCCGCGGTGGCGGCCCACAGCGCCTCACCCGGCGCCATCCCCATCTCCCGCACCGCCAGCGCGATCATCAGCGGCATCGACGAGGAGAAGCAGGTCCCCGGGTTGCAGTCGGTGGCCAGCGCCACCACCACCCCGGCGTCGAGCAGCCCGCGCGCGTCCGGGTACGGCGAGCGGGTGCTGAACTCCACCCCCGGCAGCAGCGTCGCCACCGTCTCACCGCCGGCCAGCGCGTCCACGTCGGCGCCGGTCAGGTGCGTGCAGTGGTCGACGCTGGCCGCGCCCAGCTCCACCGCCAGGCGCACCCCGGGCCCCGGGCCCAACTGGTTGCCGTGCACCCGCAGCCCCAGCCCGGCGGCCCGACCCGCCTCCAGCACCGCCCGGGACTCGTCGCCGTCGAAGGCGTGGCGGCTGCCCGGCTCGCAGAACACGTCGACCCACCGGGCGTGCGGCGCGCAGGCGGCCAGCATCGGCCCGGTCACCAGGTCGAGGTAGCCGGCCCGGTCGGCGCCCGCCGGCACGACGTGGGCGCCGAGGAACGTCGTCTCGCCGGTCACCTCGCCGGCCAGCCGCAGCGCCCGGACCTCGTCGTCGACGGTCAGCCCGTAGCCGCTCTTGACCTCCACGGTCGTGGTGCCCTGGCGGCGCATCTCCGCGACCCGCCCGCCCAGCAGGGCCCGCAGGCGGTCGTCGCCTGCGGCGCGGGTGGCCGCGACCGTGGTGGCGATGCCGCCGCCGTCATAGGGCTCGCCGGTCATCCGGGCCGCGAACTCCGCGCCCCGGTCGCCGTCGAACACCAGGTGCGCGTGCGAGTCGACGAACCCCGGCACGACCGCGCGGCCGCCCAGGTCGCGGCGCTCGTCGACGGCCGGTGCGGCGGCCGCGGCCCCCACCCAGGCCACCCGGCCGCCCTGGACGACCACGGCCGCGTCCCGCAGCACCCCCAGCGCCGAGCCGTCCCCGACGCCCGGGTCGTTCGTGACCAGCTCCCCGATCCCCGTCACCAGCGTCGCCGACCCCTGACGAGGTTCAGGAAAGCCACGATGCTGCCCGGAGAGGGCAGTATCGTGGCTTTCCTGAACCGGGGGGCGGGCGGGATCGGCGGGGGTCACGGGTCCTCCGAGAGGGGGGTGATGGCGGCGCTGAGGAGGGGGGCGATGTCGCCGAGGCGGTGCCGGCCCTCCCGGACGACGACGTCACCGCCGACGAGCACCGTGTCGACGTCGGCGGCGGTGGCCACCAGCAGGATCTGGGCCGGGTCGGCGCCGGCCGTGCGGACGGTGTCGGTGCGCAGGGCGACCAGGTCGGCCGGCGCGCCGACGGCGAGCCCGGCGTCGCTGCCGCCGATCGCGGAGTGCCGACACAGGGCGGCGAGCAGGTCCTCGGGGCGGAACCGGCCGCGCCGGCCGGAGGCCAGCCGGGCGTGCATCTCCAGCGCCCGCGCCTCCTCGACGAGGTCGACCACGGCGTGTTGATCGCTGCCCAGCGACAGCGGGGAGCCGGCCGCGGCCAGCTCGACGGCCGGGCCGATGCCGTCGGCCAGGTCGCGCTCGGTGGTGGGGCACAGGCAGGCGCCGGTGCCGCTCGATCCGAGCGCGGTGATGTCGGCGGGGCTCAGGTGGGTCGCGTGCACGGCCGTGGTGGTGGGGCCGAGCAGCCCTTCGGCCCCGAGCAGCCCGGTCGGGGTGAGCCCGTGGGCGGCCAGGCAGGCGGTGTTCTCGGCGGGCTGCTCGGAGAGGTGCACGTGCAGCGGCCGCCCGGCGGCGACGTCGGCCACGGTGGACAGTGCCGCGCGCGGTACCGCGCGCACCGAGTGGACGGCGGTGCCGTGCGCCGGTCCTGAGCCGGCGCGCTCCGCCCAGGCGTGGACGTCGCCGTCGCCGAACCGCAGCTGTACCCCCTCCAGCGGGCGGTGGCCACCGGCGTCGAGGCCGCCGGCGAGGTAGCAGGTGTCCAGCAGGGTCAGCCGGACGCCGGCCGCGGCCGCCGCCTCGACGAGCGCGCGCGACATGGCGTGCGGATCGTCGTAGGGGCGCCCGCCCGGACCGTGGTGCAGGTAGTGGAACTCGCCGACCGCGCTCACCCCGGCCAGCGCCATCTCGGCGTAGGCCGCCGTGGCCAGCGCCCGGTACGAGTCGGGGTCGAGCTTCCCGGCGACGGCGTACATGCGCTCGCGCCAGGTCCAGAACGTGCCACCGCGGTCGTGGGTGCGCCCGCGCAGGGCGCGGTGGAACGCGTGGCTGTGGCCGTTGGCGAACCCGGGCAGGGCGACGCCGGGCAGCCGCCGCGCGTCGCCGGCGGCCGAGCCCGGCCGCACGGCCGCGAACCGGCCGTCGGCCACCTCGAACAGCACGTCGCGGGCGGGGCCGGTGGGCAGCAGGGCGTGCGGGCTCCAGTAGGCCGTGCTCACGCGAGCATGCTCGCCAGTACCGTGCTCAGCGCCCGCACCCCGGCCTCGCAGTCGTCGGGTTCGGCGTGCTCCAGCGGCGAGTGCGAGACGCCGGTCGGGTTGCGGACGAACAGCATCGCGGTGGGGATGCCGGCCGCGGACAGGATCCCGGCGTCGTGGCCGGCCCCGGTGTCGAGCACCGGGACGCCGCCGAGCAGCTCGGCCAGCCGCGCGGCCAGGTCCGGGTCGAACGGGGTGACCTCGGTCCAGGACTCCTGCTCGACGCGGCCGCCGTGCTCCTCCACCGCGGCGGTGACGTCGGCGACGGTCGCCAGCACCCCCTCGCGCAGGGAGCCCCGCGCGTCGAGCCAGCCGGTGACGCGCGAGGGGATGGCGTTCACCCCGTTCGGCTCGACGCGCAGCTTGCCGCAGGTGGCGACGGTGCCGTGGCGCTCGGCGGCCGCGCGGGCCGCGAGGACCACCGCGGCCAGCGCCAGCATCGGGTCGCGCCGGTCGGCCAGCCGGGTCGTACCGGCGTGGTTGGCCTCGCCGGGCAGGTCGTAGCGCCAGCGGCCGTGCGGGCGGATCGCGGAGCCGACGGCCACGGCCGCGTCCATGTCGACCATCGCCCGGCCCTGCTCGACGTGCAGCTCGACGAACGCGCCGACCCGGCGCAGGGCCTCGTCGTCGCGCCCGACGTGCTCGACGTCGAGCCCGGCGGCGGCCATCGCCTCGTGCATCCGCACGCCGTCGCCGTCGACCAGCCCGCGGGCCCGGCCGGCGTCCAGGGCCCCGGTGACCAGCCGCGAGCCCGCGCAGGCGATGCCGAACCGGGCGCCCTCCTCGTCGCCGAAGTGCACCACCGCGAGCGGTCTGGCCGGGCGCACGCCGGCCTCGCGCAGCGCGTCGACCGCGGCCAGCGCGGACACCACGCCCAGCGGCCCGTCGAAGGCGCCGCCGTCGGGCACCGAGTCGAGGTGGGAGCCGACCGCGACGCCGGGGCCGTCGGCGTCGGGGTCGCCCCACCAGGCCCACTGATTGCCGGCCCGGTCGGTGACCAGGTCGAGCCCGCGGGCCGCGGCCTGCCCGGCGAACCACTCGCGCAGCCGCGCGTCCTCGCTGGTCCAGGCGTAGCGCCGGTAGCCGCCGGTGCCGGCCTTCCCCAGCTGCTCCAGCTCGCCCCACATGCCCCAGAAGGATCCCGTCACGGGGCCTCCCGCATGGGGATGCGGATGTCGTGGGTGTCGGCGGTGTCGGCGGCGAGGTCGTAGCCGGCGTCGACGTGGCGCAGGACGCCGGTGGCGGGGTCGTTGGTGAGCACCCGCTCCAGCTTGGCCGCGGCCAGCTCGGTGCCGTCGGCCACGCTGACCTGCCCGGCGTGGATCGAGCGGCCGATGCCCACCCCGCCGCCGTGGTGGATCGAGACCCAGCTCGCCCCCGACGACGTGCTGACCAGCGCGTTGAGCAGCGGCCAGTCGGCGATGGCGTCGGAGCCGTCGGCCATGGCCTCGGTCTCGCGGTAGGGCGAGGCGACCGACCCGGTGTCGAGGTGGTCGCGCCCGATCACGATCGGCGCGGAGACCTCCCCGGAGGCGACCAGCTCGTTGAAGCGCAGCCCGGCGCGGTCCCGCTCGCCCTGGCCCAGCCAGCAGATCCGGGCGGGCAGGCCCTGGAACGCGACGCGCTCGCCCGCCGCCCTGATCCAGCGGTGCAGCTGGTCGTTGTCCGGGAAGAGGTCGAGCACGGCGCGGTCGGTGGCGTGGATGTCGGCGGGATCGCCCGACAGCGCCACCCACCGGAACGGGCCCCTGCCCTCGCAGAACAGCGGCCGGATGTAGGCCGGCACGAAGCCCGGGAACGCGAAGGCCCGCGCGAAGCCGCCCTGGCGGGCCTCGTCGCGCAGCGAGTTGCCGTAGTCGAAGACCTCGGCCCCGCCGTCCTGGAAGCCGACCATGGCCTCGACGTGGCGGGCCATCGACGCGCGGGCGCGGTCGGTGAACTCCTCGGGCTTCTTGGCCGCGTAGTCGTCCCAGTCGTCGAGGTCGACGCCCTCGGGCAGGTAGGACAGCGGGTCGTGGGCCGAGGTCTGGTCGGTGACGATGTCGACCTCGACGCCGCGGCGCAGCAGCTCGGGCAGCACGGTGGCGCAGTTGCCGACGACGCCGACCGACAGTGCCCGCCGGGCGGCCTTCGCCTCCGCGCACAGCCGCACCGCCTCGTCGAGCGAGTCGGCCACCTCGTCGAGGTAGCGGTGCTCGACCCGGCGGCGCAGGCGGGCGCCGTCGACGTCGACGACCAGGCACGCGCCGCCGTTGAGGGTGACCGCGAGCGGCTGCGCCCCGCCCATGCCGCCGCAGCCGCCGGTCACCGTCAGCGTGCCGGCGAGGGTGCCGTCGAAGCGCTTCGCGGCGACCGCGGCGAACGTCTCGTAGGTGCCCTGCAGGATGCCCTGGGTGCCGATGTAGATCCACGAGCCCGCGGTCATCTGCCCGTACATCGTCAGCCCGAGCCGCTCCAGCCTGCGGAACTCCGGCCAGGTGGCCCAGTCGCCCACCAGGTTCGAGTTGGCGATCAGCACGCGCGGGGCCCACTCGTGGGTGCGCAGCACCCCGACCGGGCGACCGGACTGCACCAGCATCGTCTCGTCGTCGGCGAGCGTGGTCAGCGTGCGGACCATGGCGTCGAACGAGCGCCAGTCGCGCGCGGCCCGCCCGGTGCCGCCGTAGACGACCAGGTCGTCGGGGCGTTCGGCGACCTCGGGGTCGAGGTTGTTCTGCAGCATCCGCAGCGGGGCCTCGGTCTGCCATGACCGGGCGGTCAGCGCGGTGCCGCGGGGAGCACGCACCGGTCGTGCGCCGTCCATCGGGGGTCCTTCCTCGGGAACGGGTCGTGGGCGAGCTGGCGAGCGGATCACCACCACCGCGCCTGCGGTGGGCGGGTCCCTGGTTCATACCGGAGGAACCCGCCCACCACGAGGGCGCAGCAGTGTGATCGGTGCTCGGGGTCGGGCGGCTCCGACCTCGCTGTCGGGGTCAGCGCGGTCGGCTCAGCCCAGCGCGATCCCGGTGGCGGCGACGGCGGCGCCGCTGGCCACGAGGTCGACGGCGGCCTCGATCTCGGGGGCGAGGTAGCGGTCGGGGCCGGGGCCGTCGACCCGGCGGCGCAGCGCGTCGCGGACGGCGGCGGTCGCCGGGGCCGGGGCGAGCGGGGCGCGCAGGTCGAGCGCGCGCGCACCGGTGAGCAGTTCGACGGCGACGACGCGGGTGAGCCCGTCGATGGCCCGGCGCAGCTTGCGGGCCGCGGACCAGCCCATCGAGACGTGGTCCTCCTGCATCGCGCTGGACGGGATCGAGTCCACCGACGCCGGCACGGCCAGCCGCTTGAGCTCGGCCACGATCGCCGCCTGCGTGTACTGGGCGATCATGTGGCCGGAGTCGACGCCGGGGTCGTCGGCCAGGAACGCGGGCAACCCGTGGCTGCGCGCGGTGTCCAGCATCCGGTCGGTGCGCCGCTCGCTCATCGAGGCGAGGTCGGCCACCGCGATGGCCAGGAAGTCGAGCACGTAGGCCAGCGGCGCGCCGTGGAAGTTGCCGTTGCTCTCCAGCCGGCCGTCGACGGTGACGGCGGGGTTGTCGACGGCCGAGGCCAGCTCCCGCGCCGCCACCGCGGACGCGTGGGCGACGGTGTCGCGGGCCGCCCCGTGCACCTGCGGGGTGCAGCGCAGCGAGTAGGCGTCCTGGACGCGGGTGCACTCGGGGTTGCGGTGGCTGGCCATGATCGCCGAGCCGTCGAGCAGCGCCCGCAGGTTGGCCGCGGAGTCGGCCTGCCCGGGGTGCGGGCGCAGCTGCTGCAGGTCGGGGGCGAACACGGCGTCGGTGCCGAGCAGGGCCTCCACGCTGATCGCCGCGGCGACGTCGGCGGCGCGCAGCAGCGCGGTGAGGTCGTGGCAGGCCAGTACGAGCATGCCGAGCATGCCGTCGGTGCCGTTGATCAGTGCCAGGCCCTCCTTCTCGGCCAGCACCACGGGGGTGATCCCGGCCTCGGCGAGCGCCTCGGCGGCGGGGCGCAGCACGCCGTCGGCGTCGCGGACCTCGCCCTCGCCGATCGCGGCGAGGGCGCAGTGGGCCAGCGGGGCGAGGTCGCCCGAGCAGCCCAGCGAGCCGTACTCCTTCACGACCGGGGTGATGCCCGCGGTGAGCATGGCGGCGTAGGTGCGGGCCGTCTCCAGCCGCACGCCCGTGCGGCCGGTGGCCAGGGTGTGCAGGCGCAGGAGCATGAGGGCGCGCACGACCTCGCGCTCGACCTCGGCGCCCGAGCCCGCGGCGTGCGAGCGGACCAGGCTGCGCTGCAGGTCGGCCCGCAGCTCGGCGGGGATGTGGCGGGTGGCGAGCGCACCGAAGCCGGTGGACACGCCGTAGTGCGGTTCGACGTCGTCGGCCAGGGCCTCGACGACCTTGCGGCTGGTGGCGATCTCGAACTCCGCCTCGGGGCTCAGCGTCGCGCCGACCCCGTCCCTGGCTACGGCAATGATCTCCTGGAAGGACAGCGGCTCGACGCCGACGGTGACAGAGGGCATCGCGTAATCCGACACCGTCACCTGCCCGTGCACCATGACCAGTCGGCGACCACTGTCCGGGATCCCGGAATGTTGTCTAGTGTCGGCCGGTGACCGCCCGCCCCGAGAAAGCGCCGGCGGCGCGGCAGGTGCTGGAGATCCTCAACCACCTCGCCCGGCAGGCCGGCCCGGTGCCGGCCGCGGCGGTCGCCCGTGATCTGGGCCTGCCCCGGTCCACCACCTACCAACTGCTGGCCACGATGGTGGAGAGCGGGTTCGTGGTGCACCTGGCCGACGAGCGGCGCTACTGCCTGGGCACGGCCGCCTACGAGCTCAGCTCGGGCTACAGCCGCTCGGAGCCGCTGGTCCGGTTGGCGCGCGTGCCGATGACCAGACTGGCCGAACGGACGGGCCACGTCGCGCACCTCGCGGTCCTGCACGGCAACGAGGTCCTGTACGTGATCGAGAACCGGCCGGCCGGGGCGCCGCAGCTCAACAGCGACGTCGGGGTCCGGCTGCCGGCCGAGCTGACCGCCAGCGGGAAGGCGATGCTGGCTGCGCTGCCGGCCGCCCAGGTGGGGGCCCTGTTCATGAACCCGGACGCGTTCGCCGGGCGGGCCGGCGCCGCGTCCCTGCCGGCGCTGCGCGCGCTGCTCGCGCAGACCCGCCGGCGCGGGTACGCGGTGGAGGACGGCGAGGTGACCCCGGGCATCGCCGCGGTCGGGGTGGCGGTGATCGACCGGGCCGGCTACCCGGTGGCGGGGGTGGCGGTGTCCTTCCCGAGGGAGGTGGCCCCGGCCGGGATCGTCGACGAGGTGGTGCGCACGGCGCAGGTCGTCAGCAGCCGGATCGGTGGCCCGTCGACCCGGTAGGTACCCCCGATCGGCGTCACCCGGTCCGGTCACGGGCTGGCGCTAGCCTCATGCCCTGATCCGTGATCGTCGGTCCGTGGTCGTTGCGCTGGGGGGTGCACTGGGATGGGTGCGGGGGTGGTGAGCCGGCCGTCCGGCGAGGGGGTCGCCGCGCCGGCGCGCGGGCGCCGGGCCCGCCGGCGGTCACCGCTGACCGGGGGCAGCACGCCCGAGCGGCTGCGCCGGGTCGGGGCGCTGCTGGTCCTGGGGTGCGTGGTGGCCGCGGTCGTCGCGGCGGTCAGCGGGTACGACCGGTCCGAGGCGGTGCTGGAGAGCGACACCCGGATCGCCGCGCTCGCCTCCGACGCCGCGGGGCTCTACCAGTCCCTCGCCGACGCCGACGCCACCGCGACCACCGGGTACGTCTCGGGCCGGCGGGAGTCGCCGGAGGGGCGCGCCCGCTACGACGGCGACGTCCGGCGGGCCGCCGAGCGGCTGGTGCACGCGGCGTCGCTGCTGCCGGAGGGCCACCCGGCCACCGTGCCGGTCACCACGCTCACCACGAACCTCCCGGTCTACGCGGGCCTGATGGAGACCGCGCGCACCTACAACCGGTCCGGGCTGCCGCTGGGCCAGTCGTACCTGACGCAGGCCTCGAAGCTGATGCAGCAGACGATGCTGCCGGCCGCTGCCGAGTTGCGGGCGCTGGAGACCGCCGAGCTCGCCGAGGCCTACCGCAAGGGCTCCGCGCTGCCGCTGGCGGTGCTGCTGCTCGGGCTCGGACTGCTGGCCGCGGTGGTCGACCTGGGCAACGGCGAGCGCTCCCGGACCAACCGGTTGCTCAACCCGGGGCTGGTCGTCGGGGGGATCGCGGTGCTGGCCGCGCTGGTGTGGTGGGGCCTGGCCACGGTCATGACCGGGTCGGCGCTGGGCGAGGCGTCCCGGCACACCGACGCCGTCAGCGCGCTGGACGACGCGCGCACCGCGGTGCTCAAGGCGCGCAGCAACGAGAGCCTGGTGCTGGTCGCCCGGGGCGGGGGCAGCGGCGACCGCGCCTTCGCCGGGTTGACCGAGCCCGTCATGGGCCCCGACGGTGGTGGTGGCCTGCTCGGCGCGGCCGAGGCCAGCGGCGCCGACGTGCGGGCGGTCCGCTCGGCCACGCGGAGCTGGGTGCAGGCGCACCAGGAGGTCCGGGCCCTCGACGACAGCGGCCGCTTCCAGGAGGCCGTGGAGTCGGTCATCGGCGTCGACCCGAGCACCTCGGGTGGCCGGTTCGCGGCCCTGGACGACGCGCTGGCCCGGGCGATCGCCGTCGAGCGCGACGGGATCTCCGCCGCCGTGGCCCGCGCCCGGGACGCCCAGTCGCTGCTGGCCGTGGCCCCGCCGGCGCTGTTCCTGCTGGCCGGGCTGGCGATCGCGCTCGGTGTCGCGCAGCGGGCCGGGGAGTACCGATGAGTCGCCGGGGAGGTGTGGATGTTCGCAGGCCGGCGGTCTACCTCGGGCTGGCCGGGCTGCTGGCCCTGGGCACGACGCTCGTCCCGACGTCCTCCGCCGCCGCGCCGCCGCCACCGGTGGTGGCGGCGCCGGCTCCCGCCGCCCCGGCGCCCGACTGCGACCAGGTGGTCGACAGCCTGCGCCCGCAGGGGCCGCTGCCCGAGCCGGGCGCGATGCCGCCGGGCACGACGATGGCCACCATCCAGCAGCGCGGTCGGCTGATCGCCGGGGTCGACCAGACGAAGTACCTCGTCGGCTACCGCAACCCGCTGACCGGGCAGCTGGAGGGCACCGACATCGACATCGTGCACCGCATCGCCCAGGCGATCTTCGGTGACCCGGACCGCGTGCAGTTCATCGTCTACGACATCGCCGACCGGGTGAAGGCGGTCGAGGGCAACGAGGTCGACCTGGTCGTCAACAACTTCAGCGTCACCTGTGCCCGGCAGCGCTCGGTGGAGTTCTCCGCGCCCTACCAGCTGGCCCAGCAGCGGCTGCTGGTGCCGAAGGGCTCGGGGATCCGCGAGGTCGAGGACCTCGCCGGCGGCACGGTGTGCACGTCGACGGGCTCGACGACCGAGCGCGAGCTGGAGGCGCTGCCGGTGGACATGGAGGTGGTCACCGAGATCGGCATCCCGGACTGCGTGATCCGGATGCAGCAGGGCGCCGTCGAGGCGGTCTCCAGCGACGACATCATCCTGGCCGGGCTGGCCGCGCAGGACCCGCAGACCGAGGTGGTCGGGCGGGTGCTGGCGACGGCGGGCTACGGGGTCGGGATGAGCAAGCAGGCCCCCGACCTGGTGCGCTTCGTGAACGGCGTGCTGGAGCAGGGCCGCGACGACGGCAGCCTGGAGGAGAGCTTCCGGCGCTGGTTGGGCCCGCAGCTCGATCCGGCGCCGCCGCCGGAGCCGCGCTACCGCGACTGATCGGTGCCGGCGGGCCGGGCGCGCTCGATGGTGATCGTCGTCCACGCCCCGATCCGGATGCGGTCGCCGTCGGCCAGCGGCACGGGCGCGAACGGGGCCAGTAGCGCGGTCGAGTCGCCGACCGAGGTGCCGTTGGTGGAGTCGAGGTCGACGACCTCCCACCCGCCGTCGGCGCGGGCGACGAGCAGCGCGTGCTGGGCCGAGACGCCCGGGTCGAGCGGTGGTCCGGACAGGTCGATCTCCGGGTTGGTGCCGCGCGAGCGGCTGCGCCGCCCGATGGCGACCTGGGCGCCGGTGAGCTCGAAGCGGCGCTCCGGGCAGTAGCGCGGGAACTCGACGGTGTCGACGTCGGGGCCCTCGCGGGCGCGGACCTCGTCGAACCAGGCCCGGTCGGCGCGCACCACGGCGGTCCAGACCGGGGCGGGCGCCGCGATGGGCGGCCCGGCGTCGGGCGGGTCGGGCGGGGGCAGGGCGTTGTCGTGCCCGCACTCCTCGCAGAACCGCCCGTGCAGCGGGGCGCGGCACGCCGCGCAGACGTCCCGGCCGGGCACCCGCTCGGGATCCGGCGGCGCCGGGACGGGCGGGGGTGGCGCGGACACGGCCAGCCCGCAGGTGTCGCAGTACTCGTCGTCGGCCGAGCTGTGCCCGACCGGGCAGGTGGCCACCGGCTCAGTCCGTCCCGCGCACCCGGACCGTCCTGGTGGAGCGGGTGTCCAGGCTCATCTCGTCGGCCTTGTCGACCCCGCGGCGCAGCCGGATGGTGCCGGTGGGCGCGTCGACGACGTCGACGACCCGGCCGAGCAGCTGGGCGGTCTCGTCGTTGCCCGACCCGGCGGCCAGCGCGACGGCGCGGCCCAGCCTGGCGGTCGCGGTGCGCTCGTCGCCGGTGCGCAGGGCGGCCAGCCCCTCCTGGATGGAGTCGGCGAGCTCGGCCTGCCCGGTGAAGTGCGCGACCTGGCGGCTGATCCGGGTGGACAGGGCCGGGTCGTCGGTCCAGAGCGCCTTGACCAGGCCCTGCCCCAGCACGTCGTCGGTGCCGGCGCGGCGCAGGCCGACCCGCGCGGCCAGCATCTCCGCGCCCACCGCCTGGGCGGGCACGTCGAGGCAGACGTGGTAGATGCGGGTCTCGTCGCCCCACACGCCGAGCGGGTAGTCGCCCTGGGCCGCCGGTGAGCCCGGCCTGCCGGTCTCGGTGCGCCGGTCGGTGAGGTCGGCGATGGTCGGGTCGACCTGCTTGACGAACCGGATCCGCGAGCCCTTCGGCGTCCACAGCCGCAGCAGCACGTCGGCCAGGCCCTTGCCCATCGCGGTGCTCATCATCTCGGCGAAGTCGTCGGCCAGCCGGGCCGGCTCGCGGATGAACTCGAACCCGCCCAGCAGCGCCGAGGAGATCCGGCGCAGCTCGTCGACGTTCCAGTCGGTGCCCACGCCGCGGCAGTCGCACACGAACGCGCCGGCGCACTCGGCCAGGACCCCGCTCAGCACGTCCGGCGGCTCGCCGTTCTGGCCGTCGGTCAGCAGGATGGCGTGGCGCACGGCGCCGGGATGCTGCTCGGCGATGTGCCGGGCCAGGGTCAGCCACCCGCCGATGGCGGTGCCGCCGCTGGCCAGCAGGCTGCGGGCGGCCTGAACGGCCTCGTGCCGGGTGCGGTCGTCGGCGACGGCGGTGCCGCTGCTCGGGTAGACCTGGGCGACGTCGTGGGTGCCCGCGACGACCGCGAACCGGACGCCGTCGCGGATCTGGCGCACCGCGGCCACGGTGGCCTCCCGGGCGGCGTGGATCTTGCTGCCGGACATCGACGACGAGCAGTCCACGAGGATGATCTCGACGGCGCCGCCGCCCGCCGTGGCGGCCGACCCCGCCCCGCTCGCCGTGACGGTGACGATCGCGTCGACCTGCGCCGCGCCCACGTGCAGGTAGGGGTTCTGGTCGACCTCGACGGTGAAGGACGGCTCCGACGGCGGTGCTGCGGACCGGGTCACGACCTGCTCCTCACGGTGACGGGGACGAGCACGATGGTGATGTTGTCGCGACCGCCCGCCTCGAGCGCCAGCGCGGTGAGCGCGACGGCCGCGGCCAGCGGCCCGGACTCCGCGGCCGGCCCCAGCGCGGCCGCGGCGAGCTCGGCAGGGTCGTCGAGGTAGTTCCACAGCCCGTCGGTGCACAGCAGGAGCAGCCCGTCGGCGGTGGGCCGCAGGTGGGCGAGCTCCGGCACCGGCGGCCGGTCCTCCGGGCCGAGCCAGCGGGTGATCTGGTGGGCGCGCCGGTCGGCGGTGGCCTCGGCGGGGTCCATGCCCACGGCGATCATCTCGGTGGCCCAGGAGTGGTCGCGGGTGAGCGCGCGGGAGGGCTCGGGGGAGTCGGGCGGGGCCAGCCAGTAGGCGCGGCTGTCGCCGATCCACCCGATGTGGACGTCGACCCCCTCGGCGTCCGGCAGCGGCTGGACCAGCGCCGACACCAGCGTGCACGACGGCCCGTGCGGCGCGCGCCCGAGCTTGCCGACGGCCTTCCCGGCGGCGAGCACGGCGTCGCGGGTGCGGGTGGCGCCGTCGGAGCGCCCGCGCAGCAGCGCCTCCAGCGCGGTGTCGGCGGCGGTGGTGGCGGCCAGTTCGGGGGTCAGGGTGGTCGACACGCCGTCGCAGACCACGGCCGCGACGGTGCCGGCGAGGTGGCGGCCCAGCGCCATCGCGTCCTGGTTGGTCTCGCGCACCCGGCCGCGGTCGCTGACGCCTGCGACGCCGTCGAGGACGGTCTCGACGTGCTCGGCCGGGTCACGCCGGCGCAGCCCGCAGCCGGTGCAGTACCCGTCGTCGGCGGCCCCGGGCTCGGCGGTGGTGCCGCAGTTGGCGCAGGTGGCCGCGGCCGCGGCCACGGCGGCGGTGGTGCCGTCGCGGACGGCGAGGTCGGTGCCGCAGGCCTCGCAGAAGTTCGCGGTCGGGTCGACCGGCTCGGCGCAGGCGGGGTTCGGGCAGGTGGTCGGGCGGGACACGGGGGACACGTCTATCACCGGCCTACACCCACGTCCTCGGCCGGACCTGGTTCGCGCGGTCGACCAGCGCGATCCGCTCCGCGCGGTCGGCGGCCAACCGGGCCGAGTCGCGCAGGGTGCGCTCCAGGGCCAGGCGCAGATCGCGCGCCCTCCAGCGGTGGCCCAGCAGCGGCGCGGCGCCGTTGCCCAGGCCGATCCCGGGCACCGAGACCAGGCCGACGGCGGCGTCCAGCACGGTGGCCCGGATGCGGTGCCCGGTGGCCGGGTCCAGCGGCAGGCGCTCGACCCGGGCCGCCGCGGCCCGCAGGTCCGGCTCGGCCACCACGTCGCCGGACCCGGTGCGCCCGCCGACGAGCACGGTGCGCACGGCCGCGAGCTGGGCGGCCACGTACTCGCTCGACGTCTCGGGCACCGCGTCGAGCGCGGCCGTGGCGGCCCGCGGCTGCCCGGCCCGCAACGCCACCCTGGCCAGGCCGAACGCGGCGTCGGCCAGGCTCGGGTCGGTGCGGCCGACGATCGAGTAGTAGCGCCCGGCGAGGGCGTCCAGGCCGGCGGCCTCCGCCGCGGCGGCGAGCGCGAGCTTGGGCGCGGACTCCCCGGGAAGGGTGGCCAGCACGACGTCGAACAGGTCGATCGCGGCGCGCGGGTCGCCGGCGACGAGGGCGGCGACCCCGCGCAGCCAGCCCAGCCGCCAGTCGTCGAGGCCGGCGGCGGCCATCTCGTCCAGCGCGGCGCCGGCCGAGCGCGGGTCGTCGGCCTCCAGGTGCGCGCGCACCACCCGCAGCCGCAGCTCGGGGCTGGGGTCGGCGACGGTGCCGGCCAGCCGCAGGATCTCGCCGGGTTCGGCGCCCGACGCGGTGGCCAGCACGCCCGCCGCCGGGTCGTCGGTGTCGACCAGCGGCACCGCGAGCACCTGGGCGACCCGGCCCGGGGCGGGCCGACCGGGGGCGGTGGGCTCGCCGAGCAGGCCGGAGGCGAAGCTGCCCCGCGGCGGCCCGAACACGACGGAGCGCCCGGGCCGCGGGGCGCCGTCCTCGGCGGAGAGCACCTCGCGCAGCACCCCGGTGAGCTGGTCGGCCATCTCGTCGGTGGACTCGAAGCGGCGCAGCGGGTCGGGGTCGGTCGCGCGCAGCAGCAGCCGGTGGAACGACTCGTGCCGGGCCAGCACCGGGTGCGTGGCGGCGTCGGGCAGCGGGGTGGGGGAGCCGCGGTGGGTCGGCGGCATGCCCAGCGCGAGCACCGCCAGCGTGCGGCCGACGGTGTGGATGTCCGAGCTCGGCGACGGCCCGCGCTTCGCGATCTCCGGGGCCTGGTAGCCGACGGTCCCGAACACCGCGCTGAGCTGGTCGTCCATCCGGATCACGGCGCCGAGGTCGATCAGCTTGAGCTGGCGGTCGTACTGGATGACGTTGTCGGGCTTGAAGTCGCAGTAGGCCAGGCCGAGCGAGTGCAGGTGCCCCAGCGCGGGCAGCGCCTCCAGCGCGTAGGCGATCGCCTGGCCCACCGGCAGCGGGTCGAACCCGCCGTCGGCGCGCCTGCGCGCGTTGAGCAGTTGCTTGAGAGAGGAACCGCCGACGTACTCCATGACGATGTAGCCGACCGGTTGGCCGTCCGCGTCCGGGTGCTCGACGAAGTTGAAGATCGAGACGATGGTCGGGTGGCTGAGCTGGGCCAGGAACCGGCGCTCCGCGACCGCGGCCGCCATGGCGTCGGCGTCGCCGGAGTCGAGCAGCCCCTTGAGCACGACCCACCGGTCGTTGACGTTGCGGTCGAGCGCCAGGTAGATCCAGCCCAGCCCGCCGTGGGCCAGGCAGCCCTGGACCTCGTACTGGCCGGCGACGAGCGTGCCGGGCCGCAGGGTGGGGGTGAAGTCGTAGCGGGTGCCGTCGTTGGGGCAGAAGCCCTTGAGCCGGCCCGGCTGCCCGTCGCGGCTGCGGCCCACCGGGTGGCCGCACTTGCTGCAGTAGCGCTTCTCCTCGGCGACGTGCGGATCCTCCAGCAGCGCGGTGGCCGGGTCGACGCGCGGGACGGGGGGCACGTCCACGAGCCCGGCGCCCAGCCGGCTGCGGCTGGAGGTGCTGCGGGAGCGGCCCGTGCCGCGGTAGGCGCGGCTGCCGGTGGTGGCGCTGCTCGAACCCCAGCCGGCCGTCCGGTCGCCGGTGGGGGTGCTGCCCGGGCGGGCGCCGGCCGACGTGGCGGCCAGGCCGGTGATGTCGCAGTAGCCGTCCTCGACGGTGCCGTCGCAGCCCGGGTGCGGGCACGGGCTGCCGTCGGGCGGCGGCGCGCCGGCCGCGGCTGTGGCGGGTCCGGTGGCGGGTCCGGTGGCGGGTCCGGTGGCGGGTCCGGTGACCGGCCCGCTGAACGGTCCCGGGGACGGTGCGGTGGCCGGCCCGGTGACCGGCCCGCTGAACGGCCCGGTCGCCGGGGGCCTCGGCGGGGGCGGCGCGAGGCCGCACGCGTCGCAGAAGCCGTCCTCGATGGTGCCGTCGCAGTCCGGCTGGGGGCAGTCCGTCACGGCGCCCACCTCCTCTCGCGCCCGATCATGCCGGCCGTCCGGTGGCCGGCGGGGCCAGGTACCGGCGGTAGTCGGCCAGCTCCCGGGTGGCCGCGGCCAGGTCGCACGGGGTGGTCCAGAGCAGTCGCTGCAGCCGCTCGTCGAGGCCGAGGACGTCGGGCTCCTCGGCGCGGCCCAACCG
>NZ_JAHDTH010000149.1 GCF_018531445.1 Pseudonocardia lacus
CCGGGAGCCCGCCGCCCCCGGCCCCGCCGCGGGGCCCGTCCGGTCCGCGCGACGGGGCGACCTCGGTCATCCCCGGGGGATCGCAGCGCCCGCCGCGCCGCACCCCCATGCCCGCCCCGATGCCCGCCCCGATGCCCCCGGTCACGCCCCCGCGCCGGGCGGAGCCCGAGCCCGACTGGGACTACGACGACGAGCCGGTCCGGCGCGGCCGCCCGGCGGGCCTGTACCTGGGCATCGCCGGCGTGGTCGCGGCGGCGGCGCTGGTCGGCGGCATCCTCTACGCGACGTCGGGCAACTCCACGGCCAACCCCCCCGCCACCCCCGGCTCCTCGGTGACGACCACGGAGGAGCAGGCGCCCCCGGAGCAGGAGGCCGAGGTCCCCGACGAGCCCACGCCCGATCCGGGCGATGGCGACGACGGCGGCGAGCCCACCCGACCCCCGGCCGGGGGCGGCGGTGGCGAGCCCCCGGTGACGACCGCCCCGCCGACCACCGAGCCCGACCCGACGACCGAGCCCGACCCCGCCCCCACGACCGAGCCGGACTCCGGCGGCGGGTCCGAGGGCGGCGGCGGCGACGGCACCGGTGGGGACACCGACCCGGGCGACGGCACCGACACCGGGGCCGGTCCCCCCACCGGCGACGCCGGGGGCGGAGCGCCCGGCCGCGGTGACGACGTGGTCCCGCCCCCCGCCGGCGGCGTCGCCACTTAGCCAACCTAACGTTCTGGCATCGGCTGCGGCGATCCCCGCAACCGCCGGTGCCGGATGGACGATGCTCGAACCGGGTGTCCCGACGGCGGGACGGACCGACCCGGCCGGATGTGGAACGGAAGGAACGCTCACGTGGTGCGCTTTGCAGTGGCGATCATCGCCATGGAGATCGCCGCGCTGGCCGTCGGCTACCTGGCCTTCGACGCCGCCGCGCTGCTGGTCGGCGCCCCGATCATCATGGCGACCCTGCTCGTCCTGCTGGTGCTGCGGGCGGCGGAGATCCCGCGGCGCAGGCTGGCCGCGCAGCGCGCGTCCCGCTGGGACCCCGACGCCGCCCTGCCCGGCGGCCTGATGAGCGGCTTCTTCGAGGCGCCCGGCGCCCGGGCCGACCGGGGCACGAGCACGCGCTGAGGCCGCGGCGCCGTCCACCGCGGAGTGACCCGCGTCGCGACACGCGGGCCGACGCCCGCCCCGATCAGCGCCATGACCGGCTCTGACGGCATGCTGGGCCCGTGGTCGTCGGCATCCTCCTGGCGATCGTCGCGATGGTCCTCTACAGCGGCGGCGCCCTGCTGCAGGCCGAGGGCACCCGTCGGGCCACGAGGCGGCGCCCGGTCGCCGTGCAGCCCCGCTACCTCATCGGGCTGTCGCTGGACTTCCTGGCGTTCCTCTGCGTCGCCGCGGCGCTGCGCGAGCTGCCGGTGTTCGCGGTGCAGGCGGTCGTCGGCGGGGCCATCGCGCTGACGGCGGTGGTCGGGGCGTGGCTGGTCGGCGCCCGGATGACCTCCGCGATGCGGCTGGCGGTGGCCGGCTGCCTCGGCGGCCTGGTGCTGGTGGCCGCGAGCGCGGGCCCCGAGCAGCCCCCCGCCCGCCAGCAGGGGGTCGACGTCGTGCTGCTGGTGGCCTGCCTGCTGCTGGCGGTCGCGGTGCTCGTGCTGCGCCAGAGCAGGCGGGCCTGGCCGCTGGCCGCGATCGCCGGGATCGGCTTCGGCGGGATCTCGCTGTCCGTGCGCGCCGCCCACGTGCAGACCGCCGAGTCGCTCGACCTGGTCCTGCTGCTCACCCAGCCGTCCACGTACCTCGTCGCCGGGTTCTGGATCGTCGGGATGATCGGCCACGTGGCCGCGCTGGCCCGCGGCGACGTCGGCGCGGTGACCGCCGTCTACACGGTCGCCCAGGTGCTGGTGCCGGGCCTGGTCGGCATCCTGCTGCTGGGCGACGCGGTGCGGCCCGGCTGGTGGTGGGTGACGGTGCTCGGGCTGATCGCCGCGGTGGCCGGCTCGGTCGTCATCGCCCGGCACCCGCCGCTGCGTCCGCCCAGGGTGAAGTGATCCCCCGACGGGTGGGGGCGCGTGGTCGACTGCGCCCATGGAGACGTTCGAGCGCGACGGCGCGCGCATCCGCTACGCCGTCCACGGGTCCGGGTTCCCGGTGCTGGCCCTGGCCCCCGGCGGGATGAAGTCCAGGGCCGAGGCATGGGGCAAGGCACCGTGGAACCCGGTCGCCGCGCTCTCCGCGACCCATCGGGTCATCGTGATGGACCAGCGCCACGCCGGCGGCTCGACGGCCCCGGTGACCGGCGACGAGGACTGGTCGACCTACGCCGCCGACCACCTGGCCCTGCTCGACCACCTCGGCGTCGACCGGTTCCACGCGGTCGGCATGTGCATCGGCGGCCCGTTCGTGCTCAACCTGGCCCGCATGGCCCCCGACCGGGTCGTCCGGGCGGTCGCCCTGCAGCCCATCGGCCTGGACGACAACCGCGCGCTGTTCCGCGAGCTGTTCGACGGCTGGGCGGTCGACCGGCTCGCCGAGCACCCGGAGGCGGGCGACGCCGAGTGGGCCGCGTTCCGGGAAGGGCTGTTCGGGGTCGAGCCGACGCTGTTCACGGTCCCCGACGAGGAGTTGCGCGACATCGCGACGCCGTTGCTCGTGCTGATGGGCGACGACCCCTACCACCCGTCCAGCGCGTCGCGGCTGCTCGCGGAGCGGGTGCCGGGGGCGCGGCTGGTGCAGCGGTGGAGGGACGGGGCCGACCTGGCGGCGGCGGGCGCGGCGATCGTCGAGTTCCTGCGCTGACGGGTGGCCGTTCCGTTTCGTCCACGACGCCCGGGGCCCGGTCGGTCACCATGCTCCCATGCCGACGTGGGATGACGTGGTGGAGATCGCCCGGGAGCTGCCGGGGGTCAGCGAGTCGACCTGGTACCGGACGCCCGCGCTGAAGGTCCGCGACAAGGGCTTCGCCCGGCTGCGCACCGAGGCCGAGGGCCTGCTCGTGCTGATGTGTCGGCTCGACGAGAAGGAGGCGGTGCTGGCCGCCGGCGACCCGGCGTTCACCACGACCCCGCACTACGACGGCTACGGCGCGATCCTGGTCGACCTCGACCGCATCGACCGCGACCGGCTGGCCGAGGCGGTGCGGGACGCCTGGTGGGAGAAGGCCCCGGCCGCGTTGCGGAAGCAGGTGGAGGCCGGGGGCACCTGAGTGCGCCTCAGCGCGGCGGCGGGGTGGGTCGACTGCGCAGGACCACGGTGGTGCCGGCCGGCGAGCCGTCGACGACCAGCTCGTCGGTGCAGCTGCGCATGATCAGCATGCCGTGCCCGCGCGAGGTCGCCGCCCTGTGCGGCTCCCGCCAATGCCCGCGGTCGGACACCACGAACTCCACCTGGCGGAAGCCGTCGGGCGCCACGGTCAACCGCATCCGCACGTCCACGGTCTCCTGCGGCTCCAGCGCGTCCGGCGGCACCCGGTAGCCGTGCTCGACGCTGTTGCTGACCGCCTCGCTGACCGCCAGCACCAGCTCGTCGACCTGCGCGGGCGGCCAGCGGTGCGCCCGCAGCCACCCCTCGACCCGCTCGCGGGCGATCGACGGCGCGACCCACCCCGCGTTGAGCTCGACGGCCAGCTCGGGGCCGACGGGGTCGCCGTCGTCGGCGGGCCGGGCCCGGCGGACCCGGTGCTCCTCCTGGTCGGATGGCGGCGGCGGCACGGGGCGAGTGTGGACCTTCCGGCCCGACGGCGCGAACGGGGGCCCGCGCGGGCGCGACGGCGCCGCCCCGCGGGCTACGGCGCCGGCTCGTCGCCGCGCAGCGCCCCGTCGACGTCGTGGTAGAGGTCGAGCACGCTGTCCAGTCCGACCATCTCGATCGGCCGGGTCACCGGCCGTGAGTGGTTCACGACGACGCGCAGCGGCCGGTGCCCGTGGAGGTGCACGGCGTCGGAGGCCGATTCGAAGAGCGTGCGCAGCCCCGGCGAACCCAGGAACGTGACCCGGGACAGGTCGAGCACCAGCGCCCGGCCGGCTAGCCGGTCGAACGCCTCGGTGACCGCCGTCCGCAGCCGGGGCGCGGTGAGCCCGTCCACCGCCCCCTCGACGACCAGCAGCACGGTCTCGTCGCGGTCGACGGACCGCACGTTCATCAGCTGCTCAAGGGGTGGCTGCCGCGCCGCGAGATCGCCGCCGTCCGAAGTGCGCTCGTCCCCGGCAGGCTTCACGGCGCGGAGATTAGCGGACCGGCCGGTCCCGGCCACGGATCAGGCGGTCGCGGCGTGGGAGCGATCCCCTCGACCCGGGCCGCGCCGGTGCGGGGCGCTCAGGGCCGGGGCGGCAGGATGCAGAACTCGTTGCCCTCCGGGTCGCGCAGGACCTGCCAGCGCGGACCCCGGTAGACGTCGTCGGCCTTGGTCGCCCCCGCGTCGAGGGCGCTCGCCACGGCGGTGTCCTGGTCGGCGGCCCGCAGGTCGAGGTGCAGCCGGTTCTTGGCGGCCTTCGGCTCGAGCACCCGCATGAAGATGACGTCGACCAGCCCGCCGGTCAGCATCGTGTTGCCGTCGGCGTCGTCCTCCGCGCTGCCGCCGAGCAGGCGCTGCCAGAAGTCGGCGAGTGCGGGCGGGTCGGAGCAGTCCACGGCGATGGCGGCCAGCCCGGCGATCCCGTTGCTCGGTGTGGTGCTCATGGCCGAATCCCATCACGGCGGTCCGCCGGCGTGCGTGCCCGGTCACGCGGTGTCGCTCATCCCGAGGTCCACACGCGGGCCCGTCGGGACCGCTCGACATGCCGGATCCCGCACGTTCGCGGACGGCGGAGATCTCGCGGCGGGCGAACGGGACTGCCGCGGCGCCCGCGCCCGGTCGTAGCGTTGCAGGCTCGGGATCGGAGGCTGTGATCGACGGAGGTCGTGATGGACGGGATCGACCGGTACCGCAGGGCGCTACGGGGGTTCGGCGAGCTGGTGCGGGCCGTGCCCGAGGACGCGTGGGCGCGCCCGTCGCCCTGCCCCGGTTGGACGGCGGCCGACGTCGTCGAGCACGTGACCGGGGCGCAGGCGACGCTGCTGGCGCTGCTCGGCGAGGGGTCCGACCCCATCGACGGGCCCGGCATCCGGGAGCGGTGGCTCGCGGCCGAGGCGCGGGTGCTCGCGGCACTCGCCGACCCGACCGTCGCGGGGCGCCGTCACGACACGCCCCTCGGCCCCATGAGCAGCTCCGACCTGCTCGCCGCCAGCGTCGTCGAGCCGCTGGTGCACGGCTGGGACCTGGCCAGGGCGATCGGGGTCGACGACGCGCTGGACGAGGAGCTGGCCGCGGGCTGCCTGGACGTGGCCCGCCGCCACGAAGCGGTGCTGCGCGGTCCGGGCATGTACGGCCCGGCGCTGGACGTGCCGGCCGACGCCGCCGCGGGCCGGGCGCTGCTGTCCTTCCTCGGCCGGCGCCCGTGAGCCGGCGCTACCGGGTGCCCGGCGGCAGCTGCCCGCCGCGGTAGCGCTCGTTGTAGCGGGCCTGCGCCTCGGCCCGCTCGTCGGCGTGCGCGGCGTCGCGGATCCGCCGGAGGGTGCCGCGCGGGTAGCCGGCCTTGAGCGCGCGGTGCTCGGTGGTCTCGTAGAGGTAGGCGATCGCGTAGATCATCCCGACCAGCGCTCCGCCGACCACCGCCATCACCCGCACCCACAGCTCGCCGGGCAGCACCGCGGCCAGCACCACCGCGAACGGCAGCACCTGCACGACGGAGCGCAGCAGCTGGCGCGCGGGCCAGCTGCGGGTGGTGAGGTCGTGCAGCACCCACTCGCGGTACTCCGCGGGCAGGCCGCGCCCGAAGGCGTAGAGCAGCCAGCGCACGGGCCCCGGCCGACGTCGGGCGGTGGTGTTCATGCCCACCCCAATGCTTGGTGCACCAACTGTTACCGCACCAAGTGTACGCTCGACGCCGTGCCCGACGGAAAGACCCGTGACGCAGTCGACCCGCTGCAGCTCGACCGGCAGGTCTGCTTCGCCCTGTCGGTGGCCGCGCGCACCGTCGTGTCGCTCTACCGACCGGTGCTGGAGCCGATGGGCCTGACCCACCCGCAGTACCTGGTCATGCTCGCGCTGTGGGAGCGCTCGCCACGCTCGGTCAAGGACCTCAGCGGCGCGCTCGCCCTCGACCCCGGCACCCTCTCCCCGCTGCTCAAGCGGCTCGCGGCGGCCGGGCTGCTGACCAGGGACCGCGACCGCGCCGACGAGCGCACCCTCGCGGTCACCCTCACCGACGCCGGCCGCGCCCTGCGCGCCGAGGCGGAGAAGGTGCCGCCCGCCATCGTCGCCCGGCTCGGGGTGGGGATCGACGAGCTGGAGGAGCTGCACGGCGCGCTCACCCGGGTGATCGCGGCCGCTCGCGCCGCTCCCGATCAGACCCCCGTGCGGTAGTACAGCCAGACCAGCTCGTCGCCCACGCTGCGGTTGGCCACCAGGGTGAGCCCGGCGGGCGGACCGGTGGCCTCGCCGTACCAGCGGCGGTCGCCCCGGTCGCCGCACCACACGGGGTGCACGAGCAGGCTGATCTCGTCGACCAGCCCGGCCCGCAGCAGCGCCCCGGTGAGCGCCCCGCCGCTGTCGACCCGGACCCGGCGGGCGCCGCGACGGCCCAGCTCGGCCAGCACCGCGGCCAGGTCGACGCCGTCGTCGCCGGTCACCAGCTCCTCGACGCCGCGGTCCGGCGCGCGCGCCGGCGTCCCGGCGCAGTGCAGCGCGAGCACGTCGGACCAGTGCCCCACCTCGTGCAGGGCCCGCCACTGCCGCACCCTGGCCCGGCCGTCCACCACCGCCAGCAGCGGACCCCCGGGCGCCGGACCCGGCCGCGGGGCGTCGGCCAGCGCGGGTTCCTGGGCCAGGATCGTGTCCGCGCCGGTGAGCGTCACGTCCTCGCCGAAGGTCGCCGCCAACTCGTGGAAGCGGGCCCGGTCGGGTTCGAAGCCGGTGGTGGCCCCGTCGAGCGAGACGGCGGCGTGGGCGGTGACGTACGGGCGCGGCGCCGTGGTCATGGGTGCGACGGTAGGCCCGGGCACCGACAGGACCCGCCGGTCACCCGGCGAACGCCAGGCCTCGCTCGGCGAGCTCCTCGGCCAGGACCCGGATCGCCTTCGGCCCGACCCCGTGGATCGCCAGCAGCTGCGCCGGCGTGACGGTGGTCAGCTGCTCGTAGCGCGTGTAGCCGTTCAGGGCGAGCTCGCGGCGGGCCGTGCGGCCCAGGCGCTGGGGGTACTCGGTGGGGACGGGGGAGTCCTGCGGCGGCATCGCGCACCTTCCGGGGCCGGGAACGATGGGGCGACCGAGGCTAGTTGCCCGCCGCGCCCTCGTACGCGGCGACGAGGACGGCGAGGTCCTCGGGGCGCATCGGTCGGCTGTGGCCCGGGCGCCAGCCCGGGACCTCGCGCACCAGCTCGACGGGGACCTCCGGCAGGTCGAGGCGCAGCGCCACGGCGATCCGGTGGTTCCCGTCCAGTGCGCCCGCGTCCGCGGTGAAGCCCAGCCGCAGCGGCACCTGGATGCCGTGCTCGCGGGCGCTCGCGGTCAGGGCGTCGAGGTGCGCGGGCGTGTCGACGATGGGCGAACCGATGTGCTCGCGGTCGACCGCCCGGTAGCGGGCCACGAGCGCGGTGGGCAGCCGGACCGTCACCGCGGCGGGGCCGACGTGGCGGACCCGGAAGCGGTCGGGGCGCGCCGGGTCGCGGTCGGCGACCTGGACCGGCGGCCACGCCCACTGCCACCCGCTGACGCCCGGGGTCTGGGCGAGCCGGATCGTCCCGCGGGTGCCCTCGACGACGACCCGCGGCCACGCCCCGGCGATCCGCTCCCGGTCCGGGCCGTGCGCGCGCAGCACCTCGGCGAGGAACGCCACCGCGTCGTAGCCCTCGAAGGCGACGAAGGAGGGCGTCGCGCCCAACCGCTCGCGCAGCGCCGCCTCGACCCGCTCCCCGAGGGGACCGAGGCGCTCGGGCAGGTAGCGCAGGAACGGGACACCGGCGCCGTCGTCGCCCAGCAGCGACGCCCACCCGTCCAGCTCCGGCTGCCCGGCCGGAGCGCCGAGCAGCACGTCGGCGAGGCGCGGGTCGCGGCGGACGGCGCGCACGATCGGCACCGCCGGCTCCGGGTGCCCGACCAGGAGCAGCAACGCCGTCGCCCGACCCTCCACCAGGCCGTCGCGAACACCGTCGGGGCCGAGCGCGCGCGCATCGAACTCGACGACGACCCCACCGCGCGGGACGAGGTGGTCCCGCAGGATGCGGACCCCGGCCTCCCAGTAGGCGCTCGGCTCGGTCGCGACCGCGATCCGGCGGTGGCCCGCGGCGAGCAGGAAGTCCGCGTAGATCCGCCAGCCGTGCGACTGCGCGGGGGCGAGTCGCGCGACCCACCTCGTCGGCTGCTCGGTGAGCGCGTCGATGACCGCCGACGAGCACAGGAACGGCAGGCCCAGCGCGTCGGCCCGGGCGGCCGCGGCGCGGGCGACGACGCTGTGGAACTCCCCGGCGATCGCGGCCACGCCCAGCCCGGCCAGCTCGTCAACGGCCGCCGCGGCCCGCGGCGGGTCGGCGGCGGTGTCGCGGACCACCAGCTCCACCGGCCGGCCGCCGATCCCGCCCGCGCCGTCGACGTCGCGGACGGCCAGCTCCATGCCGGCGAGCAGGTGCCGGCCCGCCTCGACCCAGCCGGGTGGGGTCAGCGGGACGAGGGCGCCGATCCGGATGGGTGACCCGGCGGCCGGTTCCGCTGCCGATGGTGCTCCTGCGGTGCTCATTCGTCGGTGCCTCCCCGTCCGCGGACCGCCCGAAGTGTGCCCGCGGCGCCCCGATCGGGGTGCCTTTCCATGATCTTCGACACGCGACGGTCGGTCAGCGCCCCTCGGCCTGCGTCGCGGGTCGGGCAACCCATCCGGCGGCGCGACGACGGTCGGCGAAGGGGGCTCCGTCGCACGCTGACCGAGGCCGCGTCCCGCCGACGACGAAGGCCCGGATCGGCGGGGTGCTACCGCGCTGACCTGGGCCTTCTGGTGTGGAGCGGATGACGGGAATCGAACCCGCGTATTCAGCTTGGGAAGCTGATGTTCTACCATTGAACTACATCCGCAGCGTGCAGGCGCAAGCCTAGCACCTGACGCTGAGTCACCATCCGGCTCCCCTCGTTCGCCCAACAGGGTGGTAATCCGCTCCACCGGCCGCCGGTTGGGATACGGCCTCGACGGCGGGTCGACCTACGGTTCACACTGGCGGCACCCGCAAGGCCCGCTCCCCGGCCGAATAGGACCCGAGAATGACGGAGTTCGACCCACAGCTGGGTTCGCTCCCGGTGCAGGACCACGACCACGACGTGCTCCTCATCGCCGGAAGCCGCCCGGAGGTCGCTCGCCTGGCCCCGGTGGCCACCGCGTTCGTCGACGCCGACCGCATCCGCGCCCTCACCGTCGCGGCGGGCCCCGACGCGATGGCGGTGCACGAGGCGTACGAGGCCCTCGGCGTCCCGGCCGAGATCACCCGGATGCCCGGTCCGATGGCGGGTCCGCACCCGGCCGCGGTCGGCGCGATGCTGATGAACAGCCTCGACGAGCTGCTGGTCGACCTCGACCCCTCGGCGATCATGGTCTACGGCGGCGGGATGACCGCCGCGATGGCCGCCCAGGTCGCGTTCTGGCGCCAGATCCCGGTCGTGCACCTGCAGTCCGGCACCGCCACCGACGACCTGCTCTGCCCGTTCCCGCAGGAGGCCAACCGCCGCATCATCGGCCAGCTGGCCTCGCTGTTCCTCATCACCCGCGGCACCGCGGGGGCCACCGTCGGCCCGAACGCGATCGCCGTCGGCGACACGATGTCGGCCAACCCGCAGGCCGCCGACCTGCGCATCGCCCGGCTGGTCCGGCGCGTGCACGGCGGGCTGCCCCGGCTCGTGCTGGTCGGCCTCGACCGCCCCGACTCGCTCGGCGTCCTCGCCGGCCTGCCCGACCTGCTGGAGAACGAGCCCGACATCGAGGTCGTGCTGTACGGCGCGCTGGCCGCGCACGGCGCCGCCTACCCCCTGCTGAGCAACCCGCGCGCCACCGTCGTGCGCAACCTCCCGCTCGCCGACCTCGTCCGGCTCATCGCGGCCAGTTGCGTGCTCGTCTCCGACGACGCCGACCTCGTCACCGACGCTCCCGGCCTCGGCACGCCCGCGGTCCTGGTCGACGGCCCGCACGTGCAGGAGCCGGGCGACTCGATCCGCAGCATCCTCAGCCCGGCCGTGATGACCACGGTCCGGCAGGTGCTCGCGGCCACCCCGAGCACGTTCTCGGAGCTGTCCGACGGGCTGGAGGCCGCCCGCGTCGAGCAGGCGGTGGCCTGGATGTTCGGGCTGACGTCCTCGCCGCTGCTGCCGGTCCCCGACCCGGAGCCGGAGCTGGTCGTGGAGCCCGAGCCGGCCCCGCGGGAGGAGAACGACTCGGCCCCCTCCGAGGGCTGACCCGGACCCCCGCCTAGGGTGGCCCCGTGCTGCTCTCGGACGGCGACCTGCGCAAGGAGCTGGATTCCGGGCGCCTGGTCCTGGACCCGTGGGCCCCGGAGATGCTGCAGCCGTCGAGCATCGACGTGCGCCTCGACCGGTTCTTCCGCGTGTTCCAGAACCACCGCTACACCCACATCGACCCGGCCGAGCAGCAGGACGAGCTCACCTCGCTCGTGCAGACCGACGGCGAGGAGCCGTTCGTCCTGCACCCGGGGGAGTTCGTGCTGGGCTCCACGTTCGAGTCGGTCTCGCTGCCCGACGACCTCGCCGGCCGGCTGGAGGGCAAGTCCAGCCTGGGCCGGCTCGGCCTGCTGACGCACTCCACGGCCGGGTTCATCGACCCGGGCTTCACCGGCCACATCACGCTGGAGCTGTCCAACGTGGCCAACCTGCCGATCACCCTGTGGCCCGGGATGAAGATCGGCCAGCTGTGCCTGTTCCGGCTGTCCAGCCCGGCCGAGCGCCCCTACGGCAGCGAGGGCGTCGGCTCCCGCTACCAGGGGCAGCGGGGGCCGACGCCCTCGCGGGCGCACCGGAACTTCCACCGGGCCGACACCCGGCGCTGACGGCTCAGTGCCGCGGGTCCCAGCGGAACGACCGCTTGGCCAGCATCCCGAACACCACCGGCCACCCGACCAGCGCGACCAGCGCCGGGAACACGGCCGGCAGCCCGGCCAGGCCCGGGCCCCAGGCGCCGCCGGCCAGCCCGTACCCGGCCAGCTCGCCGATCGCGGCCCCCGGGACGAGGGCCAGCAGCTGCCACAGACCGTCGCCCGGGATCACCGCCAGCGCGATGGCCGCACCCAGGATCAGGAACACCAGCGGCAACGTCGTGATCTGCGCGCGCTCGGGCGTCGCGGTGACGACGGTCGTGGCCAGCGCGGCGGTGATGCACAGCGCCAGTCCGCCGACCGCGGCCAGCACCAGCGCCAGCGGGTCGGCCGGCATCGGCATGCCCATGTAGGCGTTGAACGGCACGAACAGCACCAGCTGCAGCAGCCCGACCGCCACCGTGGGCGCGATCGTCGCGGCCAGCAGCCCGGCGTCGGAGATGCCGCTGGTGCGCAACCGCTTGAGCACGCGGGTGTGGCGGCGGGCGACCAGCGTGGTCGTCGTGGTGACGTAGATGGTCATCCCCACCACGACGGCCAGCTGCGAGGCCACCACCATCGCGAACAGGAACGGCGGCGGGTCCTCACCGCCGTTGCTGGTGAAGCTGTAGGCGAAGAACGCCCCCATCACCAGCGGGATGAACACCGCCGACACCGCCACCGTGCGGTTGCGCAGCATCAGCCGCGTCTCGCTCAGCGCCAGTGCCAGCACCTTGCTGCCGGTGCTCGTGGTCGTGCTGCCCGCCGCGGGGCCGGTGGTCGTGCTCGTCATGACTGCTGCTCCGTCCGGATGCCGTGGTAGATGTCGGCGAGCGAGGCAGGCGCCGCCCGCAGGTCGGTCAGCCGCACCCCTCGTTCGGCCGCCCACACCAGGAACGTCGTCAGGTCGCCCTGCAGGTCGTCGGTGCGCACCCGCAGCACGTCGCCGTCGTGCTCGGCGCGGCCGCGCAGCGGCGGGAGGTCGACCGGGCCGGGCAGCGACGCGGAGAACCCGGCCGGCTGCGCCGCGACGATCTCGGTCAGCGTCCCGGCCACCGCGATCCGGCCCTCGTGCATGATCGCGACGCGGTCGGCGAGCGCCTCGGCCTCCTCCAGGTAGTGCGTGGTCAGCACGACGGTGCGGCCGGCCTCCTGCAGCTCCTGGATGGCGTCCCAGGTGCGCCGGCGCGACTCCGGGTCCAGCCCGGTCGTCGGCTCGTCCAGCACGACCAGCTCCGGCGACCCCCACACCGCCATCGCCAGGTCGAGCCTGCGCTTCTCGCCCCCGGAGAGCTTGCCCACGGCGACGTCGCTGCGGGTCGTCAGCTCGAAGCGCTCCAGCAGCCGCCGCGGCTCGTCGCGCCGGTCGACCATGCGCTGCCACAGCCGCAGCGACTCCAGCACCGTCAGCTCCTCGACGAAGCCACCCTCCTGCAGTTGCACGCCCATCCGGGGGCGCAGCGCCGCGCGGTCGGTGGCCGGGTCGAGTCCCAGCACCTCGACGTCGCCGCCGCTGCGGCTGCCGAAGCCCTCGAGCACCTCCAGCGTCGTGGTCTTGCCGGCGCCGTTCGTGCCCAGCAGGGCGAAGATCTCGCCGCGGCGGACCTGCAGGTCGATCCCGCGCACGGCCTCGAAGTCGCCGTAGCGCACGCGCAGGTCGCGCACGCGGATGGCGAGGTCGCCGTCCGCACGGGCGAGCCCCGGCCCGGCCATCGGTGCGGTGGTCTGTGTCATGGGTACGACCCTGCCCGCCCGACGCCGGCCCCAGTAGTGCCCGGCGATCACCGATCGCGCTGACGGGGCGTCCTGACCACGCATGACAGCTGTCATCGACCGGCTGTGACCGGTGCCGACGTCGGCTACCGTTCGGCCGTGGACACCCCGTCGACGACCGGGCCGCTGACCGGGGCCGAGGAGCGCAAGCTGCGCGCGGCCCGCCGCTTCGGCCGCATCGGCCTGGCGCTCACCATGTTCTACCTGCTGGCCCTGCCGGCCACGATCATCTGGATGGAAGGGCTCGACCTGTCGAGGCAGTGGCCGATGCTGCTGCTGTACGTCATCGCGATCGGGCTGCACCTGTGGCGCATCCGCGAGCACATGCGGTCGCTGGGCGGGCGGGCACCGCTCTGGTTCGTCCTCACCGCCCCGGTCGTCGGGCTGGCGGTCGTGCTCGTCGGCGTCGCGACCTCGCCCTTCGGGGCGATGTGGGCGGTGGTCGGCGGGGTCCTGCTCGGCGACGTCGTGGCCGGGCAGCGGGCCCGCTGGATCGCGGTGTGGGTGCTGGTCGCGACCGCGGTGGTGTTCGGCTCGGCCTTCGCCATCAGCACCGGGTTCCCCGCCCCGGTGTCGTGGTGGCCCTGGTACTCGGCCGGCATGGCCGCCTTCTTCGTGCTGTCCATCTGGACCGTCGACGTCGAGCGGCTGTGGTGGCTCAAGGCCGTCACCGACATGGACGACGCCCGCCGCGCCGCCGCCGAGCTGGCCACCGCCCGCGAGCGGCTGCGCCTGGCCGACGACCTGCACGACATCCTCGGCCACGCCCTGGAGGTCGTGGCGTTCAAGAGCGAGCTGGCCAGCCGCCTGCAGGACGCCGACCCGCAGCGCGCCCGCGCCGAGATGGAGGAGGTGCAGCGGGTCGCCCGCCAGTCGCTGACCGAGGTGCGCGCCATGGTCCGCGAGACCCGGGAGACCGACCTGGTCACCGAGCTGGCCGGGGCGCGCGCCGTGCTGCAGTCGGCCGGGATCGCGCTGGTCGTGCGGGGCGACCCGGCGACCGTCGGGCCGACGGCCCGCAACGTGCTGGGCCGGGTGCTGCGCGAGGCCATGACCAACGTGCTGCGCCACGCCGAGCCCAGCCACTGCACGATCGAGATCGAGGTCGTCGACGGCGAGGCCCGGCTGCGCGTCGTGAACGACGGCAGCCTCCCCGGCAACGGCGACGGCGCGGGCACCGGCCTGGTCGCGCTGAGCCGCTACCTCGACGAGCACTCCGGACGGCTCGACGCGGGCACCGCCGAGGACGGCACGTTCCGGCTGGACGCCGTCCTCCCCGCCGGCGCCCGCTGACCCCCACCGCCCGTCAGAAAAGCCACCTCCAGGACGTCACACGTCCTGAAGGTGGCTTTCCTGCCGTCGAGGACGGGGTCAGAAGCGCTCGCGCAGCCAGCCGGTGACCAGGTCCAGGACCTCCGGCGCCACCGTCGTCTCGATCGCGCCGTACTCCGCGGGCGAACCGGTCTGCGCCGGCTGCATCAGGTGGTTCAGCCCGGGCAGCGTCCGGACCGTGGCGTCCGGGTTGTCCGACAGCAGCCCGGTCAGCACCGGCTCGCTCTGCTCGGCGGGCACCTGCAGGTCCTTCTCGCCGAAGAACGCGAGCACCGGCACCGACAGCGCGGACAGCGCCGGGGCCGGGTCGTACGGAACCAGCCTCCGGTACTCGACGAACGAGGCCTCGACCTGGGCGTCGATCTGGTCGGCCGGGGGCCGCTGGTCCTCCGGCAGCGCGGCCAGCTGCTCGGCGATCCGGTCGCGCGTCAGCTGCCGGGCGCCCTGCTCGTCGCCGGCCCGCAGCAGCTGGGCCAGCTGCCGGACGTAGGCCAGCTGGGCGTCGATCTCGGCCTGCGGCAGCCCGGCCTGGGCCAGCAGCAGCTCGTTCTGCCGGGCGAGGATCTCCTCGCCGGTCACCGCGGGGCCGGCCATCATGACCACGAACGCCACGCCGCCCGCCGAGCGCTGCGCGGCCAGCGGGGCGAGGTAGCCGCCCTCGCTGTGCCCGAACAGCCCGATCCTCGCCCGGTCGATCTCCGGGCGCCCGGCCAGGTAGGACACACCGGCCAGCACGTCGGCGGCCATGTCGTCGTAGCGGCCCGCGGCGTAGTCGCCGCCCGAACCGCCGACCCCGCGGTCGTCCACGCGCAGCACCGCGTAGCCGGCGCGCGTCATGGCGTCGGAGAGCACCAGGAACGGCTTGTGCCCGGCCAGGGCCTCGTCGCGGTCCTGCGGACCGCTCCCGGTGATCATCACGACGGCCGCGAACGGGCCCTCGCCCTCGGGCAGCGTCAGCGTGCCGGCCAGGTCGAACCCGTCGGCGGGGTAGGTGACGTCCTCGCTCCGGTACGGGAACGGCGGCTTCGGCTCCTGCGGCCGGGCCGGCGCGGCCAGCGCCCCGCGCTGCAGGCCGAACGGCAGCTTCTGGCCGCCCTGGGTGTAGTCGCCGCTGATCGCGTCGCCGGCGATCGTGCCGTCGAAGCGGGCGTTGCCGGGGACCCCCGGCAACGCCGCGGCGAACGTGCCGTCCGCGGCCCGCAGGTCGGCCAGCGGCAGGTCCGCCAGCCCCTGGGCGGGCAGGTCGAAGGTGCCGCCGTCGGCGGTCAGCGTGATGCCGATCTCCAGCGGGCTGCCCGGCACCTCGATCGTGCCGCTCCAGTCGCCGACCAGCGCGGGGTCCACCGCCCCGGCCGGCGGGTCGTCGCCCGGCGGCGCCTCGGCGGCCGCCCCCGCGCACCCCGATCCGATCATCGCCAGCACCCCGACGACCGCCACCACGAGCCCCCGCCGCAGCGCCCGGTGCCCCGCCGCGATCCGCTCAGCTCTGCTGCTCCGCATCCCCCGACCCTCCCGCGACCGGCCGCCGACCAGTAGTGCCCGGCGATCACCGAACGGCCTGACACCCCGTCCCGACCTCCGATGACAGCTGTCACGCACGGCGCCCGCGCCGCCCCGCCATCGGTTAGGTTGCCCCATGTGGAGGCGATCCGCGTGGTCCTGGCCGACGACGAGTCGCTGACCAGGGGAGCGGTCGGCGCGCTGCTCGGCCTGGAGCCCGACCTCGAGGTCGTCGCCGAGGCCGGCACGGGCGACGAGGCGGTCGCCGCCGTCCGCGAGCACCGGCCGGACATCGCCGTGCTGGACGTGGAGATGCCCGGCATGGACGGCGCCGAGGTCGCCCAGTGGGTGGCGGCGAACGTGCCGGGCACCCGGTGCGTGATCCTCACCCGGCACGCCCGCCCGGGCGTGCTGCGCCGCGCGCTGGCCGCGGGGGCCGCCGCCTTCATGACCAAGAGCGCGTCGGCCTCCGTGCTGGCCGACGTCATCCGGCGGGTCCACGGCGGCGGCCGCTACGTCGACCCCGACCTGGCGATGACCGCGCTGACCGCCGAGGACTGCCCCCTCACCGACCGCGAGCTCGACGTGCTGCGCAGCGTGGACGCCGCCGGCACGGCCGCCGACATCGCCCGCCGCGTGCACCTCTCACCCGGGACCGTGCGCAACTACCTGTCCTCGGCGATGCAGAAGCTCGGCGCGGGCAGCCGGTCGGAGGCCGTGCGGGTCGCGCGCGACCACGGGTGGCTGTAGCCGCGGCCACCGACGGCGGATACCGGTCCCCCGTCCGCGCACTATCCTCGGGCGGCGATGGAACCGCGACCCGCTGACCCGCCGCCACGGCTGCCGGCCGTGCGCCCCGACGGGCCCGCGCCCCCGCCCGCCGGACCACCCCCCGCGCCCGGTCCCGGCCCCCGGTTCAGCTGGAAGCGCTTCACCCGCTCCCCCCGCGGCGCCGCCGGGCTCGTCATCATCGCCGCCGCGCTGCTGCTCTGGCCGTTCTCCGACTGGTCGGTGATCCCCTGGCTGGCCGGCGCCGGGGCGGTCATCCTGCTGCGGCTGCTGCGCCTCGACAAGCTCCTGCGCAACTGGGACCTGCACCTCGCCGGTCTCGTGGTCGTCGCCGGGCTGATGCTCAGCACGGGGCCGTGGGACTGGGCGCTCGCGGCCAGCATCGGGGTGCTGCTGGCCGGGCTCGCGCAGCTGCCGTGGTGGCGGCTGGCCGCGATCGGGGCGGTGATGTGCCTGGCCTCCGGGATCGGGTTCGCGGTGACGCGGATCCAGGAGCAGCAGGTGCAGGCGCAGGAAGCGGCGATCGAGAACCAGATCGGCAAGACCAACCAGGGCGCCCGCAACGTGGACGCGGTCCTGCCGACGATTCTGAGCAGGATCGCGGCCGACAGCCCCGGCGCGATCTGCGACAACCTGCTGAGTGAGGGAGCTCTGGCTCCCTTCGCGGCCTCGGTGGGGCAGCCCGATTGCCCCGCGGCGGTACACGAGCTGGCATCCCGGGTGACCGATCGGAACGGTTACAGCCGTGCCGAAGCCCCGACGACCCGCAGGTCAGGTGGCGGGGAGGTCGATGCGTGTGCGATGACCTGGAGTGGTGGTGCAGCTCCGCCCGGGCCCCAGCTGGGCCGGTTGAGCATCACCGAGATCGCGCCCGGCAGGTTCGTGGTCTCCGCCTTCCGCCCCTGCTGATCGCAGCCGACCGGAGACTGCGCGACAGCGCCAGCACGACGAGCGCCAGGGGCGCCACCGGTTCCACGACCGGTAGCGCCCCTGGTTCGTCGATCAGCCCTCTCCGGAGCGCTCGTCCTGCGACGTGCTGCCCTCGGGCTTGGCGCCCTTGGGCTCCGCGCCGCCCGTGCTCCCGCCGCCACCGACGGAGACGTCGCCCCCGGCGTCCGCCGTCGTCGCCGACTCGTCACCCGGGCCGTTGGCCTGGGTCCCGCTGGTGGGGGTGGTGTCCGCGGTGTGCGGGGCACCCGCGCCGACGGCGTCGACCTCGCTGTTCGCCGCACCGCCGGTGGCGGTGTCGCCCCGCTTGACCGAGGCCAGCAGCATCTGCGAGACGTCGAGGATCTCGACGCCGGCGCCCTGGTCCTCGCTCTGGCGCTGGGTGAGCCCGTCGGAGAACATCACGCGGCAGAACGGGCAGCCGGTGGCGATCTTCTCCGCGCCGGTGCCCAGTGCCTCGTCCACGCGCTCCAGGTTCACCCGCTTGCCGATCTTCTCCTCCATCCACATGCGGGCGCCGCCCGCGCCGCAGCAGAAGGACCGGTCGGCGTGGCGGGGCATCTCGGTGAGCCGGACGCCGGCCGCGCCGACCAGCTCGCGCGGCTCCTCGTAGATCTCGTTGTGCCGGCCGAGGTAGCACGGGTCGTGGTAGGTGACGTCGACGCCGCCGTCGGGTGCGGCCACCGGCACCAGCTTGCCCTCGCGGACCAGCTTGTTCAGCAGCTGCGTGTGGTGCACGACCTCGTACTGCCCGTCGAGCTGCGGGTACTCGCGGCCCAGGGTGTTCAGGCAGTGCGGGCAGGTCGTGACGATCTTGCGGGTGCCGGGCTCGCGGTCCTCGAACACCGCGTTGAGCACCTCGACGTTCTGCTGCGCCAGCATCTGGAACAGGAACTCGTTGCCCGAGCGGCGGGCCGGGTCGCCGGTGCAGGTCTCCTCCGGGCCCAGCACGACGTAGCCGACGCCGGCCCGGTGCAGCAGCTCGGCGGTCGCGCGCACCGTCTTCTTGGCGTTGTCGTCGAAGGCGCCCGCGCAGCCGATCCAGAACAGGTACTCCGTCTCGGCGGAGAGCTCGCCGTCGAAGACCGGGACCTCGAAGTCGAGGTTCTTGGTCCAGTCCATGCGGTCGCGGGCGTTCTGGCCCCAGGGGTTGCCCTTGTTCTCCAGGTTGCGGAACAGCACGCCCAGCTCGGAGGGGAACTCCGACTCGATCAGCACCTGGTGGCGGCGCATGTCCACGATGTGGTCGACGTGCTCGATGTCGACGGGGCACTGCTCCACGCAGGCGCCGCAGGTGGTGCACGACCACAGGACGTCGGGGTCGATGACGCCGCCCTGCTCGAGGGTGCCGACCAGCGGTCGGGCCGCCTGCTCGGGCCCGGAGCCGTGCACCCGCTCGAAGCCGGACTCGGGCACGCCGTGCACGCGGTTGTCGGACAGGCCGGCCGAGAAGTCGATCCCGCCCTCCTCGGGCATGGTCTTGTCGCCGAGGATGTAGGGCGCCTTCGCCATCAGGTGATCACGCAGGTCCATGATCACGAGCTTCGGCGAGAGCGGCTTGCCGGTGTTCCAGGCCGGGCACTGGCTCTGGCAGCGACCGCACTCGGTGCAGGTCGCGAAGTCGAGCATGCCCTTCCAGGTGAAGTCCTCGATCTTGCCGCGGCCGAAGACGTCGTCCTCGCCCGGATCCTCGAAGTCGATCGGCTTGCCGCCGGAGGTCATGACCGGCAGCGGGCCGAGGGCCTTCGGGTAGCGCTTGGCCGAGACGTTGATCGGCGCGGTGAAGATGTGCAGGTGCTTGCTGTAGGCGACGATGATCAGGAAGACCAGCATCACGCCGATGTGCAGCAGCAGCCCGATGCTCTCCACGACCTCAAGCGCCGGCTCGGACAGCCCCTCGAAGAACGTGCCGAGGGAGATCGAGGCCCACGCGCCGGACTCGTAGGGGAACACGCCCAGGGCCGAGGACGCCGCCCGGAAGAAGAACAGCGTCCACAGCACGTTGAAGATCATGAACAGGATCAGCCAGGCGCCCCCGGTGTGGCTGCCGTAGAACCGGCTGGCCCGGGCCTTGCGGTCGGGGGCGTTGCGGATCCGGATGACGGTGAACACGCCCAGCGAGAGCAGGCAGAGCATGGCGATGGTGTCCTGCAGGAACCCGAGCACCGGCCAGCGGCCGATCAGCGGGATGTGGAAGTCCGGGTCGAAAAGCGCCCCGTAGGCCTCCAGGTAGACCGTGGCCAGGATGACGAACGCCCAGAACGTGAAGAAGTGCGCCGCGCCCGGCACCGACCACTTCAGCAGCCGCCGCTGCCCGAACACCTCGGTCAGCTGCGTGCGCAGACGGCGGCCCAGGTCGTCGGACCGGTCGTGGGCCGGCTGCCCCGACTTGATCAACTTGTAGATCTGCAGCGCCCGGCGCCCGGCGAAGGCCAGCGCCACCACCGTCAGCGCCAGTCCGATGACCAATCTCACAACCACGGGCCGTTCCCCTCCCAAGGCCTGCACCGCCGGCGATGGCGGTGCGCGGACGCTCGTCGAGCAGCGTGTTTGCCGCCCCAGGTCGTTGTGGGTGTCGCGCGCGCCGAGCCGTCGCGACCTGACCTACCAGCCGGTAACTCCGACTCGCTCCGGGCACTTTAACCCGTAGGAGCAGTTACGGCGGATCGGCCGGAGCGGCGTGGGTCACTCAATCGGTCCAGTTGTCGGCGGACGTTCCGGGGTTGTGCGAATCGATTCACCCCGACGGGCGGAGGTTGTGCTCAGCGACTGTCGCAGCCTGTCCGCCAGCCGGGCGACGGCATATCCGACCGGCTACACTCCCCCTGGTCAGCATGTTCTACTCGGAGTCGGTTGGGCCGAGTCGACCAGGCGGGTGCCCAGCGTCCCGAGGTCGGATCTTGTGGCCGGCAGCCTCGGGCTGAGTGCCCATGAGGAGGAGCCACCATGACAGGACCCGAGGCTGCTGCGCTGTACGCGCAGAGCCTTAACACGGGGGGGATCCAGGGCTGGATAACGGACAACGTCGTTCCGCTCGTCCTGCTCGGGATCGCCGTCATCCTGCTCTGGATCGGTGGCCGTGGTGACAACGCCGGCGTGGCCCGGCGCAGCGTCGGGCTCGTGGTCGGGCTCGTCGCACTCGGGATCGCGGTCTCCGGTCAGGGTCCGGTGATCGGGAACTTCCTCGCCGGCCTGCTCATCGGGTGACGGGGTGCTCGTTCGGACCGACGACGAGGTCTACCGCGTCGACGCCGTGTGGTTGGGCCCGCCGCGGGCCACGTTCCCCTGGCGCGCGCGGTACGTCAGCTACGGCCTCGGCCTGCTGGTCATGATCGCGGTGATGTTCGTGCAGCGGCGGATCGGCATCGGGCTCGACTTCTTCTCCGTGGCCTGGGCGTTGATCATCACGGTGCTCGTCACCAGGTTCCTCGGCCATCGCATCGACTACGAGCGCCCGCTGGGCCAGGTCCTCGCCCTCTTCCGCAAGGAGGTCACCGGGCCGCGGCGGCGGACCGCTGGCACGGGCGGGCCGGTGCGCGCGGCGCACGGGCCCACGGGG